>JANLRZ010000209.1:0-61077 GCA_031362155.1 Acidimicrobiia bacterium | reverse complement strand
ACGCCGCCGATCTTCAGGCTCTGGAACTCGTTGTACTTGCCCACACCGGCGAACGCGATGCGGTCGTAGATCTCGCTGACCTTGTAGAGCGTGCGGCTCGGGTTCTCCGCGACGATGACCACGCCCGCGGCGCACTCCATCGCGACGAGGCTGCGCCCACGCGCGATGCCCTTCCGGGCGTAGTCAGCCCGGTCCTTCATCATCTGTTCCGGCGCGACGTAAAACGGCATGTTCACGATTCACCACCTGCCTCGCTGCTGTCGTTGCCGCCGCGTTCGGGGCCGCCGAGGAGGGCCTGGGCCCGGGCGGCCACGTCGGCGTCGTCGAGGAGACGGAACCCGTCGGTATCGATGATCGCGACCATCGGGTAGATGCCGCGGACGAGGTCCGGACCACCGGTCGCGGCGTCCTCGTCGGCCGCGGCGAACAGGGAGCGGATCGCCAGACCGACGGCACCCTCCGAGCTCATCCCCTCGGTCCAGCCGGCTTTGATCCAGTTCCGGGCGTGCACGCCACCGGATCCGTTGGTTTGGTAATCAGCCTCTTCGTACTTGCCGCCGGTCGCGTCGTAGGAGAAGACCCGGCCCCGCGTGCGGCGGTGGTCGTACCCCGCGAACAGCGGGATGACGACGAAGCCCTGCATCGCTGCGGGCAGGTTCGCTCGCACCATCTGCGCGAGTTGGTTGGCCTTGCCTTCGAGGCTGAGTTGCTCGCCTTCCACCTTCTCGTAGTGGCGGAGTTGCACCTGGAAGAGTCGCACCATCTCGACGGCCGGTCCGGCCGCACCGGCGATTGCGACGCCGGAGTGCTCGTCGGCCGCGAAGACCTTCTCGATCCGGCGGTTGGCGATCGCATGCCCGGCGGTGGCCCGGCGGTCGCCGGCCATCACGACACCGTCGGCGGACCGGATCGCGACCACGGTGGTGGCGTGGGTGATCTCGAAGCCTTCGGGTCGACGGTCACCGCCCGGACCCGGGAGCGACTCCGGCGCGACGTGGCGCAGGAGTTCGACGAAGGACGGTCCGGGATCGTGATCGGACGCGAAGAACGGCAACATCAATGGCTCGCTCATGAACCGGCGAGCCTATACGTGGTCTTCACCGGATTCGGTGGAACCGCCGCCAGCGCGCGATGCGCCGCACCAGGCGCCGGTGTTCGCGCGCCTCGAGATGGGCGGCGACGACGTTGTCGGGCACGCGGGATGCGTCAACGCGAATACCGCGGGCCAACGAGGACGACAGTGACGAGCCGGAACGGCTCATGGGGCGGTGGGCCGCCGAGTCACTGACCGCCCTTTTGCACGTACGAACGCACGAACTCCTCGGCGTTGGACTCCAACACGCTGTCGATCTCGTCGAGCAGGTCGTCGAGCTCTTCCTTCAGTGCCTCGCCCTGGCGCGCGGGCGCCTCGACGTCCTCGGTGACGTCCTCACGCTTCTGAGGCGCCGGTTTCTTCTTCTGCTCACGTTCGGTCATGGTTCCTCCCGAGCTGATGCACCGAGGTGCTCCACCAGCTGCGCTGGTGTCGTGCAGTGTGCAAACAACGCCTCGACGTGGGCCTTGCTTCCCTTGAGCGGTTCCATCATCGGAATCCGCCGCAACGGGTCACTTCCTACGTCAAGGATCAAACTGTCCCAGTTCGCGGCGACGACCGAATCCGGCCACCGAGCGAGGCAGGTGCCCCGGAAGTATGCCCGCGTTGTTTCCGGTGGTTCGGTCATGGCGTGTTCGACAGTCGCTTCATCGACGAGCCGCTCCACCTTGCCCGCCTTCACCAAGCGTTCGTACAGGGATCGGTCGGGGCGAACGTCGTGGTATTGCAGGTCGAGCAGCGCCAGTTTGGGGTCGTCCCACTTCAGGCCGTCTCGCTCCCGGTAGGCATCGAGCAGGCCGAGCTTGGTGGCCCAATCGAGCCGACCGCTGAGTGAGCGCGGGTCGCGTTCGAGGTCGGTCAGCACCTGCTCCCACCGTACGAGGACGTCGAGGCCGACGGGTCCACCGCAGAGTTCCAGGCCGGTCTCGTCGGCGTACTTCTGGGCGAAGCGGAGGAACTCCCACTGCAACTCGATCGCAGTGAGAGTCCCGCCGTCGACGAGTTCGAGGGTGGCGCGCAACGACGGGTCGTGCGAGATGGTGCGAACGGCGTGGACCGGCCCGATGATCGCGAGGTCTTTGTCGATGAAGCCGTCCTCGATCATGCCGAGCACGATCGAGGTGGTCCCGACCTTGAGGTAGGTCGCGACCTCACAGAGGTTGGCGTCGCCCGCGATCACATGCAGGCGGCGGTACTTCTGGGGATCGGCGTGGGGTTCGTCCCGAGTGTTGACGATCGGCCGTTTGAGCGTGGTCTCGAGTCCGACTTCCTCTTCGAAGAAGTCGGCCCGGCTGCTCAGCTGGAATCCGACGTCGGCCGCACCGTTCTCGGCGCCGATCTTGCCCGCGCCGGTGAAGACCTGCCGCGACACGAACCACGGCAACATGGTGCGCACGATCTGGGCGAACGGCGTCTGCCGATCGACGAGATAGCTCTCGTGGGTGCCGTACGAGTTGCCCTTGCCGTCCGAGTTGTTCTTGTAGACGACGATCTCCTGCCCCGGATCGAGCAGCCGTCGGGCCGCGCGCATCGAGCGGGTCAGGATGCGCTCCCCCGCCTTGTCGGCGATGACGACTTCGAGCGCGTCGGAGCATTCCGGCGTGGAGTACTCGGGGTGCGCGTGATCGACGTAGTAGCGCGCACCGTTGGTGAGCACGGTGTTGACGAGGTGGGTCTCCACCATCGGCGGCTGGGAGTCGCGGGCGTACCCACGCGCATCGTTGCCCGGGGTTTCGTCGTCGAAGTCCCACCCGACCTTACGGTGTTCGACATAGGCGTTGATCAGCAGCGATGAGGCGAGCACGGGGTTGGAGTCGGGCGCGTTGCGCAGGACAACGCCGTATTCGGTTTCGATACCACAGACCTTGGGCACCGCCATCCGCGCAGGCTAGCCCTGCGTTCGGAACGTCCGGTGCGGATACGGAGTCGGTGAGCAACCGATCCGCGGACATCGAGCGGTGGCTCACCGGAGGGGTTGGCCCTCACTAGCGTCGCCGACCATGGCTGCCGAACTCCCGTCCGAACCCGTGCCGCGCCGGCGCGCCACCAATGTCGACGAACTGAGCGACCTCATGGCGCGGTTGTTCAGTACAGATGGGGTGGCTGCCGGCCTCCGGTTCGTCCCCCGGCCCCGCGACGTGGTCATCACGCCGTCTGCCAAGTGCGGTACCACGTGGCTGCAGCAGATGGTGCACAGCTTGCGCACGGGCGGCGACCTGGATTTCGACGACATCTCCCGGGTCGTGCCCTGGATCGAGACCGCGGCCGACCTCGGGATCGACCTGGACGCCGAACAACGCGCCCAGCCGCGAGCGTTCAAGAGCCACCTCGCGTGGGACGACGTGCCCAAGGGCGCCCGTTACATCGTTGCCGTGCGTGACCCGCGCGACGCGATCGTCTCCGCGTACCGGTTCTTCGAGGGCTGGTTCTTCGAACCGGGCACGATCGACCTCGAGACGTTGGGTCGGGCGCGGATGGTCGACGACCGCGGCTACTACCGCCATCTCGCCTCGTGGTGGCGCCACCGTCACGACCCCGACGTGCTGATGCTCGCGTACGAGCACATGAAGGCCGATCCCGAGGCGACGGTCCGGAAGGTCGCCGACTTCCTAGGGTTGGCCGACGATGAGGATCGGATCGCGGCGGCCCTGACCGAATCGAGTCTCGCATCGATGCAGGCCCACGCTGCGAAGTACGACGACCTCATGATGCGGACCCGCAGCGAGACCGTCTGCGGGTTGTCGCCCGGGAGCGAGTCGGCCAAGGTGCGCACCGGGCAGGTCGGCGGATACCGGGCCGAACTCTCGCCCGAGTTCCTCGCGGAGCTCGACCAGGTCTGGGCCGAGACAATCACTGCCGAGTTCGGGTTCGTCGACTACGCGGCCTTGCTGCGCGAGGTCCCTACCGCCTGAGGCCGCCCGCGCCCGGGCACGACTGTGGTCCGGTCAGAGGTACTGGCCGGTCGTGACCCGTTCGATCTGACGCCCGCCCTCGTCGTGGTGGCCTTCGGAGATGAGGGTGCGGACGAAGACGATCCGCTCCCCCTTCTTGCCCGAGATCTTCGCCCAGTCGTCCGGGTTGGTCGTGTTGGGCAGGTCTTCGTGCTCGCGGTACTCCTGCTTGATCGAGTCGAGCATGTCCTGGGTGCTGATCCCACGGCCCCCACCCGCGATCACTCGCTTGATCGCCAGCTTTTTGGCCCGACGCACGACGTTCTCGATCATGGCGCCCGAGGCGAAGTCCTTGAAGTAAAGGATCTCCTTGTCGCCGTTCTGGTAGGTGACTTCCAGGAATCGGTTGGCGTCGTCGGTCGCGTACATGGCCTCGACCGAGACGTCGATCATCTTGGCGATCGTCCGCTCGACGTCGCCCTCGAAGTGTTTCGTCTCCTCGTCGGCGATCGGCAACGTCGGCACGAGGTACCGGGAGTAGATCTGCTTCGCCGACTGCTCGGTGGGTCGCTCGATCTTGATCTTCACGTCGAGGCGACCCGGACGCAGGATCGCCGGGTCGATCAGGTCTTCCCGGTTCGATGCGCCGATCACGATCACGTTCTTCAGTGCCTCGACGCCGTCGATCTCGGCGAGCAGCTGGGGAACGATGGTCGATTCGATGTCGGAGCTGATGCCGGTGCCGCGGGTGCGAAACAGGGAATCCATCTCGTCGAAGAACACGATGACCGGCACGCCCTCCTCGCTCTTCTCGCGCGCCCGCTCGAAGATGAGCCGGATCTGGCGCTCGGTCTCGCCCACGTACTTGTTGAGGAGTTCCGGACCCTTGATATTGAGGAAGTACGACTTCGTTTTCGCGTTCCCTGTCTTCTCCGACACCCGCTTGGCCAGCGAGTTGGCCACCGCCTTCGCGATCAAGGTCTTGCCACAGCCCGGCGGGCCGTAGAGCAGGATCCCCTTCGGCGGTTGCAGGTCGAGTTCCTTGAACAGGTCGGCGTGGAGGTAGGGCAACTCGACCGCGTCGTGGATCTGGTCGATCTGCGCGTCGAGGCCACCGATGTCGTCGTAGGTGATGTCGGGGACCTCTTCGAGGACCAACTCCTCGACCTCGGGACGCGGAATCCGTTCGACCAGCAAACCGGACCGGCCGTCGACGAGGACGTGCTCACCCGCGCGCAACTTGATCCCGATGAGTTCCTGGCTCAGCTCCGCAACCCGTTCCTCGTCGGCGCGGCCGACGATCAGGGCGCGCTGGCCGTCTTCGAGGAGTTCCTTGAAGATCACGACCTCACCCTGGGTCTCGACGCCCCGGGCGAGCACGACGTTGAGGGACTCGTTGAGCACGACTTCTTGACCGCGCTTGAGGTCGTCGAGTTCGAGTTCAGGGTGCACCGACACCCGCATCTTGCGGCCGGCGGTGAAGACATCCACGGTGCCGTCGTCGTTCGTCCCGAGGAGCGTGCCGTAACCCGAGGGCGGCATCGTGAGCTTCTCGACCTCGTCCCGAAGGGCGGCGATGTGCTCGCGGGCCTCGCGCAGGGTCGCCGAGAGGCGTTCGTTCTGAGAGACGGCCTGGGCCAGCTGTCCCTTGGTCTCAAGGATGCGTTCCTCGAGCGTGCGCACGCGCTTGGGGGCGTCCTGGAGGCGGCGGCGGAGGAGGACGATCTCCTCTTCCAGCGTCTTGACTTCGTCCTGGAGTTCGCCGACTTGGTGTTCGTACTCGGCGAGGCGTCGTTCGTGCTCGGCAGCCACGATGTGATCCTTCCGATTGCCGCTTCGTAGCGGGTCTTCGCGCACCCTATCCAGCAGTTGCGGCTTGGATCGGCTTTTTCCTCATGCTCGCGGGGTAAATTGCCGATCGCTACAGCAGCGCCGTACGCTCCATCGGTTCCCCGGAGCCTGGGGTTGAGGCACCATGTACCACTGGTGCAGTAGCGGCGAAACCCCATAACCCCCCGAAAACCACTGACTACGAGGTGAGGACCACATGAAGGTCTGGATCGATCAGGACCTCTGCACCGGTGACGGTCTCTGTGAAGAGATTGCACCGAGTGTGTTCACGTTGCTCGACGATGGCTTGGCCTACGTCAAGGAAGGCGACAAGGTTTTCAGCGAACCCGGTGGTGCCGAAGGACTGGCGAACATTCCCGATGGGATGCTCGAGGCGACGATCGAGTCGGCCGAAGAGTGCCCCGGGGAATGCATCTACATCGAAGCGGAATAACCGACCGTCAGGTCGCACTCACGCGACGCCGAGAAGGAAAGGAGTTGGCCAATGCATACGCATGAACCTCCGAGTATCAACGGCCATGGCTCCTGTCTGCTCGGTATGTGCTTGAACTGACGAGCCGACGGGAGGCGTGGTCCTTCCGTTCTGTCTCTGCCTGCCTCGGCGTCGAGTTGATCGGCGCAGTTTCTGGAGGTGAGTCATGGCTCGTCGCCCACCGCTCCCCACTCCCGCCGCGTTCCGTCGTCGCCGGGAACACCGAACTCAAAGACTGCTCGCCAACCGTACGGTGACCGACACGTTGGTGTCGGCGGCCGCGCTCGTCGGCCGCCCGGCCGTCGACCCGCGCGGGGCCGAGGTCGGGCGGGTCGTCGATCTCGTCGTTCGGTGGCACGGTGAGTCCTATCCCCCGATCACGGGCATCGTCCTGCGGGTCGGGCGGCGCCGCGCCTACGTGCCCGTCGATCAGATCACCGAGATCGCTCCGACCCAGGTCACGTTGCGATCCACCCGCCTCGACTTGCGCGACTTCGAACGGCGTGAGGGTGAGGTGGTCCTGAACGGCGACGTCGTCGACCACCAGATGGTCGACGTCGACGGTCGGCGCGTGGTGCGAGCGTCGGATCTCTACCTCGCTCGCGTCGCATCGGTCTACCGCCTCGTCGGGGTGGACGTCGGCTTTCAGACCCTGCTGCGCCGGCTCGGCCCGACCCGCTATCGCACCCGGGCGACCCCGGAGCGGGTCATCGACTGGTCCGCGATCCAGTCATTCGGCACCCACGCGGGGGCGAACCGTCGTGGTCCCATGCGGTTGCACGCACCGAACCAGGCCTTGCGCCGTTTGCGCCCGGCCGAACTCGCCGACCTTCTCGAAGAACTCGGACGCGAGGAGCGCCAGGAGCTCCTGGCTCAACTCGACGCCGAAGTCGTCGCCGACGCGCTCGAAGAGATGGAACCCGACGAGCTGGGCGCGTTGCTGCGTGAGTCCGAGACCGGCCAGGCCGCCGCCATGCTCGTCGAGATGGAGCCGGACGAGGCGGCGGACGCCCTCCGTGAGCTGGAGCCTGCGGAGGCCGAGGAGCTGCTGGCCGAGATGCCGGCCGAGGCCGCGACCTCGCTGCGCGCACTGCTGCTGTACCGGGAAGGCACCGCCGGTGGTCTCATGACCACCAACCTCGTGCTCGTGCGCAAGGATCAGAGCGTGGGCGAGGTACGTCGGATCCTGCGCGCCGAATCCGAACACCAGGGCGACGTCGATGCGGTGATCATCGTGGACGACGACGGACGAGTCCTCCACGACCTTGGCCTCTTCGAACTTCTCGTGGCCGCGAGCGA
The DNA here is from genome assembly GCA_031362155.1 of Acidimicrobiia bacterium. Taxonomy (GTDB): domain Bacteria; phylum Actinomycetota; class Acidimicrobiia; order IMCC26256; family JAENVU01; genus JAENVU01. The sequence goes on along the minus strand of JANLRZ010000209.1, from coordinate 53,471 downwards.
CGATCTCGTGATCGACGTGGCCGGTCCGCCGGAGCCCACGATGGTCGAGCCCGAGGCGACCCTCGACGATGTGATCGAACAGTTCATCGACTCACGGGGTTCGTCGCTGCTCGTCGTGGACAGCGACGGGCGACCGGTGGGCCGCATCCTGGCCGACGACCTCATCGACGCGCTCGTGCCCGAGCGCGGCCGGATCCGCTTCCCGCGGCTGTTCGGATGATCTGAGGCCACGATGAGCCAGCTTCCCGTCTCGCCACCTCCCGCGCCGCGCCGGCGTCGGTTTGTACGTCCGGCCGCGTTCTTGGCGATCCTCGGTCCCGGCATCATCGCCGCCAACGCCGGGAACGATGCCGGCGGCATCGCGACCTACGCCTCGGCCGGATCGCAGTTCCAGTATCAGACCCTCTTCATCTGCGTCCTCGTGATCGCCGCGCTCGTCGCCGTGCAGGAGATGGCGGCGCGTCTCGGTGCCTACAGCGGCGAAGGGTTGATGTCGCTCGTCCGGGAGGAGTTCTCGCTCCGCATCGGCGCGTTCGCAGTGGTCTGTCTCCTGATCGCCAACCTGGGTTTGGTGGTGTCGGAGTTCGCCGGTATCGGGGCCGCGCTCGAGATCTTCGGGGTGTCGCGCTACATCTCGGTGCCGATCGCAGCCGCGAGCATTCTCGGGATCGTGATGTTCGGTTCCTATCGCCGGGCCGAGCGGGTCTTCCTGTTGCTCTCGCTCGTCTTCCTCTCCTACCCCATCGCGATGATCTTGGCTCAGCCCGACTGGGGCGATGTCGCCCGAAACACGTTCATCCCGCATTTCGACATGACGCGCGACTTCCTGCTGATCGCAGTGGCGCTCGTGGGGACGACCATCACTCCGTACATGCAGCTGTACCAAGCGGCGGCCGTCGCCGACCGCGGGATCGGCCCCGACGAGTACAAGCACGAACGGATCGACGCGGTGGTCGGGTCGCTCTTCGCCGGATTCATCTTCCTCTCGGTCCTGATTGCGACCGGCGCAGCCATCGGTGGGAGCGGGCTGCGGCTCACGTCTGCGCAACAGGCCGCCAGTGCGCTCGAGCCGGTGGCGGGGGCCGGCGCGGAGTACCTGTTCGCGATCGGACTCCTCGGTGCGTCGATGTTGGCCGCGGCGATCGTTCCCCTGTCGACGGCCTACGGACTCGCCGAAGCGGTCGGCGCGGAGCGGTCGGTCTCGCGCAAGTTCCGCGAGGCGCCACTGTTCCTCGGCTTGTTCGCGGCGCAGGTGATACTCGGCGCGGCCGTCGCGTTGATCCCGGTCAACCTGATCGACCTGCTTGTCGGTATGCAGGTGCTCAACGGGTTCATCACGCCCGTCATCCTCGGCTTCCTCTTCGTGCTCACCAACCGGTCGAGTGCCGTCGGCTCGGCGGTCAACGGTCCCAAGTTCCGGGCCTTTGCGCTGCTGTGTGTGATCGTCGTGTCCTTGCTCGCCGCCACGGCCTTGGTCGTGACCGTCGCCCAACTCTTCGGGGTTTGATCCCAGCCCGGGTCACCAGGCATCGGCCTTCTCTCACCCGACGAGGCAACCGCCGGTGCTGACGGGCGCGGTGGCGGCGCGGGACGCGGTCACGATGGGAATCAGCTCGCGGGAGCTGAGCGCGAAACCGGTGGTGGCGCGGGCGGGATCGACGGCGAAGACCATGGCCTGCACCAACCCGTTGGGTCCGACCACGGGTCCGCCGGAATCGCCCACGATGAGTCGCACGGCGAGACCGACGATCGGTGTCTCGATGGTGGCGCCGCGGTAGATGTCGGTTCTCGGAGTGTCGATCCAGCGGGCGACGCGCGCGGGGGTCGCCCGCAGGGCGTCGCCGTTGGGGTGGCCGAACACGGTGGCCAGCGTGCCGATCCGGGTCGCTCCGAACCGCAGACTCGGAAGCCCGGGGGCCGCGATGCGCAGCAGTGCGACGTCGTGGAGCGGGTCGAACGCGACGACCGTGGCGGGCACGGTGCGGCCGTCGATAGTGGTGATCTCGGTCTTGGACTCCCCCGCCACGACGTGCGCATTCGTCATAATCAACGTCGGCCGGACCGCGAACCCGGTGCCGGAGATGCGCAAGCCGCATGCGCTGCCCTGCACCAACACGACGCTCGCTGCACCGATCGCGTCGACGCGCGGCCCCGCGTCGGAGGTCGGCGGATCCCCCACCGCCTGGTCGTCGTTGTGAAGGAGCGGGTAGGGCGCCTCGCCGACGATGCGGCCGAGCACTCGTGCGGAATGCGGTTGGCCCGGAGCAACGTCGTTCACCAGCGCCACCAGCGCCGAATCTCGCGCCGCGCGTGCCGGCCACCCCGGAGTGGATCGGAGCGCAGGGATCAGGAGCCAGAGCAGCACGAGGACGCCGATGGCGCCCAGTGCACCGCCCGCCCAATGGTCGACGGCCGACAGGACCGGTTCATGTCCCATCCGATGGCGCAGCGCTCGGCTCAGGAGCAGACCGGCGGTGTGGCCGAGGAGGGCGAGGCCGATCACGAGGGCCGACACCGACAGGAGCCGGATTCCGGGAGTGCTGGTTGCGAGCGATACCGCGACGCGCGCCACGAGGGTGAGCCCGAAGACGAGCCCGATCACGAGGCCGAACCACGACAACGCGCGCACGACCAACCCGACGCGGAACCCGACGAACGCACCGACCGCCACCGCGACCAGTACGAACCCATCGAACCAACTCATTCGTTGGGAGTCAGCAATCGCGCCACTGTGAGGAATCCGGTGTGAGCCACCATGCGATGGTCCGGACGCACCGATTGGCCGTCGACGTTCCAGCCCCGGTGGAGGACTTCGAGGGTCTCGGCCATGCCGAACGCCGACTCCGCCAGTCGCTCCCGCAACGTCGACACCTGCAGGATCGTGGGCAGGTACGAGATCATGATGCCGCCGGGGCGCAACGCCTCCTCGGCGTGGGCGACCACCTGCCAGGGTTCGGGCAGGTCGAGCACGACGCGGTCGAGGTCTCGCAGCGCGATGCCTTCGTAGATGTCGCGCACTTCGATGGTGAGCGGGACCTCGGTGCCCAAGAACGCCTCGACGTTGCGCTGCGCTCGGTCGGCGAAGTCGTCCCGAATCTCGTACCCGGTCACGTGGCCGGTCGGACCGATCGCACGGAGCAGCGTCATGGTGAGTGCGCCGGACCCGACGCCCGATTCGAGGATGCGGGCACCGGGGAAGATGTCGGCGAGCATCAGGATCGGACCGAGATCCTTCGGGTAGATGACCTGGGCACCGCGCGGCATCTCCAGGATGTACTCCGAGAGGGTAGGGCGCGTCGCCAAGAGGGCCGCGCCGCGTGTGGTGCGGACCGTGATGCCTTCGTCCTGGCCGATCAGGAGCGAGTGGGCGAGCACGCCGGCGTGGGTGTGGAACTCGCCGGCTTCGGCGAGTCGGATCATGTGGCGTCGACGTTTGCGGTCGACGAGGAGCACGTGTTCGCCGATGGTGAAGGGGCCACGCACGGCTAAGACCTCGATCGCAGGGTGACGGGCTGTTCGGTCGGTGCGGACTGCGCGCGGCTGCGCAGGGAGCAGAACGCGCACCGATCGCCGGTGGTCGTCGGCGCTGCGCATTCGATGCACGGCGCGAGCGTGGCGCGCTCCTCGTCGGCTTCCGGCGCGAACGCATCGTGCCCCCGGCTCCAGAAGCCGCTGATGAACGCAGCCTTGGTTCCGGGCGACTGCGTCTCGAGTTGGTTGAGGAGTTCCTTGAATCCGATGTGGCGATTGCCGTCGGCCATCGGGCACTCCTCGACCTGATAGTCGATGCCGCGAATCACGCAGTAGGCCGCCATCTCGCGTTCGCTCAGCCGCACGAGCGGCTTGACCTTGCGGGCGAACCCATCGCCACCCGGCAGGATCGGGTACTGACGGCCGAGGTAGGCGGTTTCCCACCGCAGCACGTTGCCCAGCAACACCGCGGCTTCGTCGTCGAGGTTGTGGCCGGTCGCGACGACGTCGTACCCCTCGTCGAGCGCGACCTGGTTGAAGAGATGACGCTTCGAGAGACCGCAGGCACCGCAGGGCGCCCGTCGGGTGGCCGCGGCGGCTCCGGGCACGTTGTATCCGTGGTCACGCTCGAGGTCGACCTCGTGCAGGCGGAGACCCCGTTCGGTCGCGAATGCCCGGGTGTAGTCACCGGAGTGATCGGAGTACTCGCCGATGCCCAGACCGAGATACAAACCGTCGGCGGGGATGTCGATCTCGGTCAACAGGTCCCACAGTGCGAGTGAGTCCTTGCCGCCCGAGACCGCGACGAGCACGCGATCCCCCGGCGCAATCATGCGGTGCTCGTGGATGGCCCGGCGTACCTGCTCTCGGCATTGATGGGTGAAGCAATCGGCGCAGAACGCCGCGTTGTGACGAGGGATATCGATGATGGCGGGGGCCTTGCACCGCCGGCACTTCATGTCGCGCCGCCCGAGATGACCGGCCGGATCTCGACCTCGGCGTCGTCGGCCAAGCGGGCGTCGTGGGTGACGAGGGTGTCGCCGTTGATGACGAGGACCGACTCCGGCACGATCTCCAACCGGGCGAGCAGATTCGCCACGGTGAGTGGACCGGGAACTTCGATTTCGCGACGGGGGTTGCGCAAGACGACTCGCATGAGGTCGTCGAGGCTACTGGCCGCGGCGCACACCTTTGATCTCGTAGGTCTCGCCCGGCTTGACCGTGAACCGCATCACCGGTTTGGTGGAGCGGCGGATCAGGCGCTTGTAGACCCGGACGCCGGCGAACGCGGCCGTGACGCCGACCGCGACCTTGCCTCGGCCGCGACTGCGCGCACCGACCAACCCGCCGGCCGCTGAGAGCGCCTTCACACGCGCCGGATCTCGACGACGGTGCTGAGCTTCTTGCCACGCCGGCGACCCGCGAGGAAGAACCCGGCGAGGACCACCGCGACGACGACCGAGGCGACGGTGATGGCGAGCTGCTTCGTGTTGGCGACCTGCTCGTCGACTTCGCCGCCGATCTCGGCGAGTTTCGCCTGGATGTCGGCCTTGGTAATGGGCTGGTCTTTGGGGGTGGTCACGGGCGGTCCTTCGACAGTGAGTCCGAGGCGGTGGGCTTGGTCCGAGTGCCGAGGATGAAGACGAGCGCACCGACGCCGAGGAGCGCGATGATCACGATCAGATACGGCGCGAATGTCCAGTTCCCATTGAACGTGTCGGACAGGTCGTGCTGGAGCCAGCGCAGGAATCCGATGGCGGCGAACACAACCCCGGTGCCGATCAGCAGCGAGCCGGCGATCCCGTACCCGACGACCTTGCCGAGCGCCTTGAGTGGCTCGGTGGTCTCCTGTTTGAAGTACGCGAGGACGAGTTGCCAGAGTTCGGTGATCGCCTGCGGGATCGGTGCTGGTTTGTCGGCCACGTTCGGATTCAACACGGCGATGGCCGGGTCGGGCAAGCCCTGGGCGGAATCGGGGCAAAGGGCTCGGGCACGACGGCGACCCCGCCGGGCACGTTCGGATAGCTCGCGATCGTCGCCGCCACCGCCTCGCGAAGCGCCAGTGCGGCCGATTCTCCGAAGGTGCCGTTCAGAAGCAACGAGAACCGCAGGGGCCGATCGCTCGTCACGTATCCGGCCAACCCGCTCACGCCGCTCAGCGTGCCGGTCTTGGCGCGCAGGTTGCCGGCCAGCGGAGTCCCGACCAGGCGGCGAGCCAAGGTGCCCCGTTCGCCGGCGATCGCGAGTCCGGAGCTGATCGAGGCGAGACGCGGATTGGTCTCGGCCCGATGGAGGATCTGGATGAGGGTCGCGCATCTCAGTGCGTCGGTGGGTGAGAGCCCGGAACCATCCGTGACGTTGGCACCGGTGAGATCGATACCGAGTTCGGTCAGGGCGGTCTGGAGCGCGGCGACCCCTCGGGCCGTGGTGGCGGGAATCGAGCCGTCGGCTCCGAGTTCTTTGACGAGCATTTCCGCGGTGAGGTTGTCGCTGGCGCTCAACATCTCGGTGACGATGTCGGTCAGGGGTGGCGACTCGACCTTCGCGAGTTGAGTATCGGCACCAGCATCGGTCGCTCGGCGAGTTGTTCCCTGGACGGCCACTCCTCGGGCCACGAGCAATCGCCGCAGTTCCTCACCGGCGTTCACCGCAGGGTCCGCGGCGCGCCCGCCTTCGCCGGCCGCGCCGGTGGAGCCGTCGTTGACGGTCAGCGCACCGATTGGGCCGATGGCCGATCGACCGCCCGGCGTCCACGCCGGTCGGGCGCGTTCGGCATCGAAGCGTTGATCGTCGACGACGATGCCGTTCGCGACGTCGCGCACGCCGGCCGCAGCCACCGCGTCCGCAAGGGTGGCGAGGGGCGTGGCGGCCAGACCCGCCGTGCCGGGGTCGGCGGCGAGGGCCGCGATCCGTTCCGGGGTTGCGAGCAGCGGATCACCGTGGCCGACGAGCACGAGGTGGTCGACCCGACCGCGGTTGGGATCGCCCGGCGCGCTGACCGTGGTCACGAATCGGAAGTCGGGGCCGAGGGTGTGAAGGGCGGCGGCCGCGGTCAGCAGCTTCATCGTGCTTGCGGGAGTGCGGGGCGTGTCGGGGTCGAGGGTCGCGAGCCGGCCGTTGGCATCGGCCACCTCGACACACGAGGGGATTCCGGCAGTCGTGGCCACGAGGTCGCTCGCCAACTGCTGGGATCCGGTGGCATCCAGCACGGCCTGGGGTGCTCGCCGAGCGGACCAGAGTGGCGATCCCAACGCCGCTCGGGTGTCGGTCGTCGCCGATTCCGATGGGCGCCGAACGGCCACCCACCCCGCCGTGGTCGCGATCACGAGCAAGCCGACGACGAGAATCCGCCGAGCGAGGGCGCCACGGGAGTTCACGAGCGGATCAATCGGTGAGACCGCGGCGCTCCCGGAAGCGCGCGTACCGGTACAGGTGGCCGAGTGCGGTCACGGCCCGGTTCGACGACGCGTAACAGAGCCGCCCGGATTCGCGCACCGCGCGCGGCCCGGCGTTGTCGGGGAACGCGATGGCGAGTTCGGTCGCAGTGAGGATCGGTTTGCCGGTGGTGTCGCTGATCTCTGCGGCCGCCTGCGCGAATCGGGCGTCTTGGCGTTCGTGGTAATCGACGATGCGTTCGAGGCCGTCGCCGGGATAGAAGCGACCCTCGCGCATCAGGCGGGCTTGGTTGCTCTGGATGCCCAACCCGAGGTACACGACCGCATCGATGGATTCGTGGCCCGCGACCATCGCCATGACCTCGGGAATCGTGTCGCGGGTCTCGCCCCCGGCGAGATCGATCGGGTTGTTGCGGCTCCACCGGGGTGGCAGCTTGGTGTCGATCTCCGCGAGCAGGTCGGCCGGCATCGGGGCGAGCGTGAGATCGCGATGGGCCGTGATCGCATCGGCGGTCACCACTCCCCACCCGCCGGCCGTGGTCATGACCGCAACGTTCGGGCCCTTCGGCAGCGGTTGGGTGGCGAAACTCGCGGCCGCCTCGAATGCCTCCTCGACTGTCGCGGCGCGCGTTGCTCCGGCTTGACGGCACATACCGTCGAAGATCCGGTCGTCGCTGGCGAGGGCACCAGTGTGGCTGGCCGCGGCGCGTTGGCCGCCGGCCGTGGCGCCGCCCTTGAGGAGCACCAGCGGCATGCGCTCGGTGACCGAACAGATACGGTCGTAGAAGCCGCGTCCGTCGACGATGCCCTCGACGTACGCGAGGCCGACGCGGGTGGCGGCATCGGCCGCGTAGAAGTCGAGATAGTCGGGCACGGTCACCATCGCGGCGTTGCCGGCGCTGACCGCACGACTGATGCCGATGCCGGTCTGGACCGAGTAGTTGAGGAAACTCGACACGAAGTTGCCGCTCTGACTCGCCACGCCGATACGGCCGACCGGTGGATACGGCGCGACGATCTGCGCGCAGAGCCTCGATGGCGTGCTCACGACCCCCTGCCCATTCGGGCCGGCCAGCAACATGCCGAGGCGTTCGGCGAGTTCGATGAGTTCGCGTTCCGCGACGCGACCTTCGTCCCCCGCCTCGCCGTACCCCGCGCTCGTGATGAAGGCAGCGCGGACGCCCCGATCGGCGCAGGCGCGCAACAGATCGGGGTTGGCCGAGGCTGGAGTGCACACGAAGACCAGATCGATCGGCGCGTCGGCCGGGAGTTCCTCGATGCTCGTTACGGTCTCGATCCCGAGAATGGTGCCGCCGTCGCGGTTGGTCGCGTAGACGCCCCCTTGATAGCCCTGGCTCAGCACGTTGTGGAGCGTGACGAACCCGAACTTGCCGGGATGGCTCGACGCGCCGGCCACCAGAATCGCACGCGGGTCGAACAAGGCGCGGAATTGCTCGTCGGTGAGGCTGCTCATGCCGACACCTCCACGAGCGCGTCGACTGCGATTGGTCGGCCGTCGACGACGATGAGCGGATTCAGGTCGACCGACCGGACGTCGGGTCGAGCGGTGGCGAGGTGGGCCAACCCGGTGATCACCTGGACGAGCGCGGCGCGGTCGATCGGCGGTTCACCACGGAACGCTCCGAGCAGGGCTTGGGTCTGGAGGTCGTCGACGAGTTCTTCGGCGTCGACGGTCGTGAGCGGCACCAGGCGGAACGCCACGTCACCGATGGCCTCCGCCAGGATCCCGCCGATGCCGAGCATCACGGTGGAGCCGAACTGCTCGTCGTGGTGCAGGCCGGCGATCAGCTCGCGGTTGCCCTTGAGCATCGGCGCGACGAGCAGGTTGACCGGCCCGTCGGCGGGTGTCGCCCGCGCCAGGAGTTCGGTCCCGGCCTGCTCGACCCCGGCGGCGTCGGTCAGGTTGAGGCGCACGAGACCCCGCTCGGTCTTGTGGGCAATCGCGTCGCCGTTCAACTTGAGGACGACCGGGAACCCGATGGCCGCCGCGGCGGCGGCCGCGGCAGCGGCGTCGGGCACGATCCGCTCGTCGGGGACCGGAATCCCGTAGGTCGCGACGAGCGTCTTGGATTCGGCTTCGGAGAGGGTGGGCACGGCCCGGGACCGTAGCCGCCGGGCCTCGAGATCGTCAGTGTGCGGACCTCGGTGGGCCGGGTCTCGGTGCGGGGAGGCTCGTTCCGTGGTGTCGGTGGCCTACACACCGGCGACGGCGAACCCGATGGCCCGGGCGGCCTGGGCCTGACGAATGTCGAAAGTCACAATCGTGAGGGCAGTGCCCAACCTGCGGGCTGCCCCGAGGTGGAGTGCGTCCAGCGTGCGCACGCCCGTTTGCTCAGCAATCGTCGCGGCGAGCTCGCAGGTGTCCGCGTCGAGTTCGACGATCGCGAACGCCGTGAGGTCGCGGGTGAACTGGGCGCGGGCGGCAGACGCATCGACCGGGCTCAGCAGCCGGGCCAGATTGCGTCGTACCTCCACGACGGTATGCCGGCCGGTGACGACCAACGGGTCGGAGGTGAGGAGTTCGTTCGCCCGGTCCGAATCGGGTTCGTCGACGTACCGCTTCAACAGTGCGCTGGTGTCGGCGTACAGGGTCACTCGCCGCGGTCCTCGGCCAAGGCGTCGAGCACTCTCATGCGAGCGGGCTTTCGGGTCACCGGCTCCAAGCCCTGGGCGGTGGCCGGCGTGACCCAGCCCTCGGAGGCCGCGCGGTCCAGGTCCACGGTGCCCAACGGCGGTCCGATCACCGCCACGGGACGGCCTCGATCCGTGACCGTGATCAACTCCCCCGCGGCGGCCCGCGCCAGAGTGGCCGAGAGCGTTGCCTTGAGTTCGCGCACCCCGATATCCATGTAGTCACATTACTCCGGAAGGTGGCCACAACGGAGCCCAGTGCAGAGGGCGGGGTGCAGGCAGACGCGGCGTTGGCGTCAAACGGAGCGGGTGGACCAGAACTCGTCGCGGAGCACGCGTTTGAGGAGCTTCCCGGCGTCGGTGCGCGGGAGCTCGTCTCGGAGTTCCCACCCCCGTGGCACCTTGTACTTGGCCATATGTGCCGTGGCGTACTCCGCGAGCGCGTCGAGGTCGAGGGTGACGCCGGGTTTGGCCTGGGCGATGCAGTAGACGCTCTCGCCCCACTCGTCGTCGGGAATGCCGAACACCGCGACGTCGATGAGGTCGGGATAGCCGTGGAGGACCGCTTCGATCTCGGCCGGGTAGATATTGACCCCGCCCGAGATGATCATGTCCTTCTTGCGGTCGCAGATGTGGAGGTAGCCCTCATCGTCGGCGTAGGCGATGTCGCCGACCGACTTCCACCGGCCCCCCTCGTGCTCGCTGAGTTGTTCCTCGGTGCGGTGATAGCCGTCCATCGCCAACCCGGTCGACATGAACAACTCGCCCTGCTCCCCCACGTCGGCCTCGGTGCCGTCGTCGCGCACGATCCGGAACTCGATCCCGCCGTAGGGCTTGCCGCACGAACCGGGCTTGCGCAGCTGATCCTCGGGACGCAGGACCGTGATGATGCCCATCTCGGTGGAGCCGTAGACCTCGAACAGGAAGCCGTCCCCCAGCTTGGCGATGACCTCCTGCTTCAGCGCGTAGGGCACGGGCGCGGCGTTCGCGATGAGGCACCGCATGGACGAGCAGTCGGCAGTGGCGAGCACGGCGTCGGGCAGCGACACGATCCGCTTCAGCTGGGTCGGCGCCGAGAACGTGTTGGTGACCTTGTGCTGCTTGACGGCGGTGAGCCAGGCCTCGGGATCGAACCGGCGGAGGACGATGATCGGCGAACCCGCCGAATGGTTCAGGGACACGAACGCGAGCGGACCGGAGTGGTACATCGGCCCGGTGGTGATGTGGACCTCGTTGCCCATCTGAAAACCGAGTTCGCCGAGCAGGGCGAACACGATCGGGGCGTTGGTCGTGGTGCGCAACGCGCCTTTGGGCTTGCCGGTCGTCCCCGAGGTGTAGAGCATCTGCGCCCCAACGGCTGAGGCGTCGACCGCGACGGGCTCGTCGACCGGCTGACCGTCCAGGCAGGTGTCCCAATCGAGGAACCCCTCTGGGAGTGCCTTCGGTTCCACGGTCGCGCAGAAACCGACAAGTGCCTTGACCTTGGGGATCTCGGCTCGCACCGACGCGATCAGCGGTGCGTAGTCGGCATCGGCCACCACAAGTGTGGCGTCCGAGTTGTCGATGACGTAGGCCATCTCCTCGGCCGTGAACCGGTACGAGAGCGGGACCGCGACGAGCCCGGCCTTGCGGGCCGCGTGGATCACCGCAATCGTCTCGAGCGAGTTCGGGCCGCACCACACGATCCGGTCGCCGGCCTGGGCTCCGAGTGCCAGCAGTCCGTGGGCCAGCTGGTTCACGATGCGATTGAGTTCGGCGTAGGTCGTCGTGGAGAACTGGGCTCCATGGCTGGCATCGACGATGACCGCGAGCCGGTCGGGCGACCCGTCGGCATGGAGTTTCAAGACATCGGGCATCGCGGCCACGCGGCCCCCTTTCAGTCGGTCGGATCACCCTATCGGCGGCCGCCGATGATCGGGACGGACGGCGAATGAGAGCACCGAAACGGCCCAAGCCCGGGTCGGCCCCGTCCGACGCGCCAAAATGGCGTCCGTGTCAGACGAGCCCGTGATCTCCATCGTGGTGCCGGCGTACAACGAAGCCGCGCTGCTCGACCAGACCGTGCGGGAACTGGTCGAGGGCCTGCGCGCGCTGGGCCAGCCGTTCGAGCTGCACATCGTCGAGAACGGTTCGACCGACGGGACGCTCACCGTGTTGCGCCAGATCGAGGCCGCGGTGCCCGAGGTTCGCGGCCACTCGATGCGGGTGGCCGACTACGGCGAGGCGCTGCGCACCGGGTTGCTCGCATCGAAGACCGACGTCGCGGTGATCTTCGACGCGGACTTCTGGGATTTGCAGTTCATGAAGGAAGCGCTGTCCGTGCTCGACACCGGGTCGGAACCAACGGGTCCGGTGATCGTGGTCGGTTCCAAGCGCGCCCCTGGCTCACACGACGATCGCGGCGCGGTGCGGCGCCTCGCCACCAATGTGTTCTCGACGTTGCTACGCGCCGGGTTCGGACTCACGGTGTCGGACACGCACGGAATGAAGGTGCTGAACCTGGGCGTCGTGCGACCGATCGTGCGCTCGTGCCGGAATGGTTCCGACCTCTTCGACACCGAGTTGATCCTGCGCGCCGAACGCGCGGGATACGCCGTGGCCGAGGTGCCCGTCTCGGTCGCCGAACTCCGCCCGGCCCGCACCTCGATCGCCCGCCGCGTTCCGAGAACGCTGCTCGGTCTGGTGAAGCTCCGCATCCATCTCGGTTCGCACCGGTGACGCTGAGGGTTCCCGATGTCGAGTTGGCGGCGCTCGGGGTCGATGCCGTGGTGCCGGGCTATGTCGACCTGCAGATCAACGGGGTCGGTGACGTCGATTTCTCGACCGCCGTTGGTGCCGACTGGGAGCGGGCCGGCCGTCGACTCCTCGTGGCCGGGGTGACCGAGTACCTGGCCACGATCTGCTCCATGCCTCTCGATCGCTACACCGCGGTCCTCGATCGGGTGGCCGCCGCCCAGCGTGCGACCCGCGATCGTGAGTTGCCCGAGATCGTCGGGGTGCATCTGGAAGGTCCATTTCTCGGTGGCGCGCTCGGCGCGCATCCGGCGGCTGTGGTGCGGCCGCTGGAACTCGAGTGGCTCGTCGACCTGCTCGATGCGTTCCCCGGATTGGTGCGCGTGGTGACCTTGGCACCCGAAGCCGATCCGACGAGTGTCGGCATCCGCGCGCTCGTCGATCGGGGGGTCGTCGTCTCGCTCGGCCATTCGACGTGTTCGTACGAGGACGCGGTGCGCGCGTCGGCCGCCGGGGCCACGTTGACGACGCACCTCTTCAACGGAATGGGACCGTTGCACCACCGATCGCCGGGGATCGTCGGTGCGGCGCTGGATCCCCGCACCGGGCTGACGCCGACGGTCATCGCCGACCTCGTACATGTACACCCCGCGGTACTGTCGATGGCCTTCGCCGCGGCCGAACCGATCGTAGTCAGCGATGCCGTCGCGACCGGCGTGCGCTACTTCGACGTCGACGTCACGGCCACCGGCGGCGCGGCCTATTTGTCGAACGGAACGCTGACCGGTGCGACGAGCTTGCTCGACGACGCGGTGCGCAACCTGGTCAGCGTGGGCGTCGACCGCGCGGTGGCCCAGGCGGCCGCGTCGACCCGACCCGGCTCGGTCCTCGGTCGCCAACCCCGATCGTGGATCGGTGTCGATGAGCAACTGATGGTGCGCGCCGCGTGGCGGGGCGAGGAGCTGATTTTCCGGGCCGAGTCGTGAGGCAATCCGGCAACGTCTACGCCAGCGCGATCTCGGAGCATCCGGTCGCGGCGCACGCGGTGGGCGAACTCGCAGGGTCGGTCCTCGAACAACTCGAGGGTCGGCGCGCCGACCTGCTCGTGGTCTTCGTGTCGCCGCACTTCGCCGGTGCTGCCGAGGACGTGGGCGGCGTGCTGCGAGCGGTCCTCGAACCCCGATCCCTGATCGGCTCGACCCACGCCGCGGTCGTGGGCACCGGCCGGGAGGTCGAAGCCACACCGGCGATTTCCGTGTTCGCTGCCGCGTTCGCCGAGACGTCGGTCAGTACCGTTCGACTCACGGTGGACCAGCGTCCCGACGGAGCCGGGCTGGTGGGTTGGCCAGGCGCCATCGACGATGCCCACACGCTCGTCCTCCTGGCCGATCCGTTTACCTTCCCCACCGAGGGCGTGCTGCACGCGCTGGGCGCATCGCATCCGTCGCTCCAGGTGATCGGTGGAATGGCGTCGGCGGCGAACGGGCCGGGTGGGAATCGGTTGCTCCATGACCACCAGGTGCTCACCGATGGTGCCGTCGGTGTCCTCGTGCGTGGGCCGAATCCGGTCGAGTGCGTCGTTTCCCAGGGATGTCGACCGGTCGGTCAGCCGTTCACGGTCACCGACGTAGAGGACAATTACCTACGGGGGTTGGGTGGCCGGCCGACCCTCGAACGCCTCCAGGAGATCGCACTCGAACTCCCCGACGCCGAACGGGAGCAACTCCAGCATGGCGTGCAGGTCGGCATCGTGGTCGACGAGCACATCATCGATTTCGATCGCGGTGATTTTCTGATCCGCAGCGTGCTCGGCGCTCGGGCCGACGACGGTGCGCTGTCGATCGGCGCGCGGCTCGAGATCGGTCAGACCGTGCAGTTCCACCTCCGCGACGCGATCTCGGCCGATGCCGATCTCCGCCAACTCCTCGGCGCCCGGACCGGAGCCGGCGCGCTGCTGTTCAGCTGCACCGGTCGCGGGGAGCACTTCTTCGGGGTGGCCAATCACGACGCGGCGGTGGTCGCCGATCTGCTCGGTCCGATTCCGACCGCCGGCGGGTTCTGTGCCGGCGAGGTGGGTCCGATTGGTCTCGCCAACCACCTCCACGGGTTCACCGCGGCGGTGGCCATTTTTTCCTGATTCGCCCGCTTACGGGATCAGGACGACTCGACCGACGGCTTGGCGGCTCTCGATGAACTCGTGGGCAGCGGCCGCTTCCGCGAGCGGGAAGGTCCGGTCGACGAGGACGCGCAGCGTTCCGGCGGCGACCTCCGCGACGAGATCCGTCACCAGGTTCTGCACGCGGTCGGTGCCGATCTCCGCGCCGAAGAACACGCCGGTCAGCGAGCGGTTGCCCGGGGCCAGGTTGGAGATGTCGAGCAGCTGACGATCGCGCCCGGCCGATCCCACCGAGATGGCGCGACCACGGGGTGCGAGGCACGCGATGCTGCCGTCGAGGATCGCGCCTCCGACGGAGTCGACGACGAGGTTCACGCCCCAGCCGCCGGCCGCCGCACGCACCGCGTCGACCCAACCGTCCTCGGTGTAGTTGATGCCGTGGTCCATCCCGAGCTCGCGCAACGACTCGAGCCGTGCGGCACTCGATGCCGTGGCCAGCACCGTGGCACCCGCCCGCTTGGCGAGTTGGATGGCCGCGGTGCCGACGCCGCCCGCGCCGGCTTGGATCAGTACGGTCTCCCCCGCCTGGAGCCGGCCGAACTCGAATAGGCAGTCGTGGGCGGTCCCGAACGCCACGGGCACACACGCGCACGCCACGACATCGGCACCGTCGGGGATCGGCCACGTCATCATCGCGAGGGTGACGAACTTCTCGGCGTGGGATCCGTAGAACGAGTTGGCCACGACCTTCTGACCGACCTGTCGGTCGGTCACCCCCTCGCCGACTTCGATGATTGTTCCCGCGCATTGGTACCCGACGATGTGGGGCACGGCGGGCATCTCGCCGCTGTGGCGGTTGAGAGTGTCGCCGCCTTCGATGCTGATGGCCTCGACCTGGATCACCACTGCGCCGGGAAAGCATTCGGGGTCGGGGACCTCCTCGTATCGCAACACGTCGGCGGGACCGGTTTCGTAATAGACGGCGGCGCGCATGAGGTCTCCTCGGGATGACGTCGTGGATGGCGATCGCGCCGGCCCGCGCGAGGCGGGGACTGCGGACCGGTTCGAGCACGTTAGGAGAGCCCGGTCTGTGGGTAGACCATCCCCTAGGCTCGAACCAGCGGACGGTGAATCGGCGGCGGACCGGTTGCGCGATCTGCGGCGGAGGAGAACCGGCACCATGAGTGACCTGGAACAACGCGGCATCAACGTCATCCGGGCCCTGGCCCTGGATGCGGTGCAGCAGGCGAAGTCGGGTCATCAAGGCACGGCGATGGCGCTGGCGCCACTCGCCCACGTGCTCTTCACCCGCATCATGAACTACGACGCGACCGAGCCCGAATGGCCCGATCGCGACCGGTTCGTGCTCTCCGCCGGCCACGCTTCGATCCTGCTGTATTCCATGCTCACGCTCACCGGATACGGGCTCGAACTCGACGACCTGAAGTCGTTCCGGCAGTGGGGTTCGGCCACGCCGGGCCACCCCGAATACCGGCACACATCCGGGGTCGAAGTCACGACGGGTCCGCTCGGCCAGGGCATCGCGAACGCCGTCGGAATGGCCATCGCCGAGGAGAACCTCCGGGCGCGCTTCGGTGCCGAACTCACGGATCACCACACGTTCGTGATCGCCGGTGACGGCTGTCTTTCCGAAGGGGTGAGCCACGAGGCGTGCTCCCTGGCGGGCCATCTGGGTCTGGGCCGGCTGATCGCCGTCTACGACGACAACCACATCACCATCGATGGTCCCACCGAGATGTCGCTCTCCGACCACGCACCCGAACGATTCCGGGCCTACGGCTGGCACGTCGTGGAACTCGGCGAGGTCGCTAACGATCTCGACGCGATCGAGCACGGTATTCGCGAAGCGATCGCCGAGCCCGACCGGCCGAGTCTGGTCGTGCTCCGATCGCACATCGCCTACCCGTCGCCCAAGTTCACCGATTCGCCCAAGGCGCACGGCAACCCCTTCGACGCCGACGAGATTGCAGTCGTGAAAACCCTGATGGGCCTGCCGGCCGATCAGAACTTCTTCATCCCCGACGACGTGCTCGACTTCTACCGCACCGCCGGCCGCCGGGGCGCGCCGCTCGTGGCCGAGTGGAACGAGCGGATCGCCGTCGTCCGGGCGCGTGAAACCGGACTGGCCCAGGACTACGACGCCTGCATCGCCGGCGCCGGCACGGTCGGATGGGAGGCGAAGCTCCCGTCATGGCCGGCGGGTCCCGGCCCTGCGACGCGTGAAGCGTGCAAGGAGGTCTTGGACGCGATTGTCGATGTCGTGCCCGGCCTGGTCGGCGGTGGTGCCGACCTGACCGGCAACACCGGGACCGCCGTCCCGGATGGCGGAGTGATCGAGCCGGGCAAGCCCGGCGGACGTCAGATCTATTTCGGTGTCCGTGAGCACGGCATGGCCGCAGTGATGAACGGTATGGCCGTGAGCGGGCTGTTGCCCTTCGGTGGCACCTTCTTCGTGTTCTCCGATTACATGCGCGCGGCGGTGCGCGTGGCCGCACTGTCGGGGTACAAGACCGCCTTCGTGTGGTCGCACGACTCGGTGGGCGTGGGCGAGGACGGACCAACCCACCAGCCCGTCGAGCAACTTGCCGCCCTGCGGGCGATGCCGGGCCTGCCCGTGGTCCGGCCGGCCGATGCCAACGAGACCGCGGCCGCGTGGCGGGCGCATATCAATGGTGACGGCCCGACGGCGTTGGTGTTGTCTCGCCAGAAGCTGCCGGTGCTCGAGGGCACAGCCGAGTGCGCGGTCGCCGGAGTGGCGGCCGGTGGGTACGTGCTGTCGGACTCCGCCGGCGAACCGACTGTGGTCTTGATCGGCACCGGGTCCGAAGTGTGGCTGTGCGTCGATGCCGCCGAGATCCTCCGAGCCGACGGCATCGCGACCCGGGTGGTTTCGATGCCGTGTTGGGAGCACTTCGAAGCGCAGTCGCTCGAGACGCGCGCCGAGGTCCTGCCGCCGGGCACGCCCACGCTCGGAGTCGAGGCCGGCGTGGCCTTCGGCTGGGATCGCTACGCCGATGACGTCATCGCAATGACGGGCTACGGCGCGTCGGCGCCGGGTGACGTCGCCCTGCGCGAGTTCGGTTTCACGGTCGACAACGTCGTGACTCGGGCCCGCGCACTCCTCGGCGAGTGAGCCCCGCTCCCACCGTGATCAAACGAATCGCACCGTCCGCTTCCAGGAGAACGCCATGACGAGTCAGGTCGCTCGGCTCAACGACTTCGGTCAGAGCCCGTGGTACGACAACATCACCCGCACGTTGGTGAACGGTGGTGGTCTCGCCGATCTCGTGCGCGACGACGGAATTCGCGGGGTCACGTCGAATCCGACGATCTTCGAGAAGGCCATCGCCGGCGGCGAGGGCTACGACGAGACGATCGCGGCGGCCAAGGCCGCGGGTGAATCGGTCGAAGCCACCTTCTGGGATCTCGCGGTCGGTGATGTGGGTGGTGCCGCCGACGTGTTGCGACCCGTGCACGACGGCGTCGGGGGCCGCGACGGCTTCGTCTCGATCGAGGTGTCGCCGCTGCTCGCGCACGAGACCGAGGCGACCGTTGCCCAGGCCGCGGAACTCTTCGCTCGGCTCGACCGCCCCAACATCATGATCAAGATCCCGGCGACGCCCGAAGGCATCCCCGCCATTCAGCGGACCATCGCCGCCGGCATCAACGTCAACGTCACGCTGATCTTCAGTCTCGATCGCTACGCCGAGGTGATGGAGGCATATCTCAGCGGGCTCGAGGCGCTCCATGCCTCGGGAGGCGACGTGAGCGCGGTGCACTCGGTCGCATCGTTCTTCGTGAGCCGGGTCGATACCGAGGTCGACAAGCGCCTGCCCGCGGACTCGCCGCTCGGCGGCCTCGCCGCGGTGGCCAACGCCAAGCTCGCGTACGAGGCGTTTCGCTCGACGTTCGCCGGACCGCGATGGGACGCGCTGGCCGAGGGCGGCGCCCACCTCCAACGGCCGCTGTGGGCGTCGACGTCGACCAAGAACGCGGCCTACTCCCCCACGCTGTACGTCGACACCCTGATCGGGCCCGACACGGTCAACACGCTCGCGCCGGCCTCGATCGAGGCCTTGCACGCTCCGGGCGTCGAGCTCCACGCCGACACCGTCACCGAAGGCGTCGACGCCGCGCATCAGGCGATGGCGGATCTCGCGGCGGCCGGTGTCGACTTTGCGGAGGTGACTGCGACCATCGAACGTGAGGGCGTCGCGAGTTTCGCGAAGTCCTACACCGACCTGCTGGCGACCTTGGAGTCCCGGGCCGCCGCGCTCTAGCCCGACCCCGCTCTAGTCCGACCGTGCTCTAGCCCGACCCCGCCGCATCGGCGTCGGCCAACTCGCGGACGCGGGTGAAGTCGTCGACGAGATCGGCGGCCGTCGCGTGGGCGTTGGCTCCGCTCGGGTTGTTCATCAGGTACACGGTGGTCTCGCCGATGCGGTTGGGCTGGGGGCCCAACTGCGCGGTGCGGTCGAAGACCTTGCGGTAGCCGGTCACGCCGGCGAAACACACGACCTTGGGCGCGAACCATTCGACGAGCGACCGCAATCGTTCCGCGCCGGCACGGTATTCGTCGATCGTCAACTCGTCGGCCCGGGGTGACGCTCGCTTGACGAGGTCGGTGAACCCGATGCCGGCCGCCGTGAAGGCGGCCCAGGGATCCCGGTCGAGGGGAACGAGCCCGGCATCGAGGGCCGCGGGCCAGAATCGATTCCCGGGTCGTGCGAATGCGGTGCCGCGATCGGCGGAATACACGCTCGGATTGAGGCCCACGATCACCGCTCGCAGTCGCGGGCCGATCAGGTCGGGCAGTGTGCGGTCGCGGCGCAAGGTCCACTGGGCTCGGCCGAGGCCGGTCACCTCGTCGAGGATCGTGGTGCCGGCGCCGAGGGCAATGGTTTCGAAGCTCACCGGCCCGTGCCATTGACCGCGGACCACGATTTCGGCGCCGACCGCGTGGTCACGATGCCACTGGCCGAGCGAGGCCGGCACGGCCTCGGGGGTCAGACGGGAGAGGTCCAGGACGGTGTGGTCCATCTCCGTAGTATCGCCGGAATGAACCTCCGGTGCGTCGACGATGTCCCCACCGCGTTCGCGCGACTCCTGATCGAACGGGATCCGACGGCGATCGCGCTCTCCGGCGGTTCGACGGCCCGGGAGTGTTACGCGGCAATCGCGGGGAGTGGCCGCTCCTGGTCGACGACGACGTTCTGGTTCGGCGACGAGCGCTGCGTGCCGGTCACCGACCCCGATTCCAACGAAGGCATGGCTCGGGCGGTCTGGCTGCACCACGTCGACACGGGTCCGATCCGGTCGATGGTCACCGACCCGACGGATCCCGACGGTGATGCGTCGAGGTACGACGCCGCGCTTCGTGCTGCGCCCGCGCTCGACGTCGTGCATCTGGGCCTCGGTCCCGACGGTCATACCGCTTCGTTGTTTCCCGAAGCCGCGTCCCTCGGGGTCACCGACCGATGGGTGGTCTCGGCCGGCGACGCCCTCCATCCGCATCCGCGCCTGACCCTGACGTTCTCGGGGTTGGCGTCGGCCCGTTCGATTGTGGTGACCGTCGCCGGCCCGGCGAAGCAGGCCGCGCTCGCCCGGGTCACCGCGGGCGACCCCGAGCTTCCCGCATCGAGACTGGTGACCGATGCGGTTTTGACACCGAAGACCGTGTGGCTCGTGGACGACGATGCCCTCGGTCGGTGAATATTCCCGCCCGAACACGGGTCACACCTTCACCGATTCGGGCGGTCGGTCCCGAACCGTCCGCCTAGAGTGCCCCCGGTGAGCCCCGACCCTCGCGAGCTCCTGCACGCATCGACCGCCGACCTCCTCGGGGAGGCGTCGGCCCGGCGCGATGCCGGTCACGGCACCCGGATGACGTTCTCGCCGAAGGTGTTCATCCCTCTGACCATGTTGTGTCGCGATCGCTGCGGCTACTGCACCTTCGCGAAGCCGCCGGCTCGCCTCGATCACCCGTACCTCGGCCTCGACGCGGTGCTCGACATTGCCCGAGCCGGTGCGGCCGCCGGGTGTCACGAGGCGCTCTTCACGTTGGGTGAGGCCCCCGAGGAGCGGTATCCCGCCGCCCAGGACTGGCTCTCAAGCCATGGCTACGGCTCCACCGTCGACTATCTGGTTGCCGCCGCGGGCGCGGTGCTCGCCGAGACCGGGCTGCTCCCCCATGCCAACGCCGGCGCGCTGCACGAAGTCGAACTCGCGCGCCTGCGGGCCGTGAGTCCGTCGCAGGGGATGATGCTCGAGTCGCTCGCCGATCGGCTCCACGAGCCCGGCGGACCTCACCATCGCGCGCCCGACAAGACCTCGGCCCGCCGGTTGGCCACGCTCGAGGCCGCAGGGATCGCGCGGGTTCCGTTCACGACCGGGATCCTGGTCGGCTTCGGCGAGACCGAAGCCGAACGGATCGATGCACTCGTCGCGATCCGCGACGCCCACCGGCGTCACGGTCACGTCCAAGAAGTGATCGTGCAGAACTTCCTGCCCAAGGCCGGTACGGCGATGCACCAGGCCGAACCGTGCGATCCCGAAGTGTTCCTCCGGGCCATTGCGATGGCGCGGGTGATCCTGGGTGAATCGATGCACGTGCAGGCCCCGCCGAACTTGAGCGACCCGGCCGCCTTGGCGGATCTCATCGGCGCCGGGATCGACGACTGGGGTGGCGTCTCCCCGGTCACGCCCGATCATGTCAACCCGGAACGGCCGTGGCCCGCCCTCGACGCGTTGGTAGCCGCGACCGAAGCGGCGGGGAAGACGCTGACTCCCCGGCTCACCGTGTATCCCGAGTACGTGCGCCATGACACCGAGTGGTTGCACCCCGACGTGCGGACCGCGGTTCGCCAGGTTTCGGATCTCGAAGGCCTTGCCCGGGACGACACCTGGTCCAGTGGCGGCGACGCGGCACCGCCCGCGATTCGCGTTGTTGGCGCGGCGCCGACGCGGGCGCCGCGTGGCGCAGTCGCCGAAGTGCTCGACGGGGTCCTCGCAGGTCAAGAACTCGGCGAGGCCGAACTGGTCACCTTGCTCGAAGCGCGGGGTCCGGAGGTCCGAGCCGTCGCCGATGTGGCCGATCAGTTGCGGCGCGAACTCGTGGGCGATGTGGTCACGTTCGTACGGAACCGCAATATCAACTACACCAACATCTGCACCTTCAAGTGCAAGTTCTGCGCCTTCTCCAAGGGTCCGCTGTCGCTGAATCTGCGCGGCGATCCGTATCTCCTCGACATCGACGAGATGCAGCGGCGAGTCGTCGAGGCCGTCGAGTGCGGTGCGACCGAGGTGTGCCTCCAGGGTGGCATCCATCCCGACTTCGACGGCAACTACTACCTCGACGTCATCCGGTTGGTGAAGGAAGCCGCACCGAGCCTGCACGTCCACGGGTTCACGGCGCTCGAGGTCACCGAAGGTGCGAAGCGCCTCGGAATGGACCTCGCCGAGTACCTCACGCTCGCCAAGGACGCGGGTCTGGCCACCCTGCCGGGCACCGCGGCCGAGATCCTCGACGACGAAGTTCGTGCCGTCATCTGCCCGGACAAGATCAACACCGAAGAGTGGTTGCACGCCCACCGCACTGCGCACTCGGTCGGTCTGAAGTCGAACGTCACGATCATGTTCGGCTCGGTGGAACGCCCGGAGCACGTCGCCCGGCATCTGCTGCGGACCCGGGCCCTGCAACTCGAGACCGGAGGCTTCACCGAGTTCGTGCCGCTCCCATTCGTGCACATGGCCACGCCGATCTACCTCACCGGCCGGGCCCGGCGAGGGCCGACCTTCCGTGAAGTGATCCTCATGCACGCGGTCGGTCGCATTGCCTACGCGGGTGCCATCGACAACATCCAGATCTCGTGGGTCAAGACCGGCATCAGCGGCGCGCAACAGGCGCTCACCGCCGGGTGTAACGACCTCGGCGGCACGTTGATGGACGAGAACATCTCCCGCGCCGCAGGCGCCAATCACGGTCAGGAGGCCGACGACGACATGTTCCACGCCATGGTGGATCCACTGGGCCGACCGTTGGAGCAGCGCACAACACTCTACGGCCGCACCTCGACCGTCGGGAAGCGTTTGCGCCCACCGCCCGAGACGATCGAACAAGTCATCACGGGCACGCCCGTCGCACTCGGCGCGCGACCGGTCGTGGTCTGATGGACGTCGTCGCTATCGGTAATGCCCTCGTCGACGTGTTGAGTACCGAGGCCGACGAGTTCGTGACCACCCACGGAATGGTCAAGGGGTCGATGGATCTCATCGACACCGATCGGGCCGAGGTGCTCTACGCGGCGATGGGTCCGGGGGTGGAGATTTCGGGCGGCAGTGCCGCGAACACGATCGCCGGGGTGGCCTCGCTCGGCAGCGCCGCGGCCTATATCGGCCGGGTCCGAAACGACCAGTTGGGCACCGTGTACACCCACGATCTTCGGGCCGCGGGCGTGCAGTTCGACACCGCGCCGGCTCCGGACGGTCTGCCCACCGGTCGGTGTCTGATCATCGTCACGCCCGACGCCGAGCGGACGTTGAACACCTACCTCGGCGCGTCGTCCGAACTCACGGCCGACGATGTCGACGGCGACCTGGTGCGCTCCGCCGACTACACCTACCTCGAGGGCTACCTCTGGGATTCCCCGGCGGCGCAAGAGGCCTACAAGCTCGCCGCCGAGATCGCGCACGGGGCGGGCAAGAAGGTGGCCCTGACCTTGAGCGACGGATTCGTGGTCGACCGTCACCGCGACACGTTCCTCGAACTCATCGAAGGTTCGGTCGACGTGCTGTTCGCCAACGACGTCGAGATCCAGATGCTCTACCAGGTCGACGATTTCGACGCCGCGATCGCGAAGGTCCGTCATCACTGTGAGCTGGCCGCCGTCACGCGGGGCGCTGCGGGATCGGTCCTCCTGAGCGGTGACGACGTGATCGAAGTCCCGGTCGAGCCCATCCCCGGTGGCGTGTTGGTGGACACGACCGGCGCGGGGGACCTCTACGCCGCGGGCGTGCTCCACGGCCTGGTTCGGGGCCGCGATCTGCACACCTGCGGACGCTTGGGCGGTCTCGCCGCCGCCGAAGTGATCTCGCACCTCGGCGCTCGGCCGCAGGTGTCGCTCGCGCAGTCCGCGGTCGCGGCCGGGATTGGGTAGAGACTCACGGCATGGATCTGCCGCGATATCGCACGGGCAACGCCGAACTTGACGACCAGATCGCCGAGCTCGTCGATGCCGTCGGCCCGGCCCACAGTTCCGACCTGATCTTCGAGATGGTGGCGACCGCGTTGCGGTTCGCCCAGGACGGTGCGAACCGGGGGGATCTCAAGATCGCGAGCGCGGCATTGAAGGAGATGCGCTACGCGTTCTCCGTGTTCGCCCCGTATCGCGCGTCTCGGAAGGCGTCGATCTTCGGATCGGCGCGCACCAAGCCCGATGACCCGTTGTACGCCCAGACCCAACGACTGGCGGCCGCACTCGCCGAGATCGGATGGATGGTCGTCACCGGCGCTGGTCCGGGGATCATGACCGCGGGCATCGAAGGTGCCGGGGTCGAGAACGCGTTCGGGGTGAGTATCCGACTCCCGTTCGAGTCGACCGCCAGTGAGTTCCTCATCGACGATCCGAAACTCGTCAACTTCCGCTACTTCTTCACCCGCAAGCTCAGCTTCGTGAAGGAGTCGGATGCATTCGTGCTGCTGCCCGGCGGCTTCGGCACGCTGGATGAGGCCTTCGAGACGCTGACGCTCATCCAGACCGGGAAGGCGCAGCCCGCACCGGTGGTGCTGCTCGACGTTCCGGGCGGCACGTACTGGACGAAATGGCGGGAGTTCGTGGTGAGCGAACTCCTCGACCGCGGCTACCTCTCCCCGACCGATATGGATCTGCTCCTCGTCACCGACGACGTCGATGCCGCGATCACGGAGGTCCGGAACTTCTACAGCAACTACCACTCGCAGCGGACCGTCGGACGGGATCTCGTGCTGCGGATGAAACGTGGCCCGAACGAGAAGCAACTCGCTCGGTTGAACGCCGACTTCGCCGACATCGTCGAGAGCGGTGAACTCCGAGTCTCGGGACCGACGCCCCGCGAAGCGCGTGACGGCGACGAGGTCCATCTCGATCGGATCCTGCTCCGATTCGACCGCTACCACTGGGCCCGTCTGCGCCGCCTGATCGACGCCGTCAACCAGTTCTGAACCGCGACTTTGTGTCTGCAGGGGGGTGTTGCACCCCACGCCCAGACCAAAGATGGGGTTAGGGGCCGTCGGAGAAGCCGCCGTCGGGGTCGAGGGCGTTGATCGCGCGTTCGATGGCGCGCCGGGCTTTGAGGATCTGCTTCTCCGCGGCGATGGCCTCCTCGTCGCCGTTGGCCGCGGCTCGGAGAGCGTCATAGGCGCGATCGCGCAGGTTCTCCTCGATGGCGCGCAGGCGATCGGTGATCTCACTCAGGTCCAAGACGGTCCTCCAAGAGTTCGGCCGGATGACGGACATCCAGTCCGGCGGCGGCCAGATGCATCGCGCAGCCGGGATTGGCCGACGCGACGATGAAGCGATCACTGCCGGCCGCGGCCCGCAGCGCGGCGACCTTGCGGTCCCGGACGGCATTCGACAGGTCGGACTCAAAGACGGAGTACGCACCCCCGGCACCGCAGCACAGACCGTCGTCCGCGGTCACCCGGACGTCGTACGCGATCCCCAGCACTTCACCGACCGCGAGGTGGGCGTGCTGCACGTGACGGAGATGGCACGGGTCCTGGACGACGACCGTCGGGCCACCGGGTCGGGTGGCCACGCCTCGATCGCGAACGAACGTCGAGAAGTCCACCACTCGGGCCGAGAAGCGCTCGGCGTCCGGAGTGCCGAGCAGTCGCCCGTAGTCGAGCAAGGCCGCGCCGCACCCGGCGCTGTCGACCACGATGGGGGCATCGCCGGGAAACGCTTGTATCACTCGGCGGGCCAGCCGTACCGCGTCGTCGTGGCGACCGGCGTGCACGTGCAGCGCGCCGCAACAGTCGGCTCCGGCGGCGGGGAGACCGACCTGCGCGCCCGTGGCTCGCATGACTCGGAGCGCGGCCCGATGGGTGTCGCGTTGCCACGCATCCATGACGCAGCCGGTGAAGAGGTACGCGTCGGGGTGGTCATCGGCGACCAGTGGCGCCGGCGCGCGCAGCGGCAAGGACGGCAGGCCGAAGCGTTTCGGCACGAGCCGGGCGCGTTGGCCGAGCGCGATCACCCGGGTCAGCGCACGCAACACTCGGCGGTTCGGCAAGACTCCTCGGTACGCCAACGTCTCGACGGCGCGCCGGGTCCATGGCCGCTCCGGTGCCTGCGCGCGCCGGGTGTCCTCCATCAGATGGCCGAACTGCACGCCGGACGGGCACGCGGCCTCACACGCCCGGCACTGGATGCACGCGTCCATCGCGGCGTGGAAGGTGTCGTCGGCGGCGGCCCGACCGTCGCTCACTGCGAGCATCGCCGCGATGCGCCCGCGCGGCGATGCCATCTCGTCACCGGTGACCCGATAGGTCGGACAGTGCGGCAGGCACAGGCCGCATCCGACGCAGGCGACAAGTTCGGACTCGTCGAGGCGCAACTTCACGCCGCGACCTCCACCTGGGGTTGGGTCGCCAGGACCCGTCCTGGGCTCAGCTTCGCAGTGGGATCGAGCAGACGGCGGAGCCGACGCTGCACTGACGCGCCGGGCAGGTCCGTCCCGAAGGGATCGAGCGACGGCGCTCCGGCCTCGCGGAGCAGCCAACCGCCGTGCGCGGCGGCGAGGGTGCGGGCCCGGCCGAGATCGGCCGCGGTGTCGGTGCCCACGTGCACGGTCCCGACGCGAAGTTCCGCGGTCCACCGGGCACCGAGCGCGGTGAGGTCCGCCGCGAGCGCTCCCAGCTGGCCGGGTTCGACGGAGATCCGCCCCCGATGCACCGCTGCCGGCCGGCCGGGGATCATCGAATCGGCGAGCGGGGTGAGCGCGCCGGCCTGTGCTTGTTCGGCGATATCGGGGGCATGGCCTTCGAGGAGGACCAGGGTGGTGCTGCCGTCCCACAGCATCGCGGTCGGGTGGAACAAGGCCGACGCGAGTGCCTGCGGGTCGTCGTGACTAGTGAACCACTGGCGGGCGCCGGCGGTTGGTCGAGTGCGAAGAATCGTGTGCACGATGACGCCCAGGGTGCCGAGCGAACCCACCACGAGCCGCGGGATGTCGTATCCGGACACGTTCTTCACGGTGGGGCCCCCGCCGCGCACCAGCCGACCGTCCGCGGTGATCATCGTGACTTCCAAGACGTGGTCGCGCAGTGGCCCGAGCCCGAGCCGGCGCGGACCGGAGACGCCCGCGGCCAGAATGCCGCCGACGGTGGCAGAGGGGTCGCGCGGATCGAGCGGACACTCCTGCCCGGATTCGGCCAGGACCGCCTGCAACTCGGCGAAGGTCGTCCCCGCGTTGAGCTTGACGGTCATGTCGGCGGGATCGAACGCCGTCACCCCACCGGGAACCCGGATGGGGGTCGCGCCGACGACGATCCCGCCGATCTCGACGTGGGTCCCGGCACCGAGGGCCACGACGGCAGTCGCGGCGGTGACCTCATCGGCGAGCGCCGCCCAGGGAGCACGATCGGCCATCAGATCCACGCGCCTTCCGGTACCCGTTGGATCTCGCCGCAGCGGCTTCCTTTCGGCAGCACTTTCTCGGGGTTGGCGAGGCCGTCGGGATCGAACGCGTCGCGCACCGCGGCCTGGAGCGCGAGGTCATCGGGGTCGAAGATCAACGACATCGCGTCACGTTTCTCGAGCCCGATCCCATGCTCGCCGGAGAGCACTCCCCCGGCGTCGATGCAGACGCGCAGGATCTCGTCTCCGGCGGCGTGCACCCGGTCCCACACCCCTGGTTCGCGACCGTCGAACACGAGCAACGGGTGAAGATTGCCGTCGCCGGCATGGAAGACATTCATGGCGATGAGTTCGTAGCGCTCGGAGATCTCGTACACCTTGCGGATCACCTCGACGAGCTTCGTGCGCGGCACGACGGCGTCGTGCAGGTAGTAGTCGGGGGCGATCCGGGCCACCGCGCCGAACGCCGACTTCCGACCCTTCCAGAGCAGCGCTCGCTCCTCGGGGTCGACGGCAATGCGCACGGTGCGGGCTCCGTGCGCGCGACACACCACGTCGATCGCGGCGGTTTCGACCCCGACCCCTCCGGCCAACCCTGCGACCTCGACGAGGAGGACCGCTTCGGCATCACGCGGGAACCCGGCGCCGACAAAGTCTTCGACCGCCTGGGTGATCTTGGCGTCCATCATCTCGAGCGCGGCCGGCACGATGCCGGCGGCGATGATCGCGCTGACGGCGGACGCGGCGTCGTCGATCGCAGTGAAGTCGGCGAGCAACGTGCGGATCTCGGGCGGGTCGGGCTCGAGCCGCACCGCAATCCCGGTGGCGATCCCCATGGTTCCTTCGCTGCCGACGAAGCCCCCACGGAGGTCGAGACCGGGTACGTCGGGCCCGAGGCTGCCGATCCGGGCTTCCGTGCCGTCGGCGAGGACCACGTCGACCGCGAGCACATGAGCCGAGGTCACCCCGGCCGACAGGCAGTGCGGTCCACCCGCATTCGTCCCGACGTTGCCGCCGATCGTGCAGGCCTGCTGGGAGGACGGGTCGGGTGCGTAGTGGAGGCCCAGGTGCGTGACCGCGCGGGTGAGGTCGAGGTTCAGGACCCCGGGTTCCACCCACGCGACTCGGGCCTCGGCGTCGACCTCAAGGACCCGGTTCATGCGGGTGAGTGCGATGACGAGGGCGCCGTCGATCGGCGTTGCCCCTCCCGCCAGGCCGGTCCCACTGCCCCGCGCGACGAACGGCACGCGACAACGGTTGGCGGCCCGGACCGCGAAGCTCACCTCGTCGGCCGATTCCGGGAAACAGACGGCGCCGGCACGGCCACGCGCAGTTCCACCATCGCGTTCGTAGAGGGTGAGTTCGAGGGATTCGGTCCGCGCCCGCGCCTCACCGAAGCGGGCGCGGAGCGCAGCGACCAGATCGGCGATGGCGTTCGGTTCGGTGACGATCCGCCGATGCTACCGACGCGCCCCACTACATTCGCTCCGTGGCGGAGCTGACCTTGGCGAAGTACGTGGACGAATCGCGAGCGGAGATCCTCGCCCGCCTCGACTCGTGGCTCCGAATCCCGGGGATCTCCGCGGATCCGGCTCACGCCGCCGACGTTCGCGACTCCGCGGAGTGGTGCGCCGAAGAAATGCGCGCCGTGGGGCTCGAAGGCGTGCGCCTGCTCGAGACGGCGGGTCATCCCTCGGTATACGGCGAATGGCGGCACCGCCCAGATGCTCCCACGGTGCTCGTCTACGGCCACCACGACGTCCAACCCGTAGATCCGCACGACGCATGGGTCTCGCCGCCCTTCGAGCCGACGGTTCGCGATGGCCAGCTCTTTGCGCGGGGCGCGGTCGACGACAAAGGCCAGGTGCAGTACCACCTCGAGGTGATCCGGGCCTTGCTCGCCCGCGACGGCCGTCTCCCGATCAACGTCAAGCTGCTCGTCGAAGGGGAAGAAGAGATCGGCAGCCCGCACTTCGAGGCGCTGTTGCGCGAGCATCGGGAACTCCTCCGCGCCGATGTGATCGTCGTCTCCGACACGGCGATGTGGGCCGCAGCCGTGCCGTCGATGTGTACCGGCATGCGGGGGCTCGTCACGTTCGATGTCGCGCTGCGCACCGCGTCGGGTGATCTCCATTCCGGGAGTTTCGGGGGTGCAGTGCAGAACGCCGCCCACGTCGCCGCCGAACTGGTCGCCGCACTCCACGACGAGCACCGGCGGGTCACGCTGCCCGGCTTCTACGACGACGTGCAGGCGATCCCTGCCGACGTCGCCGCATCGATGGCCGCACTCCCGTTCGAGGCCGATCAGTTCCGGATGACCGCCAACGGCGCGGCGCTCGTCGGCGAATCCGATCGGTCGACGCTGGAGCAGATCTGGGTTCGGCCGACGGGCGAAGTGACCGGTCTCTCGGCGGGGTATGCCGGTGCCGGGATCAAGACGATCGTGCCGGCGACCGCCACGGTGAAGTTCACGTTTCGACTCGTGCCGAACCAGACGCCGGAGCGGATCTCCGCCGGGTTCCACGAATGGCTGGCCGCGCGCGTGCCCGACGGCGTCGCGGTCGCGGTCACGCCGATGGGCGCGGTTGCGCCGGCGCTGACGCCCCTTGATCATCCCGCAGTCGGGGCGGCCGCCCGTGTGATCGAACGCGTCTGGGGCGTGGTTCCGAGTTACACACGCGAGGGTGGATCCGGGCCGGAGGAAGCGCTCGGTCGCGTGCTCGGAGCCCCGGTCGTGTTTCTTGGTGTGGGTCTGCCGGATGATCAGATACACGCTCCCAACGAGCGCATCGTGCTCGAACAGTTCTGGAAGGGCCTGGTGGCCGTCGGCGAGTTGTGGTTCGAACTCGAGGCGGTCGGCTCGACCATCCCCCGCGTCCCCCGTGCCGAAGGAGATCAATGACTGCCCCCGTCCGCGAATGGGTCACGTTCCAGGACCCGAAGCGCAAGAAGCATGTGTGGCACGTGGACGTCACGTTCCTGATGTCGAACTACCAATGCATCTTCGGGCAGGGGTGCCAGGGAGTCCTGACCGAGAAGTCACCCGAGATGAGCCAAGGATGTTGCTCCTACGGCGCGCACTCGTCGGGGGCCAAGGACCGCAAACTCGTCGACAAGGTGGCCGCGAAGCTCACCCCCGACGACTGGCAGTTCATCAAGAAGGGACAGGGCAAGAAGGGCGTGTGGGCGAAAATCGGCAAGGACGACTTCCGCACGCGCCTGGTCGAGGATGCCTGCATCTTCCTTAACCGGCCCGGGTTTGGTGCGGGACCGGGGTGCGCGTTGCACGTGTATTCGATGCGGACGGGTGTGCATCACAGCGACGTGAAGCCGGAAGTGTGCTGGCAGGTACCGCTCCGCAACATCGAGGAGTTCGACGAGGACGCGGAGGACGGCATCGTGCACCATCGACTCACCGAGTTCGCCCGGCACGGGTGGGGCGAAGGCGGCGAGGAGTTCGCGTGGTGGTGCACCGAAGCGCCCGAGGCATTCATTGGCCGCGAACCGGTCTACCGGAGTCTCGAACCCGAAATCCGCAAGATGGCGGGAGACGAGCTCTTCGAGAGCATCGCCGACTATCTCGACGCCCGCGGCGCCGCATCGACTCCCCGGGTACCGCACCCGGCCGAGACGCCCGTGCAACTGTCTCCGACCCGGCGTTCCCGGACCTAAGTTCTACCGAGCCACCTCCAAGGAGATCACGATGCCGCAGTACGACTTCGAAGGTTTGCGGCCCCAGGTTCACGCCACGGCGTTCATCGCGCCGACGGCCACGCTCGTGGGCGACGTGATCGTCGAAGCCGGGGCATCGGTCTGGTACGGAGCGGTCATTCGCGCCGACTACTCGCCCGTCGTGATTCGGGCCGGTGCCAACATCCAGGACGGTGCCGTCCTGCACGGACCGCCGGGACTCACGACCGAGGTGGGTCGCGGCGCCACGGTGGCCCACAACTGTGTCGTCCACGGTGCGATCCTCGGCGACGAGTGTCTGGTCGCCAACGGGTCGATCGTGCTCGACGGTGCGACGATCGGCGCCGGTGCGTTGATCGCCGCCGGTTCGGTCGTCGCCGCGGGAACCACCATCCCGCCGGGCATGCTGGCCGCCGGTTCGCCCGCCGTCGTGAAGCGCGGGGTCGAGGGATCGCCGGCGGACTTCTGGGTGAAGGCCAATCCGCCGGCGTACGCCGAACTGGCGCAACGCCATCGGGTCGGTATCACCTGGCTGCGCGACTGACCGGTTCGCCCCGCACCGTCAGTAACTGACGACGTCGTCCTGGGCGACAACGAGATCGATGCCCGCATCGGCGAACATGGCGCGGGTGTCGGCACCCGCGTGGTAGCGGGCGCCGGCCACGACCCGGGTGACCCCGGCGCTGATGATGAGCAGCGCGCACGTCCGGCAGGGTTCCATCGTGCAGTACAGCGTCGACCCTTCCAGCAGGATGCCGTACCGGGCGGCCTGGCAGAGCGCGTTCTGTTCTGCGTGAATGGTGCGCACGCAATGTTCTCTGACCGAGTCGTCCTCGGCGACGACGCGCCGCAGCATGTGGCCGACCTCGTCGCAGTGCGGGAACCCCGGCGGACTCCCGACGTAGCCGGTGCAGAGAATGCGCTTGTCTCGCACGACGACACAGCCACTCCGGCCCCGATCGCAGGTGGCCCGCCGGCCGACCTCGGTCACGAGGTTCAGGAAGTAGTCGTCCCACTCCGGCCGGTGATCCTGGGTCGGCGTCGGAATCTCAGGCATCGGTCTCAGCCATGGAGCAGGGCGCCGCCGTCGACCACAAGCGACGACCCGGTGATCCAGCTGGCGGCGTCGGAGCACAGGAAGACCGCGGCGCGGGCGATGTCACCGGGCTCGCCCAAGCGGTGCAGGGGCAGGGTTTTCGCGATCGCGGCTTCGTGGGTTTCCCAGAGGGCCCGAGCCATGTCGGTCTTCACGAGCCCCGGGGCAATGGCGTTGACCCGGACGCCCGGCGCGAGCTCGGCGGCGAGGGTGCGGGTCATGTGCAACAGCGCGGCCTTGGTCGCGTTGTACGCTCCGATCGAAGTCTCGACCGACATGCCACCGATCGACGCGATGTTGAGCACGCTGCCTCCGTGCTGCTGCATCGATGCCTGCCAGGCGAGTTGGGTCCACATCAGGGGCCCGGCCCAGTTGACCGAGATGGTCTTGTCGAGCCGCGGTCGATCGATGTCGATCATCTTGCCCATGTAGGGATTCGTCGCCGCGTTGTTGACGAGGATGTCGATTCGCCCGAACCGTTCGATCGTCGCGTCGATACAGGCCCGGGCATCGTCAGGATCGCCCGCGTTGGCGGCGAACCACGCGCCGTCACCATCGAGGGTCGCGACCGCGGCCTCCAACGAATCCGCCTTCCGCGACGAGATCATGACCTGCGCGCCGCCGGCCACCATTTCTTGTGCGATCGCGAGGCCGATGCCGCGCGATCCGCCGGTGATCAGCGCGACGCGACCATCGAGTCGGACATCCATGGTCATGCGCTCCTAGAGGTAGAGACCGGTCTGACCGCCCTCGCGCTCCGAGGCGACGGCATGAACGTCACGTTCTCGCAGGATCAGGTAGTCGTCGCCGCGGATTTCGACCTCAAATCCGGCATCCGGGGCGAACAGGACGCGGTCGCCGGACTCGACGTTGCGAACCGTCGGTCCGACCTGGATGACCTCGGCCCAGACCAGGCGCCGATCGACGTTGGCCGTCGCCGGGATCAGAATTCCCGAACGCGATTTGCGCTCCCCGGCGCCAGTGTCGGGCTGGCAGAGCAGCCGATCGGCGGTCATGCGGATCGCATGCTTGCTGTCGGGCGAGTCGGGAGCGGCGCGAAGTGGAGTCGGGTCAGGCACGGCGCGCAGGATAGCGGTGCTTCGTGAATGGGCGGAATCGACTGCTACCGTCCGTGGTCGTGGCTGCGCTCCCGGACGACCTTGCACCTGTGGTACCGGTGCCCGTTGCCCCGTCTCGGGGGTTTCTCACGACCCTGCGTATCTACTTCATGCTCACCAAGCCTCGGGTCATCGAGCTGCTGCTGGTGACCACCGTGCCGGCGATGGTGCTCGCCGCCGGGAAGCTGCCCAGTGCGGGCCTCATCGGCGCGGTGCTCCTCGGCGGCACGCTCTCCGCGGGTGGCGCGAACACGATCAACTGTTGGATCGAGCGCGACCGCGACCAGGTGATGCGCCGAACGCACTCCCGACCCTTGCCGGCCGGCGAGGTGGCGCCCAACTCGGCGTTGGTCTTCGGGCTGGTGCTCGAAGCGGTGGCGTTCGTGTGGTTGGCGCTCGCGGTCAACCTGCTCTCGGCCGTCCTGTCGGTGAGCGCGATGCTCTTCTACGTCTTCGTGTACACGATCTGGCTGAAGCCGCGGAGCCCGCAGAACATCGTCATCGGTGGCGCGGCCGGCGCGGTTCCCGTGTTGGTCGGCTGGGCATCGGTCACCAACTCGCTCGCGGTCCCGGCGTGGATCATGTTCGCCATCGTCTTCTGCTGGACTCCCCCGCACTTCTGGGCGCTGTCGGTGCGCTACCGCGACGACTACGAGAAAGCCGGCATCCCGATGCTGCCCGTGGTCGTCGGTATCGCCGCCGCGTCGCGTCAGATCCTCGTCTACGCGATCGTGACCGTCGTCGTGTCCCTCGCATTGGTGCCGACCACCGACCTCGGGTGGATCTACGGCATTTCCGCGTTGGTCAGCGGCGGCCTGTTCGTGTTCGGAGCGGCGCAACTGGTGGTGCAGGCCACGCCCGAACGGGCGATGAAGCTGTTCCACTACTCGAACACCTACTTGTCGCTGCTCTTCGTCGCCATCGCGGTCGACGTGCTCGTCCGTGGCCACTGAGCCGATCTTCCGCTCATGGCCCTGCGGGCCGGGCCGCTCGGGCCACGCCTGCGCCACGGTGTTGTGACTCTGGCGTCCGGGTCGGGGCGGACTGGCGCAGGCTCACCTCCTTCGTCATCTCGGCCCCCTCGACGACGTCACGGTGGGGTCCTGCTCGGCGCACTCGCCCTGGCCATCGTGATCGCGGCCGGCATCGGTGCGGTCCTGAAGTCCGATGACGATGACAACCTCGAGATCGACGCCGGCCCGGCCAGGACCCGAGTCGCCGGCGTGGCGACGGTCGGGTCGGTTGCCCCGGCCATCGATCTCCCCAGCCTGACCGGCGGGGAACGGGTCCGGTTGGCGGACTATCGCGGTCAGCCGGTCATCGTGAACTTCTTCGCGTCGTACTGCGTGCCCTGTCGCAAGGAGTTCCCCGTGCTGCGGGCGCTCCACGACGACCATTCCGGAGTCGTGATCGTCGGGGTCAGTTACAAGGACATTCCCTCCGACGCGCGTGGGTTCGCCCGCGACTACGACGCGGACTGGATCCTGGCCAATGGCGGCGACGACGACCCCGCGGGACGCGCGTACGGGGTGCGGGCGATTCCCCAGACCTTCTTCATCGACCGGAGTGGTGTGATTCGGGCGCGGGCGTTCGGGCTGCCGTCGTCGGCCGCGCTGGAGAAGGCCGTCGCGACCATCAGCGCGAAGTAGAACTCGGTAGCGTTCCGCTCTGTGACCGGCGACCGACGTGGAGTCCCTGAGACCCCGAGCGCGCCCGGTTGGTATCCCGACCCGTGGAGCGCGACCGGTACCGGTGAGCGGTACTTCGATGGTGAGCGGTGGGGAACGAGTGAACGACCCCGAGCCCGGCACTCGGATCTGCCCGAGGTCGAGACTCCCGCGCGGCGCGTACGGGCACCGAGGCGATCTCGTCGATCGCTGATGCCGATGGTGGTCATGGCGGGGTTGGTCGTGGCGGTCTGGTTCTTCCAACGTCCTGACGCCACGGTCACCACGCCGCGCGCGTCCGACTCGACGGCCCCGAGTGTGCCGGCGGAGCGGGTCTTGACCAGTCGTCCCCCGGCGTCGCAGGAGGAGGCGTCCTCGCCGCTCGGCCGGCCCCCGCGGGCACCGGCCGGCCGCGGCGGATACGAGTTCGTCCGGACCCAACCGTCGCGGCCCGATGCTCCGGTGGCGTACGACCCGTGTCGGCCGATTCACTACGTGATCAACCTCAAGGGCGCGCCCGATGATGGCGCGCGTCTGGTGCGCGACGCGGTGACGAAGACCAGCCGGGCGACCGGGTTGCGCTTCGTCCGCGACGGCACGACCACGGAGTCGCCGTCCAATGATCGGGACCCCTACCAGCCGAACCGCTACTCCGAGGCGCGCTGGGCGCCGGTGTTGATCGGCTGGCGGGATGCCCGGAGCTACCCCACTCTGGACGGCTCGGTGGCGGGGATCGGTGGGTCCACCGCCGTGTCGACCACCAGCGGTGACTACGTGCTGGTGACCGGACAGATCGTGCTCGATCGCGAGCAACTGTCGAGCGCCACCGGAGTTCCGAGCGACACGGTGAGGGCCATCATTCAGCACGAACTGGGCCACGTCGTCGGGCTCGACCACGTCACCGATCGTTCTCAACTCATGTTCTCCGAATCGGAGTTCAATGTCGGGGACTTCGGCGACGGAGACCGCCGAGGTCTCCGGCGGGTCGGCTTGGGTCGGTGCTACCCGGAAATGTGAGCAGGATCCCTCCCGGGCCTGCCATCGTGAGGAGATGACCAGCAGCATCCGGTTCGGACGCCGTCGCGACGCGCCGGCCCTCCAGGAGATCGAACGGCTGGCGGGTGCCCGATTCGCCGAGGCCGGCTTCGCCGAGGTGGCCGCCCACGAACCGTTTTCGATCGGCGAGCTTCACGACTACATGCGGGCCGGCCGGTGCTGGGTCGCAGTCGATGACACCGACCTGCGGGTCGGGTATGTCGTCCTCGACGAGTTGGACGGCTGCGCGCATGTCGAGCAGGTCAGCGTGCATCCGGATTATCAGGGCCACGGTTGGGGTCGCCGGCTGATGGACGAAGCCGAGAGGTGGGCGGTCACCCACGGCTACGACGCGGTGACGTTGACGACGTTCTCCGACGTCGCGTGGAACGGGCCCTGGTACGCCGCGCTCGGCTACTCCGTGATGACCGAACCCGAGATCGGGCCCGAGCTGGCGGCGCAGCGCGCGGAGGAAGCGGCCCACGGGTTGGATCCGGCCGACCGCTGGTGCATGATCAAACGGGTCGGACCGGCCGGCGCACTCAGGCCTCCTCCCACTTGAACCACCGGGCTGCGGCGAGCGGTGCGGCGATGGCCCAGGCGACCAGGACGACGAAGGCGCCGGTCGGAAACGTTTGATGGTTCAGCACCGCGCGGACACACTCTGCCAGTGCGGCCGCCGGGAGGAGACGGGCAATCGACTCGACAGCGTCGGGCAGGCGGCTCAATGGGTATGCCATGCCGCCGAGGAACATCAGGACGAGGAACAGTGCGTTGGCCAGCGCCAGGTTCGCCTCGGCGCGCAGGGTGCCGGCCATGAACATGCCGATGCCGGCGAACGCGATCGTGCCGAGCAGGAGGAGCCCGATCGCCGGGACGATCGCGGCTTCGAGCCGCCATCCCAGGGCGACACCGGTAGCGAGAATCACGGCTACTTGCAGTATCTCGATCGCGATGACGTTCAACGTCTTCGCACCCAGCAGGCCGCCCCGTGAAAGTGGCGTCGAGCCGAGGCGCTTGAGTACGCCGTACCGGCGCTCGAAGCCGGTGGCGATGCCCAGGCTCACCATCGCGCTGGCCATCACCGCGAGCGACAACACGCCCGGGACGAGGAAGTCGACGGGATCACCGCTGACCGAGCTGAGCCGGTTCACCTTCCCGAAGAAGACCAGGATGCCGATCGGGATCGCCAAGGTGACCAGGAGGCTCTCGCCCCGACGCAGCGTCATCGACAGTTCGAGTTTGGTCTGAGCGATGATCGCCTTGGTGGTCATCGGGCGCTCCGACGGCCACGCCGCGCGGCGCTGCGGGCCTTGGTCGCGTCCGGTTCCTCGGTGAGTTGAAGGAAGACCTCTTCGAGGCTGGCTTGGCCCGTCCGGAGCTCGGTCACCTGCCGGTCGTGGTCGGCAAGCCACGCGGTGAGGGCCGCGATCACCTCGGGTGACGGGTCTCCGCCGACCACATACTCGGACCCGACGGCATCGACGGTTCGGTGGAGCGCCGCCCCGAGCGCGACGGCATCGATGGGTGATGCGGTCGTGAACCGCAGGGTCGGTTCGGTCACGGTGTCGATGACCTCGGCGGG
This sequence comes from Acidimicrobiia bacterium, assembly GCA_031362155.1. Lineage (GTDB taxonomy): Bacteria > Actinomycetota > Acidimicrobiia > IMCC26256 > JAENVU01 > JAENVU01. Next base: position 16,275 of record JANLRZ010000209.1, on the reverse strand, counting down.
CGTTCCGCCGGCCACGATGATGCCGCGGTCGAGGATGGCGAGACGATCGCAGAGTTGTTCAGCCTCATCCATGTAGTGGGTCGTGAGCAGCACCGTGGTGCCGGTGGCGCGCAGGGTCCGGATCAACTCCCAGGTGTCGGCGCGGGCTCGGGGGTCCATCCCCGCGGTCGGTTCGTCGAGGAACACCATCTCGGGCCGCCCGACCAAGGCGAGCGCAAGTGACAGCCGTTGCGCCTGGCCGCCGGAGAGTCGGCGCACCATGGTCGTCGCAACGTCGTCGAGGCCGACGAGATCGAGGAGTCGGACGGGATCGTCCGGGTCGGGATAGAACGCGGCGAAGAGGTCGAGCAGTTCGCGTGGCTTCACCCCCGGATAGAGACCACCCTCTTGAAGCATGACCCCGATCCGCGGGCGCAGGGCCGCCGCATCGCGGACCGGATCGAGTCCGAGGACGCGTACCGATCCCCCATCCGCGGTGCGATATCCCTCGAGGATCTCGACCGTCGTGGTCTTGCCGGCACCGTTCGGGCCCAGCAAGCCGAACACCTCGCCGGCGCCGATGCTCAGGTCGATGCCGGCGACGGCCGTTCGGTCGCCGTACCGCTTGACCAGTCCCGCGATCTCGATGGCGGCCGGGCTCATCGATCACGCCACGCGACGAAGGCGCCGAGGTCGGCGAGGGCCGCCCGGGCATCGTTCGTGATGGGTGCCCGGTCGAGTGCCTCGAGGCTCTCGGCCACGAGCACTTCGATGTCCGCCTCCACCCGAGCGACGGCACCGCAGTCGATCATGATCTCCTGGAGCGCCGCGATCTCGGAGGCGGTGATGTCGGTGGCGCCGATCCGATCGAGTTGGGCGCGCCCTTCGGCATCGGCCAGCTCCGCAGTGGCCGCGACCAACGGCGTGAGTTTGCCTTCACGGAGATCGTCGCCGACAGGTTTGCCGGTCACCTGCGGGTCGCCGAAGACCGAGAGCAGGTCGTCGCGCATTTGGAACGCCTCACCGAGCGGCAGGCCGAATGCGGAGAAGGGGCCAATGAGGTCGTCGGCGCGGCCGGCGAGTGATGCGCCGAGATGCAGCGGGCGTTCCACGGTGTACTTGCCGCTCTTGTACCACTCGATCCGACGGGCCTGCGCGGCGTCTCGGGCCCCGGATGCGGTCGCCGCCAGATCGAGGTACTGGCCGACGCACAGCTCGACGCGCAGCTCGTCGTACAACGAGCGGGCCTCGGGGTTCAGGGCCGCAACGAGCATGTCGGCATAGACGAACGCGAAATCGCCAACCAAGATCGCGACGCCTTCGCCGAACCGTCGCCCTTCGCCGCGCCACCCGGCGGCGGCATGGTGTTCGATTGCGTGGGCGTGGACCGACGGGTGGCCGCGCCGGCGGTCGGCATTGTCCATGACGTCGTCGTGCACCAGGGCGAAGGTGTGGAGGAGTTCCAGTGCGGCGCCAACGTCGATCACGATGGGGTCGGAGGGATCACCACCTCCACCGACGAAGGCCCAGTGACAGAACGCCGGTCGGAGGCGCTTGCCGCCGGCCATCACCAGCGTGCGCAGCGCCTCGAGGGGGGCGCGGAGGGTCTCGTCCACCAGCGTCCAGCGCTCGATCTCGCGTTCGAGGAGATCCTGCACCCGGGCCTCGATGGCCTCGCCGACCCGCGCCAGGCTGGGCGGCGCCGCCGGTGCAGTATCGAGGCCCTCGGACATCCGGGGCACCTTAGAGCGCAGTCCAGGCCGATCCCGAGCCTGGGCTCGGAGTCGGCGTCTGAAGCCGGACCGGCGAGTGGGGTGGCTACGCTCCCGCGTGATGCAACCGTTCGAGTTTCTGCGGCACTTGGCGCGACGGACCGACGACGACGACAACACCCTGCTGGAAGATTCGGCCGACTGCCTGGCCGGTTTTGCCGACGACCCCTTCGGTGTCGTGATCGCGTGTCGGCGTCTCCTCGCGTACCACCCGACCGTCGCGCCCCTGTGGTGGTTGTGTGCCCGGGTGCTCAGTGCCCCGGATGCCCACGAAGGTGCGTGGGGTGCATGGCGGGAGTACCGGGCCGATCCCACCGGCTCCCGACTCGCGGGTGCGCTCCCCTTCCCCCACGAGGTACCGGTCGCCGTCGTCGGCTGGCCCGACATCGTGCGCGACGGCCTCGCCGAACGGATCGACCTCGAACTGCTGGCCGTACGATCGGGTCGGGCCGATGCTCATCTCTCGCGGCGGTTGCGCACTTCGGTGCAGTCGGTGCGAGTGATCGACCAGGCGGAGCTGCTCGTGCTCGAGCCCACGCACCTGCTGGTCGCACCCGTCGTCTGCGGCGCGGGTCGGGTCTTGGTCGCGCCCGGCACCGAACCGTTGATCGACGCGGCGCGTGCTGTCGGAGCCAAGGTGTGGCTGGTCGTGCCGCGCGGGTTCGCGTTGCCGGCGCGCATGCTGGAGGCGCTCGAACGCGCGGCCACGCCGGCGGAGACCGCCCCGGCCTACGACGAGTGTTCGCCGCGGTCGTTCGACATGATGGTGGGGCCCGACGGTCTCGAGGGCATTGGTGTGCTCGATCGCCGGGCCGACTGTCCACCCGCGCCGGAGTTGTTGCGCATCACCTGATCCCGTTCGTGCCTCACCGTTCCGGGCCGGTGCGGTCGCGTCAGGTGGGGTCGCGGGGTGCGGGCGGCTCGATGGCCGGACGGGTGACCGTTTCGGGTCCCGCGGTATTGCGAACGTCGATGACCCGGCTGTACACCGCGCCGCTCGTGCGGGTCGCCCGGTGGTTGCGTGCCCAGCGACGCGGGATGAATCGCATCGCGGGAATGAGGAGCAGTGCGCCGAACGCGTCGGTGACGAACCCGGGGGTGAGCAACATCGCTCCAGCCGCGAGGATGAGCGCCCCGTCGACGAGTTCGGCCGCGGGGATCTCGCCGGCGCGCAGCTGGGCCTGGGCCCGGCGCCAGGCGCTCAGCCCTTCCCGCTTGACCATCACTCCCCCGGCGATGGAGAACACGATGAGCAGCAGGATCGTCGGGAGAAAACCGATCCACTGGCCGACCTGGATGAACACGAACAGCTCGACCAGCGGCACGACCACCAACGCGAGGATGAGGAACACGAGAAGCACCGACCCAGCGTAGAGCGGGCCGGAGCGTCTCGTTACGCGTTCAAGCTCAGCACGGTGGGCTCATCGAGCTCGGTGAGGTCGTGGGTGCGGCGGAGGTCCTCGATCCGGTCGAGTTGGCGGACCAGTTGGCGGCTCCGAACCCCGGAGAGTTCGTCGTACGCCTTGGTCACCGAGTTCAAACCCCGACCGAGCGAGTCCATCTTGTCGGCGAAGGCGTCCCACTGTTTCGTGAAATCGCCGAGCACCTCCAGTATTTCCGAGGCGGTCCGCTCCATCTGGAAGCTCTCGACCGACTGGCGCACCACGGCCAGCACCGCGAAGAGCGTCATGGGTGAACACATGATGATCCGCTCGCGCAACGCGTCGTCGAGCAGGGTCGTGGCGTGTTCCTGCACGAAGGCAAACAGGGCCTCGTTGGGGATGAACAGCAACACGCAGTCGACACTCGAGGGCGATCCGTCGATGTAGCGCCGCTGCGCGAGTTCCTTGACCTTGGCCCGAACGTCTCTCAAAAAGTCGTCCCGGTATCGCACCTGTTCGAGGTCGGTCTCGGAGTTCACGAACCGCAGGTAGTTGTCGAGCGGGAACTTGACGTCCATGTAGAGAATGGCGTCTTGGGGCAGCAGGAACGTGAAGTCGGGAATGCCCGAACCGGCCTCGACCGACTTCTGCTTGCGGTACTGCACGCCTTCCACGAACCCGGCGAGGGCCAGCACGTCTTCGGCCATGCGTTCGCCCCACTGGCCGCGGGTCTTGGAGCTGGCGAGCGCCTCGCGGAGTCCTTGGGCGGTCTGGGCGAGTTCGGCGATGCCGGCCCGCTGCTGGGCCAATGCCCCCGAAAGCTGATCGATCTTGGCGCCGCGGCCGGTCTCGAAATCACGGACCAGTTCGGTCACCTTGCCCAGTTGGTCCTGCATCGTGGAGAACTGTTGCGCCATCTGGCTGCGCTCGTGGGCGAAGGACTCGCCGGCGCGGGCCCGCTCGGTGTCCATCAGGGCACGGTTCGTCTCGATGAGATGGCCGAGCGCCGCCTGCTGCTGTTGTGCGGCTGACCGGGCGATGCGGTCGGCGAGTTCGTCCGGGTCGGGACCCAGGGGCACCTCGATCCGACCGCGTTGGACGACGACGGCGGCGGTGCCGGCGGCGGCACCGATGGCGATGACGATGAGCAAGGTCACGAGCAGGATGCTGATCATGCCGACACGGTCTCACGGCGGTGTGACCACGGTGGAGGAACCGGACGAATCGGCCGCGATTCGACTCGGGTCCCCACGTCCTAGGGTGAGCGCCATGGCGTGGGATCCCGATCGGGAACTCCCGATCAAACTCGGACCGTGCTCCAATGGTGAGGAGCGCCCGGTGCCGCTCGGCGCGGTCGAGCGCGAAGCGATCCGACGCACGCGCCTGGAGGCCGATGGGTTCGCCCGGCACCTCGGCGTGGACCGGCGCGCCTTCCTTCGCAGCCTCGGCGGCGCGGCGCTGATGCTCGGCACCCTCGCGGCCTGTCATGACGACGCGAACCGGTCACGCGGCCGACGCTCGGGAGGCACCTACCGGATTCCCAAGGACGGCGCGACCGACGCCGACGCGGCACGCGGCGCGCTCGCCGGTGACGAGGTCGTGTTCGACGTGCAGACGCACTATCTCGACTACGACCTCACCGGCCCGGGCACAGGGATCCCCGGGATTGACGGCCTGGTGAATTCGTTCCCTCAGGGTCGGTGTGGCGAGTCCGATGCCCGAGCCTGCTTCTCGGTCGAGCAGTACCTCGATCTGGTGTTCAACCAGTCCGACACCAGCATGATGATCCTCACCGCGATCCCGATACCGGAACCGGTGAACCCACTCTCGATGAAGGACATGGAGATCGCGCGGCGCATCGCGGATCAGGTATGTGGCGACGGGCGCGTGTTGCTCCACGGTGGGGTGCAGCCCACGTACGGGCCCGCCGGCCAGCAGATCGACGGGATGGCGACGCTCACCCAGACTCATCCGATCGTGGGGTGGAAGATCTACACCCACGCGCCGGGCGCCGGATGGTGGCTCGACGATCACGATGGCGGCGCTCCCCAGGTCGGCGAAGCGTTTCTCGCTCGGGTCGAAGCCGTCGGCCCGAAGATCGTGTGTGTGCACAAAGGATTCTCGGGGGGGAGCGAATACGCGTCTCCGGTCGACATCGGTCCGGCCGCGACCGCCCACCCCGATCTGGACTTCGTCGTGTACCACTCCGGGTTCGAGGCCGGCGTCGAGGAGGGTCCGTATCGCGCCGACGGCCGCGGCGTCGATCGGTTCGTGAAGAGCCTGCGCGACGCCGGGGTCCCCGCGAGCGCCAACGTGTACGCGGAACTGGGCTCGACGTGGTGGAACCTGATGCGCAATCCCACGGCGGGCGCGCACGTCCTCGGCAAGTTGTTGGTGGCCGTCGGCGAGGACAACGTGCTGTGGGGAACGGATTCGTTGTGGTACGGGTCACCCCAGGATCAGATTCAGGCGTTCCGCACGTTCGAGATCTCCACCGAGTTGCAGGAGCGGTATGGGTACCCCGCGCTGACTCCCCGGGTGAAGCGCAAGATCCTGGGCGAGAACGCGCTCGCGCTCTACTCGCGGACTGCGCCGACGACACGTTGCGAGTTCACCCGAGACGAGTTGGCCAAGGTGCGGGAAACGAGCGGAGTGGCCTTGCGTACCTACGGTCCCGAAACCGACCGGGAGTATCGGACGCTCCTCGCCGGCCACGGAGCGCTCTGACCGTCGGCTCTTCTCTGCCGCGCTTGGCCCGGCGCGCGCTCAGGCTTCGAGGTGGGCCTTGATCCGATCGAGGGTCTGTTGCATGCCCTTCACGAGTGAGGAGGGGCGCCGAAGGACCGTCTCGTAGATGAAGCGTTGCGCCGCGCTCGCCGTGTGGAACGAGAAGGACTCGGTCACCTTGGTGGCGATACCCGCCGGCTCCAACCCGTAGCGCCAGGTCGTGTACCCCTCGGCGACGAACTCGAAGACCTTCCCCGGTTCGTAGGCCGTGACCTCCGAGGTCGTGGTCCACTTCTTCAAGGTGATCCCCGCGACGGTGAGCGCGTTGTCGCCCTCGAACTTCGCGCCCACGGCTGGCCCGGCGGCCCCGTCGGTCCAGCGACCCGACGTGCATTCCGGGCTCCACTCCCCCGTTCGGGTCACATCGGAGATGGCGGCGAACACCGTGTCCGGATCGCGATCGATGACAACACTTGCCGAGCCGGTAGTCATAGCCGTTGCCTCCGTGGGTTAGAACGTGCCGCCGTCGACGGTCACCTTGATGCCGGTGAGGTACGCGCCGACATTGGTGACGAGACCGTGAACGACCGCGGCAACCTCTTCGGGGGTGCACACGTGGCCGAACGGCGAGCCCGCGTCGAGCGAGTGGATGTCCTCGACGCCCATGGCGCCTTTGACGAGCCTACGACCCATCTCGGTCTCGACCAACCCCGGCGCGACGACGTTGACGTGGATACCGTTGCGCCGTTCTTCCTTGGCCAGTGTCATCGCGAGTGCCTCCAACCCGGCCTTGGCCATGGTGTACGGGGCACCGTTGGCCTGCATGTGGATCGTGGCCACCGACGAGATCATGATCACGTCACCGCGGCCGCCGGCGTTCGCTGCCGACTCACGCATTCCCGGGATGAACTGCTGGGCGAGGATGAATGCGGCGCGGGTGTGCGTGCGCCAGTTGCGCTCCACCTCGGCGAGATCGGTCTTCACCACGCTCTGACCGCGTGACGCGATCCCGGCATTGTGGACGAGTAGGTCGATGGGCCCGAACTCGTCGAGTACCGAGGCGCACATCGTGGTGCAGGCGTCGGCGTCGTCGACCGAGGCCGCGAACGCGGCCGACTGGCGGCCCATCTCGGTGATCTCCCGGACCGTCGCCTGCGCCGACTCCTCGTCGCGCCGATAGTTGATGGCGACATCGGCACCGTCGACGGCCAGGGCGAGTGCGATGGCGCGCCCGATCCCTCGCGATCCCCCGCTGATGAAAGCTCGCCGTCCGTCGAGCGCACCCATGAGTTCTCCTCCTCAGTTCGTGAAGTTCGGCGGCCGCTTCTCGAGGAAGGCGGCCATCGCCTCTTCGAGGTCGCCCGCGAAGGACGACAGCACCTGCGTGCGGTTCTCCAGATCGATTCCGGCGTGCATCGAACCGATTTCGAGTTGGCTCCACATGACTTCCTTGGTCATGCGCACCCCGAAGGGTCCGTTGCCGAGGATCAGCTCCGCTTCGGCGATCGCCGCGTCCATGAGCGCGTCGTCGGAGGCGACCTGGGTGACGAGCCCGATCCGGAATGCTTCGTCGGCATCGACGAACCGACCGGTCAACATCAGCTCGTAGGCCCGCGACGCCCCGATCAGGCGGGGCAGGATCCAGCTCGTGCCAATGTCGCAGGCCGACAGGCCGACCTTGATGAACGCGACGTTGAACCGGGCCGAGGCGGCGGCGATGCGAATGTCCGAACCCAGCGTGAGCGCGAGTCCTCCACCGGAAGCGGCACCGTTGACCGCGGCGATGATCGGTTGCGGTTGGGACCGCATCAGCGGGATGAGGTTGGCGATGTACTGCTGGACTCGCATCCCGGCCCGGGCCCGCCCCATGCCGGGCAGGTCCGGGAGTTTCACACCTTCGGCGAGGTCGAGTCCGGCGCAGAAGCCGGGTCCCGCGCCGGTGAGAATGATCACGCGGCAGTCGAGGTCGTTCCGCAACTCGCCGAGCGCGTCGTAGAGCCCGGCCAGGAGGTCCGCGTTCATCGCGTTGCGGCGCTCGGGCCGGTTCAACGTGATGCGGGCCAAGTGGTCGCGTGGTCGGTCGACGATGACGGCGGCGGGCCCGGAGGAGTCGGTCATGCCCCGATGATGACCCTCAGGCGCGCTGGGACGCCAGACGCTCGGCCCGGGTGAGCATTCCCGGCGACCCGAGCCGTTGCGTCCACGTCGCGAACTCGGGGGTCGGGCCGGTCCAGCGCCACTCGTCGACCTCGCCGACGGGATGGTCGGATCGGAGCGTGGCGATCAGGCGGAACAGTTCGGCATCGGCCCGGTGCTCGTTGAGGGTGCTGGCGAGCTTGACGGCGCCGCGCACCTCGACCGCCCAGTCCTTCGCGAGTTCGGGGATCGCTTCCAAATGCGCGTAGTGACCCAGTACGGCGGCGGCCGACTTCGCGCCCCAGCCCGGGAGGCCGGGGAATCCATCGGCGGTGTCGCCGACGAGACCGAGATAGTCGGGAATCGATTCGGGGCCGACGCCGAACTTCGCGCGGACGCCGTCGGCGTCTCGCACTTCGTTCTTGCGGCGGTCGAACTGCACGACTCGTTCGCCGACCACGCTCTGGCCGAGGTCCTTGTCGGGGGTGCAGATGAAGACCCGCTCGACGCGATCGTCCGCGGCGGCGACTCGCGCGCCGGCGGCCATGCCGTCGTCGGCCTCCTGTTCGACCATGGCCCACACCGTCACGCCGAGCGCGCGCAGCGCGTCTTCGAGAAGCGGGAACTGGGCGAGGAGCACCGGGTCCATCCCTTCGCCCGTCTTGTACCCGTCGTAGAGGTCGTTGCGGAACGACTCGACGACGTGATCGGTGGCCACCGCCACGTGGGTCGCGCCGTCTTCCAACATCATGAGGAGTGAGCCGACGACGCCCCGGGTTGCGGCGACGTCGATGCCGTCGGGGTCGAGGTGGGTGGGCACCGCGAAGTGATGACGGAAGAGTTCATAGGTGCCGTCGACGAGATGGACGTTCATTGCGGTGCCTTCAGCACACAGAACTCGTTTCCTTCGGGGTCGGCCAGGACGACCCATGATGCATCAGCAGTCTGGCCGACGTCGGCGGTCGTCGCGCCGAGGGCGATGAGGCGCGCGACCTCGGTGTCGCGATCTCCGCCGGGCGCCGTCTCGACGTCGAGATGGGCTCGATTCTTCAGGTGCTTCATGTCGCGAACGGGCACGATGTCGAGATCCGGCGGTGCGCCGTCGGCGCGACTCAACGACACCCAATCGTTACCCTGCTCCCGAACCGTCCATCCGCTGGCCTCGACCCAGAACGCGGCCAGGGCGTGGGGATCGTTGGCGTCGAGCACGATCGACGCCAACGTCGCACCGTGCTGGTATCGCTCCCGGGGTTCGAGCACGCAGAACTCGTTGCCCTCCGGGTCGGCCAGCACCACCCACGGTTGGTCGGTCTGTCCGACTGCGGTGGGTGTCGCCCCCATCGCGACCAACGCGTCGACGGTGTTGGCTTGGTCGGCCGGATCGGTGGACGTGAGATCCAGATGCACCCGGTTCTTCACGTCCGGCTTGGGATCGGTCACCCGCTCGAAGATGATACCGGGCATCCGCGGGTCGCGACTCGTCACGTGGCCGTCGCCGTCGTCGCCGATCGACCACTCCCACCCGAGCGCGTCGGCCCACCACTTCGCCTGACCGGCCGGGTCGAGCGCGGCGATCACCACGCCCCAGAGTCGCGTCGTCATCGCCCGAGTCTGGCCGACATTCCCGCCGCACCCGTCAGCGTTTGGCGGATTTTGGCGCGGAGCGCGCCAGCATCCGCCAATCGTTGGGGAGTGGGTGGGCGCGGTTGGGCTTATCGGGGGCGGACGCCCCATTGGAAGGTGGTGCGCCAGGCGGGTGAGACCTTGACGACGTCGCCGGTCTGGGGGGCGTGGATCATCATGCCGCCGCCGATGTAGATGCCGACATGATGGAGGTCGGCGTAGAAGACCACGATGTCGCCCGGCTGGAGCTGGGCGTAGGAGACCCGGGCGAACATCGTCGCCTGCGAGCCCGAGTAGTGCGGCATGCGCACGCCGCCCGCAGCCCACGCGGCCATCGTGAGTCCGGAACAGTCGAAGGTATTGGGGCCCGAGGTGGCGAAGGCGTAGGGCTTGCCGAGCTGCGCCCGGGCGAAGGCCACTGCCGCGGCAGCCCCTGAACTCACTGCCGGTCCGGGCCCCGGCGCGGGAGGAGCCGGTGCCGGGGGTGTCGGTGCCGGGGGTGTCGGCGGCTGGGGTTTCGGTGGCTGGGGTGTCGGCGCGGTGGGAGACGGAGATGCCGGTCGAGCTGGGGTCGTGGGTGGAGTGGGCGGCGCGTGAGGCGGCGTCGTCGCGGCCGAAGGGCCAGAACCGCTGACCGGTGGCGGTGTGGACGCGATCGGGCCCGCTCCATCGTGGCCGTTCGCCGACCCTTGGGCCGCTTGGGCCGCCATGGTCACGAGTCGCTGCTTGGTCGCCCGCACGGTGTTGAGGTTCCGGTCGAGCATCGCCTGCGCGGCCCGCTGGCCGTCTCGAGCGGTTCGCAGGCGGGCCATCTCCTGGCCGAGCGCGGCGACGAGTTGCTGATCCGGTCGTTGTGCGGCATTCAGGTAGGTCGTGCGCCGGTCGCGGTCCACCAACTGGTTGCCCGGCTCGATGGGGAGCGGCGAGGTGGTTCCGACCCCGGTGTAGAGGGCCCGGGCCCGGGCCCGGACTCGGATCTGGATGAGCTTGGTGCTCACCTCCGCCGCCTTGATCCGGTGTTCGGTGTTCTCCAACGCGGCGCGCGCCCGATCCACGTTGAGTCGGGCCAGGTTGTACTGCTCGGCCACGACTTCGATCTGTTCGGCGGCGGGCGCGACCCCCGGCGCCGGTGTCGGTGCGGCATCTGCCGGGATTGTTCCGAAGCCAATGGTCACGCACAGTGCGCTCAGAGCCAGCCTCACCACGCGGCGGCGTAGCGAGGGTCGTTCAGCTGACGGCATGTGTGGTGTATCGGTGGATTGAGGGGCAGATGTTGAGCACGGAGCGTGAGAAAACGGTGAATCCAATCGAACGAACTCCGCGGTATCGCCCGAAAAGCGGACAGAAGGTCTGGCGACGTCCTCAGGCGGGAACGGAAGCGCGTGCGCCCATACGCGCGGTCGGTTCCGAGGTGGAGGGAGATCGGCAGCCGAGCACAACCCCCACCGCGGCCGAGAACACCGCGGTGGCCCCGGCGACGTGCAGGGCGACGAGCGCGGGCGGAACATTGTTGAAGTACTGGAGGTAGCCGACCGCGCCCTGGGTCACGATGAGTCCGAGCAGCAGGGACACGCGGCGGTAGAGCCGCCGATCGCCGCGAGTGCGACCCAGGACGAACAGGAACACCAAGGTCAGGGCGCAGAGAGCCAGCGCGGTCCCGCCGTGGATCCGCACGACGTCGGCCACCCGCAGGTCCAGACGGGTGGCGCGCAGCGAGATCTTGGCACTGTTCCCCGCGTCGCCGGAATGAGGCCCGGCGCCGGTGACGATGGTGCCGGTCACGAGGACCGCACTGGCCGCCACCACCACGCCCACCGCGAGCCGGTGCACGAGCGGCGGCACGGTGACGGGTGCGGACCGGCCGTCGGGAATTCCGGCCCGCCAGACGAGGACCAGGGCGTTGGCGAGCAGGACCGTCGAGAGCAGGAAGTGGCCCATGACGAACGGCGGGGCGAGCAACTTCTTGACGACGAGCGCGCCGAGGATCGCCTGGGCCATGACCCCGATGACCAGCCCGACCGACAGCCACACGAGGTCGCGTCGACGCGGCGTACGCACCAGTGAGCCCAACACCGCGACGATCACCGCGACCGACACCAAGCCCGTGACCATCCGGTTGATGAACTCGATCCAGCCGTGCGCGCCGACCTCACTCGTCGGGGTCAGGCTCCCGGCCGTGCAGTTCGGCCACTCCGGGCACCCGAGGCCGGAGCCGGTGAGCCGGACCGCGGCCCCCGTCACGATGATGAACGCCAGTAGGAAACCGGCGACGAGGGTGACCTGGCGATACTGCTGGGGAGACAAGCGGACTCGACGCATCGGTCGGCCAGCCTACGGGCCGACCTCGACGGCGGGCTGATCGCGAGAGGTCGTCGGTTCAGCGGTCGCGGCGGTGCTCGCCCGAATGCCCGCCATTCCCGTTGCCGGTGCCGAAGGCGTGGCCGGCGTGGCGGCGCCGACGCTGGGTCGCGTGGAACGGCCCGCAGATTTCGTACGTGATCCCCGCTCCCGTGCGGTTGTCCGAGCCGCGCTGCGACGAGACGTACATGCGGTTACCGCGAGGTGAGAACGCGAGGCCGGTGAGTTCACTCCCGGTCTGGTTGACCATCTGGACCACCGGCGCCACGGTGCCGTCGGGCGTGATCATGACGATTTGCTGGTCGGCATTCTGGTCTTCGGAGATGAACACGACGCCGCGATCGGTGACCGTGACGTTGTCGGGTTCGCCGAGCACGCCGTTGGCCGTGGCCGCGAGGGCGTCGTAGTACACGGCGATTCTTTGCCGTCGGGTGTCGAGCCGCCACACCTTGTGATCGCGTTTGGTGACGAAGGTGATGACGTGGTCGTTCCACCAGATCCCTTCGCCGCCGGCGAAGGCAGTGGTCTCGGGTACCTGTGCGCGGGTAGGTGTCAGCGCGGCCGACGGATCGGGGATCGGCAGCCACGTGACGCGCGAACCGTCGACTCGTGCGGCTTCCAGCCGACCGGTCGAGAGGTCGCCGGCGCGGTTCGCGGTGAATCGATAGAGCCGTCCGTCGGGCGCGTCTTCGGTGAGGTACACGACTCGGCCAGTGTCGTCGACCGCGGCGGCCTCGTGAATGAAGCGACCGAGCGCGGGTCGGTCGGTCCCGGGTCGACGACCCTTGGGGTCGCACTCCCAGATCTTCCCCGCCGCCACTTCCTCACCCGACAGCCAGGTCCCCCACGGCGTCGGCCCACCCGAGCAGTTGCGCGTGGAGCCGGTGAGGATCGGATACGCGTCGAGCAGGCGGCCGTCACGGTCGAAGCGCAACGCCCCGACCCCTCCGTCGGTCGGCCCGAAGGACTCGCTGTTGGAGACGTAGATCCAGCCGCCGCCGAGTGTGGCGAACGTTGCACCGCCATCGGGGAAGTTGTGCCAGACGTACCCCGACGGTCCGACGGGCTGTCCGGACCGGGCCACGACCCGGGATCGAAAACCCCTGGGGAGCGCCAGGCCGTTCGTGTCCGGTGCCCGCAGCGGGCCGAAGTCGTTCCCGGGTCGCGAGCCCGAATCGGCACCGGCGAGGTCGGGCCGGACGCCGACCGCCATCGCCACGGCCGCAGCCGAACCCAAGAACATCCGTCGTGAAACCGTCATGCGTACTCCCCCGAGTCGTCCCCGATTGCCGCTCGCTGAATGCGGGTGTCCGATTCTGATCAGATCGCGGCAGATGGGAAGGGTACTGAGTTTTCGTCGATGCCGTCGTCTCGCCGGACGCGGCACGCATTGAGGGCGAAGGACACCAGGTGGTACTCGCCGACGAGGAACACGAGATCGAGAATCTGCTGCTCGCTCAGCACCCCGGCCAGGGTCGCCCAGGTGGGGTCGGTGATGGTTGATCGGGAGTGAAGTTCGTCGGTGGCTCGCAGTGCGGCCGCTTCGATGGCGGTCCATCCGTCGGCGTCGGGCCCTGCTGCCACGCGAGCAACCTCCGCGTCGGTCACGCCGACCGTCCGCCCCACCACGATGTGCTGACCCCACTCGTAGGGTGCGCCGCACAACCATCCGACCCGCAGCACGACCAGCTCACGCAGGTGCGGATCGAGCGACGACTTCGTGAGGACGTACGTCGCGAAGACCAGCCACTTGCGCATCAGTACCGGGTGGTGCGCGATCGTGCCGAAGACGTTGAGTACCTCGACATCATCGCCGCGGAGTTGCGAGAACCGACTCAGGAGCTCGTGCGTTTCGGCATCAGCGTCGGCCAGGTTGATGGGAGGGATGCGAGGTTCCATCTCCGCAGCGTACGGTGAGCTCATGGCGAGTGTGGAGTACGACGAGTTCGGATTCTTTGCTGATAACGCGTCGGAGGTCGGCCTCCCTTTTTCGGGACCGCCGACGGTGGCTCGGGTCGAGGTGGCCGTCGGCGATGACCAGACGGTGAGCGGGCTTCGATGGGGCCGGGGCGAACCGGAGCTGGTGTTCCTGCACGGTGGCGCGCAGAACGCCCATACCTGGGACACCGTCGCGCTCGCGCTGGACCGGCCGATGCTCGCGCTCGATCTTCCGGGCCATGGCCGTTCGTCATGGCGCGACGACAAGGCCTACTGGCCCGGTGAGAACGCACGCGCGATCGCCATTGCGATGTCCGACCTCGCCCCGAACGCCGAGGCCGTGGTGGGGATGTCGCTCGGTGGTCTCACCGCGTTGGCGCTCAGTGCCGCGGCGCCCGAGTTGGTCACACGGTTGGCCCTCGTCGACGTGACCCCGGGGGTGAACCGGGACAAGGCGTCGGCCATTACCGCGTTCATCTCCGGTCCCGAAACCTTTGCGAGTTTCGACGAGATCCTGGAACGGACCGTGCTGTTCAACCCGACCCGGAGCGAGTCGTCGTTGCGACGAGGGATCCTCCACAACGCCACCGAACGACCCGACGGGACGTGGTCGTGGCGCTACGACCGATTCCACCTGCCCGACAACGCCGAGATCCCCGACTTCGGCAGTCTCTGGGACGCCGTCGACGCAGTGGAGGTGCCGTTCATCCTGGTCCGTGGCGCGGACTCGCCGGTGGTGGACGACGAGGACGTGGCGGAGTTGCAGCGGCGATCGCCCGCGGTGACGGTCGAGGTCGTTGCCGATGCCGGGCACAGCGTGCAGGGCGACCAACCGTTGGTCCTCGCCGATCTGCTCCGCGCGTTCGTCGCGTGACCGATCTCGCGGACGAGCGCTACCGGTCCCGGAGTCTGTGGCTCGACACGATTCCCGAATCGCTCGCGTCCCGACCCTCACTGCGGGAATCCGTCGATGCCGACGTCGCGATCGTCGGTGCGGGGTTCACCGGCTTGTGGACGGCCTACGAGCTCTTGCGTCGGGAACCCTCAGTGCGGGTCGTCAACGTCGAGGCCGAGATCAGCGGTTTCGGCGCGTCGGGCCGCAACGGTGGTTGGTGTTCGGCGCTCTTTGCCGGGAGCCGCGATGCCACCGCGAAGACCCACGGCCGCGATGCCGCGGTCGCGCTCCAGCGGGCCATGTTCGCCACGATCGACGAAATCGGTCAGGTCCTGACCGAGGAAGGCATCGACGCGCACTTCCACAAAGGGGGCAACCTCGAAGTGGCGACACGCGCACCCCACGTCGCGCGCCTCCGGTCGCATCTGGCCGCCGAGCGGGACTGGGGGTTCGACGAGACCGACGTCCGTTGGCTCGAACCCGACGAGCTTCGCGACCGGGTCAACGTGGCGGGTGGCCGAGGTGGCGTGTTCACGCCGCACTGTGCCCGGGTGCATCCGGCCCGGTTGGTTCGGGGCCTCGGTGCGGCCGTCGAACGGCGCGGCGGAACGATCTTCGAGCAGAGTCGGGTGCAGGAGATCGCTCCCGGGCGGGTGGCCACCGCCGCCGGCGAAGTCCGCGCTCCGCACGTGATCGTGGCGACGGAGGGCTACACGCCGGCCCTGCCGGGTCGCCATCGTGACGTCGCGCCCGTGTATTCGCTGATGATCGCGACCGAACCGCTGCCGGCTGCGGTGTGGGACGAGATCGGCTGGTCGGGCCGCGAGACCTTGTCCGACGGTCGCCACTTGATCATCTACGCCCAGCGCACCGCCGACGACCGGATCGCGTTCGGCGGACGCGGTGCGCCGTACCACCTGCACTCCTCGATCGAGCCGGCACACGACCGTGACGCCGCGGTGCACGACGGGTTGTGGCGGGTGCTCCTCGACCTGTTCCCCGCGATCTCGGGGCGCACGGTGACGCACACGTGGGGTGGTCCCCTCGGCATCCCGCGCGACTGGTATCCCTCGGTGGGCCTCGACCCCGCGACCGGGATCGGCTGGGCCGGTGGCTATGTCGGCGACGGCGTCGCCTCGAGCAACCTGGCCGGCCGCACGCTCGCCGACCTCGTCCGTGGGGTGAGCAACGAGCGCACCGCCTTGCCGTGGGTCAACCGTCGCTCCCCACGGTGGGAGCCCGAGCCGCTGCGCTGGCTCGGCGTCAACCTCGGCCTCCGGGTGATGGGCACGGCGGACGCCGCGGAGGAACGCACCGGCAAGCCTGCGCGTCGAGCCTCCCTGCTCGCACCCTTCCTCGGCGGCCGTTGAGCCGAGGCACGACGCCCGCCCGGCCACCTCGAGAATCCCGGAGCACCGCGATGACATCACCCGACGAGCTGCGCACGATGGTGGTGGCGTACGGC
>JANLRZ010000203.1:0-4710 GCA_031362155.1 Acidimicrobiia bacterium | reverse complement strand
GGGCGTACTCCTGTTTGGTGACGAGGTGTTGGTGGCCGTGGGGTCCGGTGCGGCGGAGGTCGCGGAGGGTTTTCTGGGCGTGGTGGTGGTGGCAGAGGCGTCCGAGTCGGAGGCGAGGCGGTGGGCGACGCCGACGGGGATCGGTCCGAGGCCTTCGATTTCGCAGATCTCGCCGGGTTGGGTCCAGCCGCGTTGGTAGGCGGCGTGACTGACGTGGACGACGACCATTCCTAGGGGTCGCGATCCGCGGGTTCTCGGGCCGGGCGCGGAGGACCCGTCAGCGCCACCCGATACCGACTCAGTGAGTTGGATGAGGGCGTCGAAGGCGACCGCTTCGGGATGGACGAGTGTCTTGCTGGCCCGGTTGGTTTCGAAGAGTTCGCGTTCGAAGGGTTCGAGGGCGGCCATGATCTGGGCGGTGCGGTCGAGTGGTCCGCGGATGTCGATGCGGCCGGACCCGTCGGCGTTGGTGTGGTGACGTAGATACCGTTCTCGGTGGATGCGGTCGTAGTTGTCGTGTTCGGTGTCGCGGGAACGAGCCGCGGCGGTGATGCGGTCGCATTCGTGTTTCAGTCCGCGGAATCCACTGGTGCGGGCGAGGTCGACGAGTTCGTCGGCCGTGGTCGGGTCGGCGTCGACCGCGGCACTCACCGTGTCGGTCTGTGCGCCCGAGAGCGCACCGGCTCGCAATGCGGATTCGACCGCGGGTTGTTCTTTCACTCGGCGGGCGGTGCCGAGCGCGGCGCGTGCCGCTCCGACCGATGTGCCCGAGAGTGAGGCCATGAACGATTCGATGTCGCGGAAGGTGCCGTCGCCGACCCAGGCACCGGTCTCGGCGAGTCGACCCGCGGTGAGGGTCCGTCCCGCGACGGCGAGTCGTTCGAGCATGACGAATGCTTCGACCATGCTGCGGGCTTCGGCACCGGTGAGGGCATCGACGTCGAGGTCCCGGACAGGAACGTGGGTCTGGTCGACGAGATGTTGAAGTTCACAGAGCACGACCCACCTCCCGACCTGATGCAATCGTTTCGAGGACGCACGGGGAAGTGTGGGGAAGTGTGGGGAAGTCGTGTGGAACTCCCGCCAGTATATACGAACGGACGTTCGTCCGTCAACCCCGGAGACCGAGAAAATCGCCTGATTCTCGTCAGGTGACGTGCCGCCTGGGTGGGCCGACACCGACTGTCAAGTTTTCGTGCCTACGCTCTCGGCGTGAGGCGGTGGGGAGTGCTGGTCGTCGGCCTCTTCGTGTTCATCTCGGCGTGTACCGACTCTGAGTCCGCGGAATCGAGTGTCGAGCGAGGACACGGGATTCCGATTCTGGCATCAGAGGTACGCGGACCCGGCACGCGCTTGCCCGACGGCTTCCACATTCCCGACGGTGCCGTCCTCGCAGGGCCCGTGCTCTCGGAAGTGGAGCGCAGAGGCACCGCGGGGCAGCCCACCGTCGTCGTGCGCAAGTGGTCCGCTGTCCTCGGCATCGATGGATCGCCGAACCGAGTCGTCAAGGCGTTTGCCGACCAGGCTGCGCACGCCGGGCTGGTCGGCGAGCGCGGCCCCGGGTGTCGCGCAGCCTTCGTGCCGTCGCCGCCGCCTCAGCCGTCGCAGCCCGCGCAGTGCGACTTCGATACGAAACGCTTCGCCGTCACCGACGCCCCACCAGTCGGGCGCGTTCTGTCCGTCAAGATTCTTCAGTTGTCCGATGGCAGAACGAGCGGACTGATCCACCTGGAGGACTGGACCGTTGACGGTCAGGCCGCCCCGTCGCCCACTCCGGGAGACCCGCCAACCCCGTCGCCCGACTTTGTCTCGCTGCCCACACCGCCTGTCCCGGCTCCGGGCCACCTTGCCCGCGTCGGTGAGCTGATCGGATTCGAGATCGAGCCCTTTGTCGTGGAGCCGGGAAGCGAGTTGATCCTGCCCGAAGTCAGCTATGACACGGATCCGGACGGCGCAGCCATCCTGCGAGTCACAGGTAGTGCCAGCAGCGTGTTCCAGGCGTACCTCGATCAGATCGGACGCAAGCTCGCGACCCGCACCGGGAAGGCACGGTTGCACCAGCCATCCCTCGCCCGTTCCGATGGCTGGAAGATCAAGACCGTGCAGTTCGACGATCGGTATCCCGACGGCCACAGCGGCACCGCCCAGCTCTTCATACGTGGCCGCGACGCCTATGTCCGGATACAGCTCTACGCCGGGTAGTCGCTCCAATAGGGACATGAGTGCACGCCTGGGTGACACAGCACGACGCGCCATACGCTCCTCGGGTGCAACGTAGGGCGGTCGTCGTGGCGATAGCTCTGAGTGTTCTCTTCGGGGGCGTGGCGGCGTGCGACAGCTCTAAGTCGCCGACCGCTGACGTGAAGGGGCGCGCGCGACAGAACGCGCCCCGGGTGTGGGTGCAGCCGCCCGCCGCGAAGCCGGAGGTCGGCATGGCCGCGATTGTGTACGGGGTTTTGAGATACGACGCGTCGAACGACTGCTTTCAGCTCGAACGGAACGGTGAACGCGTCGCGGTCATCTGGCCGACTGGGACCGCAGCTGCCCGCAGAGGTGGCGGAGTCGTTCTCCGCAGTGGTCGGGTGGTGCGCATCGGCACTCCCGTGCACGGCGGCGGGGGTGAGCTCACCCCGGAGGTCGACGGGCCGATAGTAGGCGGCGTACTCGACGAGATCCCTGAGCCCTGCCTGGGACCACAGAGAAACGTCGCGACGTTCAACGCTGGCTCGACGGTGACCATCGGCAAGTTTCCTTAGACCGCCAATCGTCGGGTGTGGTTCACGATCGCCTGGGTGCGGCATCAGGAACGTTCCCGACCGGGCAAGCTGTGCGGATGGATGTCGAGGTGCTGTTTGCTGGTGTTGCCATACAGAACCTCGACACGGCGTTGCCGTGGTATCAGCGCCTCTTTGGCCGCCCGCCGGATGTTGTTGTCAACGGCGATGAGGTGATGTGGCACGTAGCGAGCGCCGGGTGGGTGTACATCGTGGGCGACATCGAACGGGCCGGGCGCGGACTGGTGACGCTCTCCGTGCGCGATCTCGATGCCTTCGTCGCCGACGCCGCCGCTCGCGGTGCGTCGGGTAGTCCGATCGAGCCCGTCGGCGACGCTGGACGAAAGGCCTCGTACGCCGATCCCGACGGTAACCTCATCTCGTTCATCGAGGTGTTCGCCGCGCCCGAGTCGTGAGCGTATAGCCGGCGGATTGGAATCCGTGTTCGGGGGACATTGCCTAACGCTGGGTGCGCTGGCGCAGCGCACGCCGAACGGGCACGCTGTGCTCGTGAGTAGCCGGCCGGAGGACGATGTTCCCACTCGCGTCGTGGCGTGCATCTTGCGCGATCACGACAAGGTGTTGCTCTGTCATCGCCACCCGGAGCGGGAGTGGTATCCGAACGTCTGGGACCTCCCGGGAGGGCACATCGAGGCGGGAGAGCATCCTGCTGAGGCGTTGGTACGCGAGCTTGTCGAGGAGTTGGGCGTGGCGCTGCCTCGGCCCGTGGACGGGCCGTTCCGCCAAGTGATCGACGTAGGCATGGAGATGACGATTTGGCTCATCGATTACTACGGTTCGGTCATGAATGCTGCACCCGACGAGCATGACGAGTTGCGCTGGTTCACAAGCGAAGAGATCCCGACCCTCGATCTGGCGCACACAGCTACGTCGAGATGCTCGGCACTGCGCTCGGCCAGAATTGAGGCGTGCCGGGTTCGAGCAACCGGAACCGGCCTCGTGCTGCGTTCGACGTCCCTCGATATGACGATGTTTTGGCGGTGTTGTATCGGGGTACCTTCGTAAGGCAGCGTTTTCTGCGAAGGTCGAAACGGCAATGGCATTTCGAGCCCTTCGGCTTCTTGGAGCTTCAGTGCACCCGCAGTCGGCGCGCAACCTGGTTCCGACCGGTGATTTGGCGTGACCACGGTTCCTTCTTCGCCCGCGGACCGCAGCGATGGTGCGGAAGATTCTCCGTGCGACTGTGAGGTAGAAGCCGCTCTACACCCGAGTTCTGCCGACGAGGGCTCGACGACGAGCGAGTCGCTGAGCGCCCTGCCTGCCGTCGCGCACGTGAGCGTCTCCTCGATCTTGCTCGGAGGTGGCCCTCGCTTCGCTCGCGATGCGTTCGGACCCGTACTCGCGTTCTACCTCGTGTGGAAGCTGTGGGCGATCGTTCCGGGGATTGTCGCCGCGACGCTTGTTTCCGTCGTCGCTTACCACTATGAACGCCGACGCGATCGCACCGGGGCGGTTGCGCGTCTCTCCTTGGGGTTTGTGCTGGTACAGGCTCTCATCGGCGTCGTGTCGAACAGCGCAACGGTGTACCTCGCGCAACCCGTACTCCTGAGTGGCGCGCTCGGATTGGCATTCCTCGTGTCCGCCGCCATCGGCCGACCTCTCGCCGGAGTCTTCGCACAGGAGTTCTATGTGTTCCCGGAGGAAGTGAGAACGTCGAAAACGTTCCGGCACATCTTCGGGACGGTGTCGTTCGCTTGGGGTGCGTACCAGCTATCACGCAGCATCATTCGATTCGTTGCATTGACGGCAGGAAGCGTTGAAGCGTTCCTCGTGGTGAATGTCGTCACGGGAATACCGTTCACTCTCGCCCTCATGACCTGGTCGGTCTGGTACTCGGTGCGCGGCTTTCGGCGCAGCGAAGAATGGGGCTGGGCCTTCGACGATGAGCCGTCACCTACCTCGTAGCACCCTGCCG
>JANLRZ010000182.1:0-24786 GCA_031362155.1 Acidimicrobiia bacterium | reverse complement strand
TCCTCGGGCAGGGGCATCGTCTCTTCGATGTTCTCAGCGGCGAGGACGCCCGTGCCGGCCGCAACGTCACCGAGCAACGGGACATGGACCACGGGCCGCCGATCGACGATCGCGTGGGAGCCGGGCTCGAAGCAGACCTCGATGGCCCGAGGTTTTGTGGGGTCACGCTTCAGGTAGCCCTTGTCCTGGAGCGCGGCCAGGTGCGCATGCACTGTGGAACTCGACGACAGGCCGACGGCCTCACCGATTTCTCGGACGCTGGGCGGGTATCCGCGGCGGCGAACTTCGGCGTCGACGAACTCGAGCACCTGCTGCTGGCGGGGGGTGAGGGGTGCGGCTTCGCTCATGAGATGCACCGTAACACGATCACGTGTTCGTCACAAACACTCGTTCGGATATTTGCTTGACAACGAACGCCCGTTCGTGGTCTAGTGGTCAACCGAACGAACGTTCGGCCCCAACGCCGATGACCGAAATCCGGGCTCAGAACCCATGGTCACACCCTCGTGGTTCGATGTCCAGGCAAGCCGGACACGCACCGGACGCACCCCAAGCCCCGATCCACCGATCCACCCGCCCTCTCGATGGAGGAACCACATGGCCGCCGTCATGACCAGCGAACGACCGACCGATCCCCGCAGGCGTACTGCCCTGGCCGCCGCCCCGCGGCCGAGGTGTGGACGCCTGGTGGCAGTTCCGGAGCCTTCCCCGAGGACCCGGACCGCGACGCGAGTCGCGTCTGTCACCCGGGTCGCCCCGGCCACCCCCACCGTGGTGGGTGCTCGGACTTCGCGGGCCACGTTCCGCCGTCGCCGTCTCGGCGTGGTGTTGGGCGTGGCCGTGGTGGCGATCATGGCGGGTCGGGCGGGCGCGGCGCTCGGGAGCGCATCCCTCGCGGCTCCCGGGCGCGCCCCGTCGAATGCTGGCGTCATCCGGTACGTCGTGCAGCCGGGCGATTCACTCTGGGGCGCCGCCAAGCAGTTGGCACCGAACGATGATCCGCGCGAAGTGGTCGACGCGCTGGTTCGGGTGCGCGGCAACGGCCCACTCATGCCCGGTGAGGTGTTGCGCTGGCAGCGGTAGGTCGGTAGGGGCTGGTGTCTCATACGACGGAAGCGGACGGAGGCTGGTCCCGGTGGGGGTCGGTGCGGCTACGTTGCGGCGGTGCGTTGTCCCTACTGTTCCGAAGACTCGGACAAAGTGGTCGACTCGCGGGCGAGTGGCGACGGAACGGCGATTCGGCGCCGGCGGGAGTGCCTCGAGTGCGGTCGGCGATTCACGACCTATGAACGGCTCGAACCGATCGCGCTCGTGGTGCGGAAGCGCTCGGGACTCGCCCAGCCATTCGACCGGGCCAAGCTCGCCCGAGGGATCGGGCAGGCCGTGGCGGGGCGTGCGGTCGCGGCCGAAGCCGTCGAAGCCATGGCCGACGATTTGGCCGAGTGGGCGGCCCAGGAGGGCCCCGAGGTCACCAGCGATGCGCTCGGTCTGGCGGTGTTGGAACGGCTGCGGCCGCTCGATCCGGTCTCGTACCTTCGCTTCGCGTCGGTCTACAAAGGCTTCGACGATCTCGCCGATTTCGAAGCCGAAGTGGTCGAGCTCCAGAAGACCACGGCTCCCAAATCACCCGAACCGGGACCGGAGCAACAGGGCTGATTCGCGTTTGTGCAGGTCAGCAAAGAATGTGGAATCGCGCGGCACCTGACGTTGACAGGGACGAACTCCAGTGTTGTAATTCACGCCCCATGTCGCGGTAGATATCGCATCAACCACAACATCTTGTGGTTCGAGCGATGTGACGGGGGGCACCACAAGAACAAGCACCACCAGCACGGGCGGAGTACGCAAGGCGGCGTCACGAGGCGTCGATCGAGGCAACGGGGAAGGAACAGTTTTATGGCGATGGCGCCGGAACAAGTCGGAATCGGGATTCGTCGGTATTTCACCCAGGAGGGTGAACATCCGTACGAGGGGGTGGCGTGGGAGCGTCGTGACGCTCGCATCACCAACTACAAGGACGGCACCGACGCGTTCTTCCAGCCCGAGGTCGAGTTCCCGACCACGTGGTCGCTCAACGCCACCAACATCGTCGCCCAGAAGTATTTCCGGGGCACCCTCGGCACCGCCGAGCGGGAGTGGTCGCTGCGCCAGGTCATCGACCGCGTGGCCGACACCATCACCGACTGGGGCCTGCGTGACGGGTACTTCGCCGACGCCGACGAGGCCGAGGCATTCCGTCACGAGTTGAAGTTCATCCTCGTGACGCAGCGGGCCGCGTTCAACTCGCCGGTCTGGTTCAACATCGGCGTGAAGAACACGCCCCAGCAGGCGAGCGCCTGTTTCATCCTCGCCGTCGAGGACACCATGGACGGCATCCTCAACTGGTACCGCGAGGAAGGCACGATCTTCAAGGGTGGCTCCGGCTCGGGGATCAACCTCTCCAACATCCGTTCGAGCGCCGAGGGCCTGAAGGGCGGCGGTACCGCGAGCGGTCCGGTGAGCTTCATGCGGGGTGCGGACGCGTCGGCCGGCACGATCAAGTCGGGCGGCAAGACCCGACGCGCCGCCAAGATGGTCATCCTCAACGCTGACCACCCGGACATCGAAGAGTTCATCTGGTGCAAGACCCACGAGGAGCGCAAGGCGCACGCGCTGGCCGCGGCCGGGTTCGACATGGACCTCGACGGCAAGGACAGCCATTCGATCCAGTACCAGAACGCGAATAACTCGGTCCGCGTCACCGACGACTTCATGCGTGCGGTGATCGAGGACAAGGACTGGGACCTCAAGGCCGTCACCACCGGTGACACGATCCGCACGATGCGGGCGCGTGATCTCATGCGCCAGATCTCCGAGGCGTCGTGGGCGTGTGCCGATCCGGGGATGCAGTTCGACACCACGATCAACAAGTGGCACACCGCCCCGAACGCGGGTCGGATCAACGCGAGCAACCCGTGCAGTGAGTACATGCACCTCGACAACTCGGCGTGCAACCTCGCGAGCATCAACCTGCTCCAGTACATCGGCGAGAACGAGGCGTTCGACGTCGAGGCCTACAAGCACACCGTCGAGGTGATGTTCACCGCGCAGGAGATTCTCGTCGGCAACGCCGATTACCCGACCGCAGCGATCGGTGACAACAGCCGCAAGTTCCGCCAGCTCGGTCTTGGCTACGCAAACCTCGGCGCGCTCCTGATGGCCCAGGGCCTTCCGTACGACTCGCCGGCCGGCCGCTCGTGGGCCGCGTCGCTCACGGCCCTCATGACCGGTCACGCGTATGCCACCAGCGCCCGCACCGCAGGTCGCATGGGCCCGTTCGCGGGCTACGCGGAGAACGAGGACGCGATGCTCAATGTGTTGCGCATGCACCGCGCCGAGACCGCGAAGATCGACGAAGAGCTGGTCCCGCCGGAGCTGCTCAGCGCCGCCCAACAGAGCTGGGACGAAGCCGTCGAACTTGGCGAGCAGTACGGCGTGCGCAACTCGCAGGCCACGGTGCTCGCACCGACGGGCACGATCGGTCTGATGATGGACTGTGACACCACCGGCATCGAGCCCGACCTCGCGCTCACGAAGGCGAAGAAGCTCGTCGGCGGGGGCACGATGTTCATCGTCAACCAGACGATCCCGCGTGCGTTGCGCCAGCTCGGATACACCGAAGCACAGGTCGATGCGATCATCGACCATATCGACGAGCACAAGTCGATCCTCGGTGCACCCGGTTTCAACCCCGAGCACCTGCCGGTGTTCGCGTGCTCGATGGGTGACAACGTGATCCACCACATGGGTCACGTCACCATGATGGGTGCGGTCCAGCCGTTCATCTCGGGGGCCATCAGCAAGACGGTCAACATGCCCGAGGAAGCCACGGTCGAGGAGGTCGAGGCGCTCCACATCGAGGCGTGGAAGCTCGGCCTCAAGGCCGTCGCGCTCTACCGCGACAACTGCAAGGTGGGCCAGCCCCTCTCCACGCAGAAGAAGGCCGGCGCGGTCGAGCCGGTCGCGCTCGAGGGCGGCACGATCGTCGAGTCCACGCCCGAGCGCATCGTCGAGCGGGTCGTGGAGCACGTGATCGTGCAGGAGCCGGTGCGCCAGAAGCTGCCGCGAACTCGTTCGTCGAAGACGTTCTCGTTCCGGGTGGCGGATTGCGATGGCTATGCGACCGTGGGCGAGTACGAAGACGGTCGTCCGGGGGAGCTGTTCCTCAAGGTCGCCAAGCAGGGTTCCACGCTCTGCGGGATCATGGACGCGTTCGCGATCTCGGTGAGCTTGGGTCTCCAGTACGGGGTGCCGCTGAAGGCGTTCGTCGAGAAGTTCACGAACATGCGGTTCGAGCCGGCGGGTATGACCGACGATCCGGACATCCGGTTCGCGACCAGCCTCGCCGACTACATCTTCCGGCGCCTGGCCGTGGCGTACCTGCCCGAGCAGGAGCGCAAGGACCTCGGCATCCTCACCGTGGGGGAGCGGCTCCAGCCGACCCTCCCCGGGGTGGAAGAAGCGGTTGACGCACAGGTGATCGAGCGGTCGCTGCCGCTCGAGGACCAGGCCCCCGCCGCCGCGATCGAAGCTCCGGTGGCCCGGGAACGTGAGCACGTGCTCTGTTACGTCTGCGGCGACATCATGCAGCGGGCCGGGTCCTGCCACGCGTGCCCGAGCTGCGGCGCCACGAGCGGCTGTTCGTAGCAGTCATCGTGCCGCTGCGAGGCAGCGGTTCGTACCTGCTGCTGGACAGCTGCATACCGTCGTTGCGCAGTGCCCGCTCCTTCGGGGGCGGGCACCGTCGCGTCGGTTCGGGGTCAGATCTGCACGGGAGGCTCCGGATCGGCGCCAGGTTCGGCTGTCGATTCGCGGGTGGCCTGCTGGCCTTGGGCTTGCCGTCGGCGGCTGAGCCAGAGCGGACCGGCGACGAGGGCCGCCGCGGCCAGCACGATGAGCATGAAGATCAGGTTGTGCACGGTGCGCTCCGTCGGTCGGGTATTGGGTCAGTTCGGAGCCGGGTCTTGGTTGAGGAGTGGGAGGCCGGCTTCGGACCAGGCGGCCATCCGCCGGCCAGGTCGGTGACGTCGGTGTACCCCAGCGCGGCGAGGGTGGTGCTTGCTTCGCCGGACATGTTGCCGGAGCGGCAGTAGAGCGCGATCGGCGCGTCGAGCTCGTCGGGGAGTCCATCCCAGCGTGCGATTTCGTCGAACGCGACAAACGCATCGGTCCCGGTGATGTGCTTCTCGTAGGGGATATGCACATTGACGACGGGAACGTCGGGGTGCTCGGCCATGAATCGCTGGAACTCGACCGGCTCGAGCTTGTGGATTGCATCGCCGGCGGGAGTGTCGGTGGGCGCCGGCCGGGTCGTTTCGGCGGGAGCTGATCGATCGCTCCCGCCGGAGCTACAGGCCGCGAGTACGAGGAGCGACGCAATGGTCACCACCATGATGCGAACACTTCGGGCGCTCATGGGGCTGACCCTACCGGTCGATCCAGGCTGGTTCCGGTCGGTGGACCTGACGGCCCGCCGCCCTTGATGCGATGATCAGCTGATGGCCAACAACGTCGGATCTGCACCGAGATCAATCACGCGCCGCCGCGCCGCCGTCGTGCTGTTCGCACTCGGGTCGCTGCTGCTGGTGGGGTGCGGCGGCGGATCGACGGACTCCGCTGATCGTGCCGTCGATACGTCCGGTGGCGCGGAGCTGTACCAGGCCAACTGCGCCTCGTGTCATGGGGCGGATCTGCGCGGGACCTCGAAGGGTCCGTCCCACCTCTCGGTGGTCTACGAGCCGGGCCACCATTCGGATGACGCGTTCCGGTCGGCGATCGCGAACGGCGCACCGCAGCACCACTGGTCGTTCGGCGCCATGCCGCCGGTGGGTGGGCTGAGCGGTTCCGAGGTTGATGCCATCATTGCGTTTGTTCGTCAGGTCCAGCAGCAACAAGGACTCAAGTGAATCGACCGTGACCATGGACGATCTCGAATCGATCAAGCAGCTCAAGGCTCGCTACTGCCGCAGCATGGATACCAAGGACTGGGCGGGAATGCGTGGGGTGTTCGCCGACGACGTCACCATGGACACGTCGTCGTCCGGGGGCGGAGTCATCACCGGTGCCGACGACTTCGTCGCCTTCCTGCGTGGGGTCATCGGCGACGCCGTGACCGTGCACCACTGCCACCTCCCCGAGATCGAGATCGTCTCGCCGACGACGGCGACGGGCGTGTGGGCAATGGAGGACATGCTGCGGTTCCCGGACGGCACCGAACTCCATGGCTACGGCCACTATCACGAGACCTACGAATCACGCGACGGTGCGTGGCGGATCAGCACCTCGAGGCTGACCCGACTCCGGGTCGACGTCACGTCCCCGCGAGTCGAAACAGATGCCGCGCCCACCTCGCCGATCGGGATGGTCCCATGACCCGCGAAACGACCGATGGTGTCGGCCTCGACGCAGGCAACGGCGTGCTCGAGATCGTCCTTGATCGCCCGGAGCGTAAGAACGCGCTGGGAGTCGCGGGACTTGATCGGATCGTGGCGGCGCTCGAAGCCGCGGCGGTCGACGAGACACTGCGCGCCATCGTCGTGCGGGGCGCAGGCGACGACTTCTGTGCCGGGGCCGACTGGGTCGCGACGAACCAGGCCGACGCTGCGCGCCCTCGGACCGGGAGCATCCAGCGGCGCACCCCGGTCCAGGCCCACCGCCTGATCCACCTGATCATGGAAGTGCAGTTACCGGTGGTCTGTGCGGTGCGCGGGTGGGCCGCGGGGATCGGATGTCAGATCGCGCTGGCCGCCGACTTCACGATCGCCACGGAGTCCAGTCGGTTCTGGGAACCCTTCGTCACCCGCGGGTTCACCCCCGACAGCGGCGCCACCTGGCTGGTGCCTCGGTTGGTCGGAGTGGCCCGGGCCAAGGAACTGTTGATGCTCGGTCGCGAAGTGTCGGCCGGTGACGCGGCCGCGTGGGGGCTGATCCACCGGGCCGTCCCCGCCGCGGACCTCGATGCCGCGGTCGATGCACTCGTCACCGAACTCGCCGGTGCGGCGACGGTCGCGGTCGGACTCACGAAACGGGCCATTCACCGCGCACTCGAGAGTTCGCTGGCGGCGGCGATGGAGACCGAAGCCAACGCGCTCGAGTTGTCGTCGCGCTCGCCGGATTTCAAGGAAGGCCTTCGGGCCTTTCAGGAGAAGCGGCCACCGCGATTCGAGGGTCGCTGACGCCGTCATGTCCGACGATCGTGATGCGATCCTGCGTCGGTTGGCCGCAGCGCCCCAGCCCCCGGTCGACATCAGTCGGTTCAGCTCGAACCCATTGTTCGGCCAACCCGGCATCTATCCGGACGGCCCGCCGATGGAGCCGGCCACCGGGCACCGGCACTCCGACGCCTCCATCGAGCAGGTGATGCTCGAACTGGTCGGGACCGTGGCGGAACCGCTGTTCGTGGCCTGGACCGAGGGCGCCACGCCGGTGTCGCGATTCACCTACGGAACGGCCGCGTCGGCCGGTCGGGTGGTCGGCCCTGCGGCCACTGGTGATTCCCGAGTCGTGAATGCGCGGTACCAGTGCGAAGACGCGCGGCTCCTGCTCCCGTCGATCGTGCACGACCTCGTGTGGACGGGCCCGGGCGCCGGTCATGCGGAAGAGACGCTGTTGCACGCGTTGGGTGCCTATACCCACGTGCAGTTACTCGCGCGCGATCCGTCGTTGGCTGCCCTCGGCACCGAACTGGCGCGCCGGCAGAACTCGATCACGATCACCCTGCTGAACTCACGCCGGCCCGGGTCGCCGACCGTCACCTTGGTGGCCCCGGACGGGCCCGGCACGATCCCCGGCGGTGCCCCCAGCATGCAGACGGTCGACTTCTGGTCGGTGCCATTCGCACCACGCGACGCCGATGGGGCCGGCGTGTCGTCGTTGCTGCGTGAGGTCCTGGCTGCGGCGGCCGCCATCGACCCGGCTCAGGTTCCGGCGACCTTCGACGATGCCCTGGGTGCATGGTGTTCGACGAACCTCCGCGGGCTGCTCGCGCCCGACGTCCAGCTGAGGGCGCTGCTCGCGCTGGGCATGGTGACGTGACCGCAAGCCACGCGCGCCGGGCACCACTCGGATCGCTGGTGGTGGTGCTGTGCGCGGTCAACGTGGTCGTCGCCCTCGACTTTCTCGGCGCCTCGGTGCTGCTCGCGCCGATGGGCCGTGATCTCCACCTCTCGACCGGCGACCTGGCGTGGGTCGTCAACGGGTATCTCCTCACGTTGGCCGCGCCGTTGATCGCGGTCGGGCGGGCCGCCGATGCCTACGGGCCGATCCGGTTGACGCGCATCGGTTTGGTCGGGTTCGCGACGGGGGCGTTGGTCACCGGTGCGGCGAACTCGGCCGAACTGCTCGTGGCCGGACGCATGCTCCAGGGTCTCGGCGCATCCGTGCTCGCCGCGACCGGCCTCACACTCGTGAACACCGCGGCACCGCCGGGCGATCGCGGTCGGGTCGTCGGCATCTGGGCCGGAGTGGGTGCGGTGGGCTCCGCCGCCGGGCCGCTGGTCGCCGGTCTGATCGAAGCGGCGTCGGTCTGGCGGGTGTTCTTCCTGATGGATGTTCCCGTCGCGCTGTTGGTGGCCTGGTTGCTCCGACGCGAGCGGGACGATGTCGGTCGGGACCGGCAGCCGGTGGTGGGCATCGGTGCGGCCATGCTGCTCACCGTCGGACTCGGCCTGGTGGTGTTCGCCGTTCTTGCCGGCCCCCAGACCGGTTGGGGGAGCAGTTGGGTCGTCGGGCCTGCGGCCGGGGGCGTTGCGCTCCTGGCTGGTCTGGCGCTCGAGCAGCGCCGCAGCCCGCATCCGTTGATCCCGCGGTCGTTGGTACGACGGCCGGGCTACCGCGCCGTGGCCGTGACCGCATGGATGGGCAACGCGGCCTTCGCGGTGGTCGCGTTCTTCGCGTCGTTATATCTGCAGCAGGTGCAGGGTCTGGAGCCGGTCGCCGCCGGCGCGGTGTTCCTGGCGATGACGGTTCCCCTCGTGGTGGGTTCACCGATTGCCGGGCGGTGGACGCACCGCGTCGCCGGGTCCACCTTGATGGCACTCGGTTTGGTGATCACCGCCGCCTCCGTTGCCGTGTTCGCCGCCCTCAGCGCGGACGGCAGTCTGGTGCTCGTGATCGTCGCGCTGACCGTTGCGGGCATCGGTCAGGCCTTGGTATTCAACGTGTCGAACATCGCGGCGATGGCCGGCTCGGCCGGGCCGGAGGGTGGTGTCGCGTCCGGCGTGATCAACGAGATCCGCCAACTCGGCGCGCTGGTGGGCTTGGCCCTCGTCAGTGGGTGGTTCGCGCAGCGCCAGGCCAGTGGGAGCGGTAGTGCCGACGAAGTGTTCGTGATCGCGCTGCGGATCCCGAGTCTGAGTCTCGCCGCGGCGTGCATCGGTGCCGCGATCTACGTGATGCGGCGCGGGGCCGCTGGCGTCATCGACCCGACGCCGGTGCCTGCGCCGGGACCGCTCTGACCTCCAGCGGGTCGAGCGCGCCGCGCCGCGAGGTGTCGGCCCGAGGGATGACCCCGAAGCGTTCCCGTATGGCGTCGAGCGGTTCCGCTGCCACCGCAAAGTGGTCGATCCCCAAGGCATCGACCTTGCACTGCACCCCGCGGTTCAGCCCATCGGCGAAGCGGGCCGCGGCGCCCGGCGTGCCCAGGACGCCCTGGGTGGCGAGCACCACCTTCTTCGCGGCGACATGGGTGATCGTCGCGTTCTGAAACAGTCCGAGCGTCATGACGAGCTGCACGAAGCCTTTGGGGTCGACCATCGACGCCGCAATGAACGCGAACACGTCGATCTCGCCCTCGGGATCAGGCGGGTAGTCGGCCAGCACGTGGACGAAATCGTGATGTGCCCCGATCTCCCCGATGCCTCGACGTGCGCCCGGGACGGGGAAGCTGTGCACCCGATAGAACTCGGCGGTGGCGCGACCCCACGACCCTTCCGGCATGTCGGCGAGGCTCGCCCACTTCCGCTCGATGGCTCGGCTCGGCACGATGTTGCTGTAGGCGAACTTCGATCGGAGCAGTCGCCACAGATGACCGTGGAGAATCTCGTGCGCGGTTTCCTCCGTGTAATACGAGTTCCGCTGGATATCGGCGTACATGAGCGCCATCTGGCCGCGGGCGGCATGTTTCGCCGCCGTCACCATTGGCTCGTCGACGCCAAGGGTCTGCGCGAAGCGCCGCACGTGGGTGGCGAGCGCCGGTCGAATCGGATCTTCGAGGAGTTCGAGGGTCACGATGGCCTGGACGATACGCCGTCGGGTCGCCGGATCGGAGACCAACGCCGCCACCTCCTCGGCCTCCAATGGCACCACCGAGGCCGGATCGATGTCGATGCCGAACAGATGCGCCGCCACCTGGGTGAGGACGGCCCATTGCAGGTCGGTCGGACACTCCGCGACCGAAATCCCACCGATCGCCGCGCGCACGAAGATGTCGCCCTGCTCCGGGGTCAACGGAATCCGGTCCCGAATCGTGATGGTGCCCAACGCGGCGTCGCTCATCGCACGACGAGATCGGGAGGGAAGGGCGACACGATGCTGAACTCGTTGCCTTCGGGATCGGTCATCACCCGGTGTTCTTCGCCGGGACGGAAACGAACAATTTCCTTGAGTGCGCCGCCGAGATCGATGATGCGCGTGGTCGCCGCTTCGAGGTCCTCGACCTCGATGTCGATCCGGAGGCGACCCGGAGCGTGCGCAATCGGGTCGGCGGGCTGGAACGCCATCAGGGAAGCCTCCGGACCGAACTTGAGTTGCAACCAACCCGGGACTCGTTCGCCGATGCCGACGCCCAGCACCTGCTGCCAGAACGCCGCGAGGCGCTCGACGTCGATCGCATCGACGATCACGCCTCGCAACCAACCCACCGCGGGCGCTTCGGGTGCGACATCAGATGGTTTGATGGTCGGCGGGCTCACGACTGCTCCTTGGGGTGGTACCGGCTTTACGGTGCGGGCCAGGTGGTGCTGGTCGTCACGGTGTCGCCGGTACTGGTGAGTTCGGTCACGGTGGCGTATCCGTTCAGGAACGCCTGGATGTCGTTCGTGACGTCGGTGACCGTGGAGGTGCAGTTCGGTGCCGAGACCGCACCTTCACCGCTGGTCGCCAACGGGACCTGCTTCGTGCCGCGGGTGGTGCCGTCGGGGCACGACGGAATGTTGAGATTGACGACGTTGGTGCCGGCTTTCGCCGACAAGAACTGGGCCCGGTGGGCAGTGATCCAATCGACGACGAGCTTGGCTCCGGTGGGATACGCCGGTGCATTGTTGATGTCCTGACTCGCGGCGATGGCCGGCACGCCGCGGCCCGATGCCGCCTTGGCCGCACCGACGGTGCCGGAGACCTGGGTGATCGTTCCGAGGTTCTGGCCCGCGTTGATGCCGGACACGACGACGTCCGGGGTCAGCTTCAACGTGCCGAAGGCGTAGGTGACGGCATCGACGGGGAACCCGTTGACGGCCGTCGCCGCGAGCCCGCTGACGGTCTTCTGGTCAGTCGCGGTGAGGGTGCCGGGCGTGGACTTCGAACCGGTGCCGCTCTGGTTCGTGGCCGGCGCGACGATCGTGACCTTGACGTTCTCGAGTTTGGTGAGCGCCTGCGCGACCACGTCGATGCCCTCGGCGCCGAAGCCGTCGTCGTTGGTGACGAGGATGGTCAGCGTCTCGGCGGGCGCCGTCGTGGTGGATGACGTCGAGGACGAGTCGGGCTTAGATGCCGAACTTCCGCTGGAGCAGGCCGCGAGGGCCACGCTGAGGCCGACGACGGTGGCGAGGCGAGTGAGACGCGTGCAGGGTTGGGTGGTCATGACCCAACGCTACGCGCCCGGCGCAGTCACGAAGTCGATCAGTTGATCGACGGCGGTCACGAGGGCGAAGTTCAGGACGTTCGGCCCTGGCCGGGATCACCGGCGCCCGGCACGGTGGGCAGTGATGAACTTCGTTGGGTTGATCCTTCGCCAGATTGGGGGTCGGCGCACTGAACAGACCTGTCCACCACTGCACGCCCGGAGATCACCATGAACGTCGTCGTGGGAATTGACGGTTCCGACCAGTCGATCGAGGCGCTGCGCTTTGCAGCCGAGGAAGCGAAGCTCAGACACGCAGAGCTACGTGTCGTCTACGGACTTACGTTTCCTTTTCCCGACTACTGGGCCAATCCAGCCGTTGTCGATCCCGAACCCTTCATGGAGCGCGCCCGACAGTGGATGGACCACGCGCTGGTTGCCGTCGGTGACGAGCTCGAAGGTCTCGAGGTTGAGCGCATCCTGGAGCCAGGTACCGCGATGACCGTGCTGCTCAACCACGCGACTGCAGATGACCTCCTCGTGGTCGGTTCTCGCGGACGCGGCGGATTCAGGGGCCTTCTCCTCGGATCGGTGAGCCAGCAGGTCGTGCTTCACGCTCCCTGTCCGGTCGTCGTCGTTCGGTGCGGGCCTGCAGCCGACGAGGACTGAGCATCCTCAATGGCACCTGCCGCCGTGCGGGAAACCCATGTGTCCACGTTGTTCTTTGTGGGCGACCGGGTCTACAAAGTCAAGAAGCCGGTGGCATTGGATTTCGTGGACTTCTCGGACGCTTCGGAGCGAGAACGGATCTGTCGCCGCGAGGTCGAGCTCAACCGTCGCCTGGCCCCGGACGTCTATCTCGGCGTTGCGGAGCTTCGGGGTCCGGATGGCGGACTGTGCGACCACATGGTCGTGATGCGGCGGATGCCCGAAGACCGACGCCTCTCCGCGTTGGTGTCCGCCGACGCGGACGCGAGTCCGTGCGTCCGCGAGGTGGCGCGGGTTGTCGCCGCGTTTCATGCCCGAGCCGACCGCTCCCCCCAGATCGACGCGGCTGCTTCCATCGATGGCATCCGGCGTAATTGGGAATCGAGTTTCGCGACGATGGAGCCGTTCGTGGGTTCGGTGCTCGATGCCGAAATGATGACCCGAGTCATCCAGCGAGCACGTCGATATACGGAAGGCCGAGCGGCGTTGTTTGCGAGCCGGATCGAGGCGGGAGCGGTGTGCGACGGACACGGGGACCTGCTCGCCGACGACATCTTCTGTCTCGACGACGGTCCCCGGATCCTGGACTGCCTTGAGTTCGACGATGACCTCCGCTACGGAGACGTACTCGCGGACGTTGCGTTCCTCGCCATGGACCTCGAACGCCTCGGAGCACTGGGATACGCACGGCGCTTTCTGGATTGGTACTTCGAGTTCTCCGGCTGTGCCCATCCGATGACCTTGGTCCACCACTACATCGCGTACCGCGCTCTCGTGCGTTCGAAGGTTGCATGCATGCGGGCGACGCAAGGGGACCCGTCGGCGGTCGAAACTGCCCGACTCCATCTTGCACTTGCCGACGAGCATCTGCGAAGCGGTCGGGTGATGCTGGCACTCGTCGGCGGGCTGCCGGGCACCGGCAAGTCCACCCTCTCGGTCGAACTC
The DNA here is from genome assembly GCA_031362155.1 of Acidimicrobiia bacterium. GTDB lineage: Bacteria > Actinomycetota > Acidimicrobiia > IMCC26256 > JAENVU01 > JAENVU01. The sequence continues at coordinate 11,318 of JANLRZ010000182.1, read as the reverse complement.
TCGAATCGACTCGGTTGGGCTGTTCTGCATTCGGACGAGACGCGGAAGGACCTCGTCGGCCTGGGCCACGGGGTTCACCGCGGTGACGAGTACGGCGAAGGTTTGTACGAACCTGCGAATACGGCGGCGACCTACGAGACCCTCATGGAGCGCGCCCGGTCTCTCCTGGGGAAGGGCGAGCCGGTGATTCTGGACGCGTCGTGGGGTTCTACCCGGTGGCGTGATCAGGCACGCTCCGCCGCCGACGCGGCCAGTGCGGGTTTCCTGGAATTTCGTTGCGATGCACCGGCCCCGGTGCCCCGGCTGCGACTCGTCGCTCGTGCCGCAGTGGGCGCCGATAGCTCCGACGCAAGCAGCGCGATCGCGCAGCGCATGGAGGGAGATGCGGATATCTGGCCGACGGCGGTGACCATCGATACGTCCGGCTCTCGAGCGTCGGCCGTCGAGCAGGTCCTCCAACATCTCTGAGGTCGAACGGCGTGAGGAGTGGTTGGTCGTCCCCAACGCTCTCGCAGATCGGGACCTTCGAATCTATTTAGTTGACGGCCGCGTCCGTACGGTGCGATCAACGAACCGCAGATGAAGGAGAACCCGATGGCAACCCGGCAAGCGAGCAACGACGGAATCGACGATCTGCTCAACCGGCTCAGCAAGGCCACGACCCAGATCACCAGGGCAACGGAGAAGCAGGCACGCGAAGCGGACAAACAGTTGAAGCGCCTCCTCGATCGCGGTGAGGCTTCGACGGAACGGCTCATCAAAGCAATCGGCAAGGAGATGCAGACCCAAATCTCGGGCCTGCGCCGAGAGTTGCGCGACGTCGAGCGTCGGGTCAGCGAGTTGCGTACCTCGTTGACCAAGGAAAGGGGCTCGAAGCCGGCACCGGCGAAGCAGCCGGTCACCCGGAAGCCGACGGTGAAGAGAGCGGTCAAGAAGGCACCGGTCAAGAAGGCACCGGTCAAGAAGGCACCGGTCAAGAAAGCGAAGGTCAAGAAGAAGGTCAGCGCGACGGCGTGACCGACGAGGCCCGTCCGTGATCGACGGCGTGGAACGCGCGCTGCGTACTGCTCGACGAGGAATGAGTCGGAGCCGTTGGTTGGTTCGGTTGCACGACTCGGCGGGGATCCGTGTGCGGCCTTCCGACGCGCCGGGCCTGCTGATCGTCCAGATCGACGGGCTGTCGGCCGGGCGCCTCAACGCCGCGGTTGCGGCGGGCCTGATGCCATTCGTCTCCGGGCTTCTCGCCTCCGGAGAGCTCCAGATGGTTCCGTTCTACACAGGGATTCCATCGACCACCCCCGCGGTGCAGTCGGAGCTGTTCTACGGCATCGAGATGGCAGTGCCGTCTTTCACCTATGTCGACCATGCGACCGGCCGCCTCATGCGGATGTACCAGCACGATGCGGCGGCGTTGGTGGAGTCGAGGGCTGCGGCGCAGTCGTCGGGCTCTCTCCTGGCGGGTGGTGGGTCGTACGCGAACGTTTATACAGGAGGCGCTGCCGACGCTCGATTCTGCATGGCGTCGTTGGGAGTCGGCGATGTTCTTCCGAGACACCTCCGGTGGCTGAGCCCGGTCGTGGCGATCGCGTATTTCCCCGCCGTGATCCGAATCGCGGCCATGGCCGCACGGGAGTTCTTCACTGCGCCACGGGATCTGCTCGAGGGGCTCCGGGCCGGGGAGGATCGGGGCTCCGAGATGAAGTTCCTCCTTTCGAGGGTCGCGGTCGGGACCGTGCTGCGCGAACTCACCGTCCTCGGTATGGCGGTCGATCTGGCTCGGGGTCGGGCGGTCGTCCACGGCAACTTCCTCGGCTACGACGAGAACGCTCACCGTCGGGGGCCGGATTCCCGCCTCGCGCTCGGCGCCCTGCGCCCGATCGACGCTGCGATCGCGCGGCTCTGGCGGGCTGCGCACCGCTCAGAAGCGCGGGCGTACGACGCTTGGATCATCTCCGACCATGGCCAGGAGCACACCGACTCCTACCAAGAGATCCACGGCGAGACCGTGGCCGCCGCGGTTCGACGAATCGCGGTCGAGCTGGGCATCGTGGATGCCGCGCCTTTGGGCGTTGATGCTTCCTCCGGCGGCGTCGGCCAGCAACGGGCGCGCCTCCTGGGTGAGCGGCTCATCGCGCGGATCGTGCCGGGTCTCGACGTCTCTGACATTCGCCACGCGCCCGGTTCGCTGACCGTGACTGCGCAAGGTCCCCTCGGTCACGTCTACTCGCCGGACCCACTTGCCGAGGTCGAACAGAACCGCTTTGCCCAGGCAATCGTCGACGACGCGCAGGTCCCACTGGTCTTGCGCCGAGGCGATCGCGTCGGCCGCGTGTTCGCCCACACGTCGGGCGGGCGCTTCGTACTGCCGGACGATGCGGGAACGGTGCTCGGAGACCATCATCCTTACCGTGATCAGGTCGCCGCCGATCTCGTTGCCCTGTGTCAACACCCCGACGCGGGAGACCTCGTTCTCAGTGGTTGGCGGCGCGACGGTCGGTCGTTGAGCTTCCCGCTCGAGCACGGGGCGCATGCCGGCCCCGGTCCCGAGGAGACTGACGCGTTTGCACTGACCCCACCGGACACGCCCCTCGCCGTTCACGCCGACGCGGTTGTGCGGCCGCGCGATCTCCGGACGGCTGCATTCGCGGTCCTTGACGGAGATCGCCATCCGCGATCGACCATACGGCCGCCGAGCAGTGTTCGGATCCTGACGTACAACGTCCATTCCTGCGTTGGGCTCGACGGCCGCCTCGCCCCTGACCGCATCGCTCGGGTGATCGCCCGACACTCGCCGGACATCGTGGCGCTCCAGGAACTCGATGTTGGTCGCTCACGCACCGGTCATCTCGACCAGGCACGCGTCATCGCTGACATCCTTGAGATGTCCTTTGCATTCCATCCCACCGTCACTGTGGCCGACGAGCAATACGGCGACGCGGTACTCAGCCCCTATCCGCTTCGCCTCGTCCGATCCGGCCTGCTTCCGGGCATCGGGTTGGAGCCGCGTGGCGCAATCTGGGTTGACGTCGAGATGTCCAAGCACCCTGCTGGTGTGCCTTCGGTGCAGATGATCAACACTCACTTCAGCCTGCATCCGCGGGAACGAGCGATGGCGGCTGACGCTCTCCTCGGCCCAAGCTGGCTCGGCCATCCCGACGCCGGACGCGACATGGTCGTGTGCGGCGACTTCAACGCGTTGACCTGGTTTCCTTCGCTCCGCCGGTTGAGCAGTCGATTCGTCGACGCCCAAGCTGCGATGGACGGACATCGACCGCACCGGACCTGGTTCGGTCGATTTCCGATCGGTCGTATCGATCACGTCTTCGTGGATACTCACTGGACTGTGTGCCGCGTCGAAGTTCCCGACGACACCCTCGCGCGGGTTGCCTCGGATCACCGTCCCGTCGTCGTCGATGTCAGACCGCGAGACCACACCCGGACGAGTTCGCTCCAATGACCGTTCGCGGGCAAGGCCGGCCTCTGGCTACGAGCCTGACGCGCCCGGAGCGGTGACGAAGTCGATCAGTTGTTCGACCGCCGCGACGAGGGTCTGATCGACATCCCCCCAGTCGTTGACGACCGCGAGCAGTTGTTGCCAGAAGCGAGGCGGATCCGCGACGCCGAGCGCTGCGCAGATGCCTTCCTTCCACGGCGTGCCCTTCGGGATGTCGGGCCACGCATCGATCCCCGCGGTCTTGGGGCGAATCGCCGCCCAGATGTCGACGAACGGGGTGCCGAGCACGAGCACGTTCGGGTCGGTGATTGCGGACGCGACTCGGGCTTCCTTGCTGCCGGGGACGAGATGGTCGACCAGCACGCCGAGTCGGCGACCGGGTCCCGGTGCGAACTCGCGAATGGCGGTGTCGAGGTGGTCGACGCCGTCGAGGATCTCCACGACGACGCCTTCGATGCGCAGATCGTCGCCCCATACCTTCTCGAGCAGTTCGGCGTCGTGTTTGCCTTCGACCAGGATCCGGCTCGCGCGTGCCGTGCGCGCCTTCGCCCCCTCGACCACCCGGCTGCCCGACGCCGTGCGCTGATCCTTCCGGACCTGGCCGCCGCGCAGATCGGGCGCGTCGGAGTCGGGCCGGACTTTCGGCGCGACGAGGTGGACGGCGTGCCCGTCGACCGCAAAGTCACCCGGGTTGACCGGGAAGGTCTTCTCGAGTCCGGTGCTGCCCCGCAAGGTGACGGTCGCGCCATCGAAGCCGATGATGCGACCGGCAAACCCCTTGGCCCGATGGAGGACGAGGGTGCCGACCTCGGCGGGAACGGCGGGAAACGACGCGGCGAGTCGGGCGGGACCGTCGACCGGACCGCCGAGAATTCCGCCCGGGCTGAAGTGGCGTGTCATCGCCGTCGACGGTACCGGCCGCGTCTCGCACGGCGGTGGACCTGCCAGAATCGGCACCCATGACCAAGATTGATTCCCTTGCCGACCTCGCCGATGCCGTCGGCACCGACCTCGGCGCGACCGAGTGGCTCACGATCGACCAGGCGCGTATCAACCTGTTCGCGGATGCCACCGGCGACCACCAATGGATTCACGTCGACACCGAGGCAGCGAAGGACGGTCCGTTCGGCACGACCATCGGCCATGGGTACCTCACGATGTCGTTGTGTGCCCCGTTCCTCGGCGAACTGCTGACCGTGAGTGGGGTCTCCATGGGGATCAACTACGGCATCGACAAGGCACGGTTCATCACCCCGGTCCCGGCCGGAGGCCGCGTTCGGGGGACGGGCGAGATCCTCAGCGTGACCGATATCCCCGGGGGCGCCCAGGTGGTCGTGCGACTCACGATCGAACTCGAAGGCGCCGCCAAACCCGCCGCCGTCGTCGACACCGTTTCCCGCTACCTCGCCTGATTCTGTCGAACTTGCGTCAATAACCCCCGCGATCGGCGGGGTTATTGACGCAAGTTCGGGCGGTAAAGGTCGCGGAGCTTGGTTTTCGCGACTTTGCCGTTGTCCTGGCGGGGGAGTCGGTCGACGAAGTCGATCGTGCGCGGGCACTTGAAGTTCGCGAGGCGGGATCGGCAGTGGTCGATGAGTTCGGCGGCCAGCGCGTGGTCGGCGGTGACACCGGCGGCCACCTCGACGACCGCGAGGACCGACTCGCCCCATTCGTCGTCGGGGACTCCGATGGTGGCGGCGTCGCCGACCGCGGGATGCTCCAGCAGGACCGCATCGACTTCGGCGGGATAGATGTTGACGCCACCGGAAACGATCAGATGCGCACTGCGGTCGGTGAGGAACAGGAAGCCGTCCTCGTCGAGGTAGCCGATGTCGCCGAGGGTGAAGTAGTCGCCCCGGAAGGCGCCAGCGGTCTTCTCGGGGTCGCCGTGGTACTCGAAGCGATCCTCGCGGTTGGTCTTGATCCACACGCTGCCGGCGGTCCCCGTGGGCAACGGGTTGGCGTCGTCGTCGCCGACGACCACGTGGTCGGCCGGGTTCGGCTTCCCGACGGTGCCCGGCTTGCCCAGCCAGGTCTGGGCGTCGACGAGGGTGGCCGCGCCTTCGGTCGCGCCGTAGTACTCCCACACCACCGGACCGAGCCAGTCGATGAGGCGTTGCTTGACGTGCACCGGGCAGGGCGCGGCACCGTGGACCACGGCGATCAGCGTTGAGGTATCGGCGGTGGCGCGCTCGTCGTCGGGCAACGCGAGCAGTCGGTGGAACATGGTCGGGACCATATGGGTGTGGGTCACCTGATGAACACCGATGAGACGCAGCGCCTCGGACGCGTCCCACTGCTCCATGAGTACCAACGTCGCACCGCCATGGAGGGGAGTGTTCATCGACAGCAGCAAGGGCGCGGTGTGGTACAGCGGGCCGGTCACGAGGTGGACCGAGCCCGGCCGGTATCCGGAGAAGCGCGCCTCGGTCAGCGTCGCGGCGGGATTGGCGCGCGTGCGGGCGACACCTTTGGGCCGGCCCGTCGTGCCCGAGGTGTAGAGCATGATCGTGCCCGGCGCCTCACCCACGACCGGCGTGACCGGTTGGGACGCGAGCGCGGTGTCGTAGTCGTGCCATCCGGGGAGTGGTGCGCCGATGGCGAGTTTGACCGGAACGTCGTCGGCGATCGCCGCGAGTTCGGTCAGGCTCCCGTCCATCACGATCGCGGCGGCACCACAGTCGCGCACGATGTATTCCGCTTCCTCCGCGCCGAGATGCCAGTTGATCGGCGTGAGTCGCCACCCGGCGCGCTGCGCAGCGGCGAAGGTCTCGATCCACTCCGCCCGGTTCGGTGCGACCAGCGCGATCGCGGATCCCGGCTCGAGGCCCTGGGCGCGCAGCCAATGGGCCAGTTGGTTCGTGCGGGCGTCGAGCTCGGCGAAGGTCAGCCGCGTGGTGTCGGAAACGATCGCGAGCCGGTTGGGCTCGGAGGCCGCGAACCACGCGATCACCCGGCCCTCGGCCGCCGCGGTCTCGAGGTCGATCGGCCCAGTGGTCACGCGGCGGACGTTAGAGGCCGCGTCCGCGAATGGGAAGCCGCTACGCCGTACAGGTCGCGATGAACTCGGCGACGACTTCCGGGTCGACGACCCTGCGCATCGGCGGCAACGCGTCGAGCAGCGCCTTGCGGTATCCGGCCGTCGCCAGGCGGCGGTCGAGCACGGCCACCACGCCACGATCCTGCCGACTCCGGATCAATCGCCCTGCACCCTGGGCAAGCACCAGTGCCGCGGCCGGGAGGTCGACGTCGCCGAAGCCCGATCCGCCCGCTCGTTCCGCGCTCTCGCGCCGGGCTTGGGCCAGGGGATCATCCGGCCGCGAGAACGGCAGGCGGTCGAGGACGACCAGCACGCAGCTCGGTCCCGGGATGTCGACACCGGTCCAGAAGCTGCGGGTCGCGACCAGACACGATTGCTCCTCGGCGCCGAACCGTTCGAGCAACACGGCCTTGGCGCTCTCACCCTGGACGAGCACGGGATGGTCGGTGTCGGCGCGCAGCGCCGCCGCCATCCGATCGACCGCGGCCCGCGAGGTGCACAACACGAGTGCTCGACCGCCCGCGGCGTCGGCGAGTCGCGCGGTCTCCTTCGTCGCGGCCTCGGCCCATGCCGGGTCGCGCGGCTCGGGAAGATGGCGGGGCACGTAGAGCATGGCCTGCTCCCGGAAGTCGAACGGCGAATCGACCGCGAGGTCGGCGTAGCCGACTCCGGGCAGCTTCATGTCGTCAGCACCGTCTTCCGCGTCGGGAATGAAGATCGGTCCGACCTCGGCGGTCGGATCGAGCCCGAGCCGCCGCGTGAGCGCCGTGAACCGCTCGCCGCCGCCGAGGGTGGCGCTGGTGAGGACCGTTGGCGTCAACGCGAACAACCGGGAACCCAGGATCTTCGAGACGTCGATCGGAGCGAGGTGCAAGGTCTCGCGTTCGGCCCACACGACCTCGTCGGGATCCGGGGCACGGAGGCGCCGCAGCGCGTCGAGCCGGGACGCGGCCAGTTGGGTGGTCTGCGCGGCCGCAGTCGGGTCGCCGCTGGCGTCGATCGACGGGATCGCGCCCGCGAGGCGCTCCGCCGCGCTGCCCAACGCGTCGGCCAACGCGCCCGCGGTCGGGTCGAGCCGGCCTTCGGCTTTGTCCAGCGCCCGTTCCAACGCATCGGCGGCGGCCGCGAGCGGGTCGGCGTCGCCGCGACTCACGCCCACGCCCGTGAGTCGGCTCGCGAGTTGGCGCAGCCCGCCGGGGGTGAGGTCGATGCCGAAGGCACTGGTCGCCACGTCGGCCAGGCCGTGGGCTTCGTCGAAGACCACGAGGTCGTGTTCGGGCAGGACCGCTCCGCTCGAAGAGAGGTGCGCGCAATACAGCGCGTGGTTCACGATCAGGATGTCCGCAGTCGCGGCGCGCTTGCGGGCGTGTTCGGCGAAGCAGTCGTCGCCGTCGTCGCATTTGTTGGCACCGGGACACTCCCGGGGTGCACAACTGGCGATCCGGCGCGACGCGTCGGCCACGTCGACCTCCGCGAAATCACCGGTGGTCGACGACGCCACGAACCGCACCAACCGCTCGACATCGCGTTCCAAGGTCGGACCGGGTCGTTCGTCGAGGAGCGGCTGGCCGTCGCGAGCCCGGTTGAGCTTGGCTCGACACACGTACTGGCCGCGGCCCTTCAACAACGCGCCGGTGAATGCCACGCCGCCGTGCTCGCGCAGATGGGGGAGGTCCTTGCTCCACAACTGGTCTTGCAGCGTCAGCGTGGCAGTGGCGATCACCACCCGCTTTCCCGACGCGATCGCGGGCGCGAGGTAGGCCAGCGACTTGCCGGAACCGGTTGGGGCCTCGGCGACGAGGTGGTGGCCGGTCCCGATGGCGTCGGCGATGGCGGCCGCCAACGCGAGTTGTCCTGGTCGCTCGTCACCGCCGAGGGCCTCGACGGCGCGCGTCAGGATCGTCTCGTAGCTCGCCTCCGCCATCGGGTGACTCTGACACCTGGAGAGGCGCGTCCCCCGGTTCTGCACCCGATCCAGCAGGCGTGAATCGTGTGCAAAGAAAGGGGAAAGTCGGCTCACACCTCTGCGGACCGCGTCGGATGCACCGCGAATCCGGACAATCCGGACCAGGAAGCGGCTTTTCTGCGCGGAGACTCAGCAAAAGTCCCCGGAAATCCGCCGTTTCTGCGACCGGCCATGCCAGGCTGACCCCGTTCCACTGACCGCAACTGAAGGAGTAGGCAGTGAATCGCAGAGAGCTGGTCGCCGCGCTCGCCGAGCGCACGGGATCCGAGAAGAAGACGACGGATGCGTTCCTGTCTGCTTTCACGGACGTCGTGACCGAGACAGTTTCGAAGGGGGAGCCGGTTGCCATTTCCGGTTTCTGCAAGTTCGCCCGCGTCGAGCGTGCCGCCCGAATGGGCCGCAACCCGGCCACCGGTGAGGCCATCAAGATTGCGGCTTCGAAGAAGGCTCGGATCACGCCGTTGAAGGCATTCAAGGACGCGGTGCTCGCAGGCAAATAGCCGGCACCAGCACACGTTCGACTCAATGGGGGGAGGCTTCGGCCTCCCCCCATTTGATATTCGGCAGGTATCTAGGATCTCCGGAGATGAGACTCCTCGAAGGACAGAAGGTCGTCATCACGGGTGGCGCATCCGGTATTGGTGCCGCGACGGCCCGAGTAGTGCACGAACACGGCGCCGCGGTGGCCATCGTCGATCTCGATGAGCCCGGAGCCCACGCGGTCGCGGCCGAGGTAGGCGGCAGTGCCTTCACCGCGGATGTGTCCGACCCCGACGGGTGCGCCGCGGCGATCACCGCCGCCGACGCCGCGCTCGGGGGGATCACTGCACTCTTCAACAATGCCGGGATCGGCGCAGCCAAGCCGTTGCACGACTACTCGGATCGACTCTTCGCCAAACTCGTCGACGTCAACCTTGCCGGCACCTTCTACGGCATCCGCGCGGCGATTCCCTTGCTCCGGGCCCGGGGCGGTGGCTGCATCGTGAACCAAGCGTCGGTCTCGGGTATTCGCCCCACCCGGTTCGAAGGCCCGTACTCCGCGGCCAAAGCCGGGGTCATCTCGCTCACCATGGACGCCGCGCTCGAGTACGGTCCCGACATCCGCGTCAATTGTGTGTCGCCCGGGATGATCGAGACGCCCCTGACTGCCGGTGTGCTCGCCAACGCCGAACTGCGCGCCGCGGTCGAGGAGGCCACGCCGCTCCGCCGCGTCGGCAGTGCCGACGATGTCGCCAATGCCGTGGCGTTCTTGATCTCGCCGCTCGCGGCCTACGTGACCGGCCACAACCTCGTTGTCGACGGTGGTTCGTACCTGCCCAATGCGCAAGCCGACGCGATCCTGCGTCAGTTCGGAATGTGACGATGGAGACCCGAACGCTCGGATCCCTCGGACCGGTCAGCGCGCTCACCCTGGGCGGCGGTGGGCTCGGCCAGGTGTGGGGCACCACCTCCCGCGATGAAGCGGTGGCGACAGTACGCGCCGCGGTCGATGCCGGGATCACCCTGCTCGATCTGGCTCCGATGTACGGCCGCGGCGAGGCCGAAGCAGTCGTGGGGGAGGCATTCCATGGCCGCGTCCCGGCGGGGGTGATGGTCGAGACCAAGGTGATGCTGGGAGACCCAGGCCCCGGTGAGGTCGCGGCGAAGATCGACCGGTCGCTCACGCGGTCGCTGGCCACGCTTGAACTCGACCGGATCGACGCGCTGATCCTGCACTCCAATGTGGTCCCCGACGGGTACCTCCAGCCCCGCCACGCCGAGTTCGCGTCCCGGCTGGCCACGCCGTGGACCCGGTTCGTCGAGGAGGTTCGGCCCGCGTTCGAGGCGCTGGTGGCGACCGGGCGAATCGGCGCCTGGGGGATCACGGGTATCGGGCTCCCGCGCACCATTCGCGAAGTCATCGCGGCGGATCCGGCGCCGGCCGTCGTGCAGTGCGTGACCAACCTGTTGGACTCCACGGGCGCGATCTACGTGCATGACGAACCGCTCGAACCCCGGACGATCATCGCCGCGGCCGCGGCGCGTGGCTGCGGCGTGCTTGGGATTCGCGCCGTACAAGCCGGCTCGCTGACCGACGCGATCGATCGGTCATTGCCCGCCGATGATCTCGACCAACTCGATTACGAGCTTGCTGCGCCGTTCCGGGCACTCGCCGCCGAGGTCGGGGAGTCGCCCGCGAAGTTGGCGCACCGGTACGCGCTGTCGATGCCCGGGGTCGGCTCGGTGGTACTCGGGGTCAAGAACCGCACCGAGCTGGCCGAGTGCGTCTCCGCCGCTGACGCCGGTCCACTCGATTCGGATCTCATCGCCCGCATCGACGCCTCCATCCGCTGACGCAAACGGCGCTACGGTGCGCGCATGATCACTGATTCGCGCATCATCGTCACCGGCCCGACCGGTCAAGTCGCCCTTCCGGTCACGCTCGCCCTCGCGGAACACAACGACGTCATCGGCCTCGCCCGGTTCTCCGACCCGGAGGCCCGAGCTCGGCTCGAAGCCACCGGGGTGACCTGCATCGAGACCAACCTCGCCGATGGTGACTTCGCGAAGGTCCCGGCCGACGTCGACTACGTGCTGAACCTGGCGGTGGTGAAGAGCAACCGGTGGGATATCGATCTCGCCGCGAATGCCGAGGCCGTCGGCCTGTTGATGCAGCACTGTCAGAGCGCGAAAGCGATGTTGCACTGCTCCTCGACCGGCGTGTACCAACCCGCGGGGTTGCACCAACTCGTGGAGACCGACGCGCTGGGCGACAACCACCGCGTGATGATGGAGACCTACTCGATTGCGAAGATCGCGGCGGAGGTCGTGGTGCGTACCAGCGCGCGGATGTTCGAGATTCCCACCACGATCGCGCG
>JANLRZ010000169.1:0-54320 GCA_031362155.1 Acidimicrobiia bacterium | reverse complement strand
CGAAGCGTGGCTCCTCGGGGAGTTCCATGCTCGGGCACCGGGCGAGAAGGTGGCGGCGACCATCACCCTGGCCGATCCGACCGCGGCGGCCGTCCTGCGCCGGTCGCCCCGTCAACAATTCCTCGGGCGGCAGCGCGTGCTCGACGACGTGAGCATCTTCGTACGCACCTGAACTTGGTCGACGAGCCCTCAGGGCGCGAGCAGCGCGCGAGCCACGAGGTCGGTGCCGAACGCCGTGAGGATCGCGAGATACAGCAACCCGGTCGCGGCCATCACCGCCGAGTAGTAGCGCTCACGCAGCGCGAGCCACGTGACCCGCAGTAGGACCGCGGTGGTGATCGCACACACCACCCACATCCAACCGATCAGACCGCCGTAGCCGTCGGACCGTCCACCGCTCAGCACACCGATCATGCCGGGCGGGAGGAGGAGCACCAAGACCTCCACGGGCCAGATGTACCCGGCCCACCGCACCAACTCCTTCAACGGCTCGCGCGGCAGACCCGGCTGGGTCAGGTACCAGTGGCCGAGCAGCATTGCGTCGCTGACCACCCCGAGGAAGGCGGCACCCACGATCAAACGGACGGCTGCCAGCCAGAGTGCACCGCCCGAGAACTCGGCCGCACCCACCAGCGCGACGACACCGAACGCCGGCGCCACCAGATCGAGGGCGGGAGGGAACTCGCGGTGATCGGCGGTGCCCGACCCGTCGACGGGTGAGTCGCCGCGGTCATGGATCTCGGTGCGACCGGCCATCGCCGCGACCCGCTCCGATCGGCTCGCAGCCAGTTCATCGGCACCCGAGACGCCGGCTCGGCGCCGCACCACACTCACAACCAACGCGACGGTCGCGCCCAGCACGACTCCGGCTGACGCGATGAGGAACACCGTGTGACCCCACCCGTGACGGCGGGTCTGCCACTCGGCGGCGATTGCGCCGATCGCCATCACGCCATAGACCCCGCGCAGGAGCCATCCGTAGCCGATGCTCACCAGTCGTCCACGCGTCGTGACCCAGAGAAAGGCCAAGCCCCCGGCGGCCCATTGCAACAAGATGGTCGCGGCGTCGAGGTGCATGTCAGTCGACGACGGCGAGGTCGCGCGGCGCCTGGTTGAGGCGTTCCGGGCCGGCGGTCGTCGCGACGACGATGTCTTCGAGGCGCATTCCGAACCGCCCTGGGAAGTAGACGCCGGGTTCGATGCTGAACGCGTGCCCGGCGACGAGGGGAGACGAGTTCCCGGCTGCGATGTAGGGATCTTCGTGCGCCTCGAGACCGATGCCGTGGCCAGTCCGATGGATAAACGCGTCGGCGAGGCCGGCGCGAGCGAGATGGTCGCGTGCCACTGCGTCCACCGCTTCGCAGGGTGAGCCGACAGTCGCGGCCCGCACCGCCGCCTCCTGAGCCTCGACCAACGCGGCGTAGGTATCGACAACTTCCGAGTTCGGATCGCCGACCACGAACATCCGAGTGATGTCCGAGCAGTACCCCGACATCGTCCCGCCGAAATCGCAGACGACGACATCGCCGCGTGTGATCACCCGATCACCGGCATCGTGATGGGGTGATGCGCCGTTCGGCCCCGACCCCACAATCGCGAAGTTCGGTCGATCGTGCCCGTGCGCCAGCATCCGATCCACGAACTCACGACTCACCTCGCGCTCGGTCCGACCCCCGAAAGGCCGATCGCGCATTTCCGCGACGACCGAGTCGACCGCGCGCGCTGCGGCCCGCAGGGCCGCGATCTCGGCCACGTCCTTGACTGCCCGCAAGGGACCGGTGATCCGGCTCGCTGCGACGTACCGGACGCCGACCATGGCGGCCTGGAGCGCGAGCGTGAACCGGGTCCAGGTGTGATCACCGATCGCGACCCCGCGCGCCGAACCGACGAGACCGGCCACGACACCGATGGGATCATCGCCTTCGGGCCACGCATGAACGATGCAGGAACCGTTCGCCGGCACCCGCGGTGCCTCGAGTTCCGGGACGACGAGCGTCGCGGCCCCATCACGGGGCAGCACCAGCATGGTGAGTCGCTCGAGGGGCATGGCCTCGTACCCGGTGAAGTACGGCAGGTCGGCTCCCACCGACACCAACAGCGCGTCGAGTCCGGCGCGATCCAGTGCAGCACGGGCTGACGTCTGACGATCGGCGAACGGCAGGCTCATACCGCGGTGACGGACAGCGTCGAATCGGCACCATCACGCGCGTGATAACTCGATCGCACCAAGGGTCCGGACTCCACGTGACCGAAACCGAGACTCCGAGCGAACTCGCCCACTTCGGTGAACTCCTCCGGTGTGACCCACCGCGCTACGGGGAGGTGAGCCGACGACGGCTGGAGGTACTGGCCGAGCGTGACGATGTCGACGCCAACGTTGCGGAGATCGGCCAGCGCGGGCCGCACTTCGTCGAGTTCTTCTCCGAGGCCGAGGATGATCCCCGACTTCGTGACGAGCCCGGCATCCTTCGCGCGGGCCAGCACGGCAAGTGACCGGGCGTAGCCCGCCGACGGGCGCGCCCGCCGCTGCAACCGGGCGATCGTCTCGAGGTTGTGATTCAGCACATCCGGGCGAGCATCGAAGATCGTCTGGAGGTCGATGGCATCGCCCTTGCAATCCGGAATCAACACTTCGATCGTCGTGTCCGGAGTGCGCGCCCGCACCGCGTGGATCGTCGCCGCGAATCCGGCGGCGCCGCCGTCGGCGACATCGTCGCGGGCGACACTCGTGATCACCGCATGGACCAAGCCCAGCGTGGCCACCGCGTCGGCCACGCGACGCGGCTCGTCCGGGTCGATCGGGAACGGTTTACGCGTATCGACCAAGCAGAACCCACAGGCTCGGGTGCACCGATCGCCGAGGATCATGAACGTCGCCGTACGCTGGGACCAGCACTCGAAGATGTTCGGACAGCCCGCCTCCTCACACACGGTGTGGAGTTCCTGCTCGTGGACCAGCCGCTTCAGCCGGCGATATTCCGGGCCGAGGTCTGCCCTCACCTTCATCCACCCGGGCCGTCGTCCGATCTCGACCGCCGCCGGTTCCCCCGGTCGTCCGAATCCAACCGACGCGACGTCGACAGGCACAACGTCGGTCGCCGTTCCGGTCGTCGCGCGCGCCCAGGCCGCAACCACCGCGTCGACAACCTCGGCCATGGCGGGCGCGCGCCCGAGCTGTGCACCCATCGACGTGACGCCTGCGTCGCGAATGCCACAGGGAACGATGTGGTCGAACATCGTGAGGTCACAGTCGATGTTCAACGCGAATCCGTGCATCGTTCGGCCACGCGCCACCCGCACGCCGATGGCCGCGATCTTCTCCTGACCGACCCACACCCCACTGCGACCGTCGACCTGTTCACCGCGGATGCCGAACTCGCCGAGCACCTGGATGAGCGCCGCCTCGATCCGGCGCACGTGGGCCACGACATCCCGCGTGCCCGCAGCCGACATCGCGAGCTCGCCGATCGGATACCCCACGAGCTGGCCGGGACCGTGGTAGGTGACGTCGCCGCCCCGATCGGTCGTGATCAACTCGGCGCCCACCGACGCCGGATCGACCAAGATGTGCGCCGGGTCCGCGCGCTTGCCCAGCGTGTAGGTGTGCGGATGTTCGAGCAGCAGGAGATAGTCGTCCTCGGTCCGCGCATGCAACGCGCGTTGCAACGCAAGCGCTTCGGTATAGGAAACCCGCCCCAGCCAACGAGCGCGCAACGGATGCACTAGGCGAGTTCGGCTTCCCAATCACGCGTTTCGATGATCTGCGCGACTGCGTGAAGGAACGAGGCTGCGTAGGCCCCGTCGAAGGCGCGGTGATCCCAGGTCAGGGTCAAGACGCCTACCGAGTGGATCGCGATCGAATCCTCACCGTCAGGGCCCTCGACGACGACCGGACGTTTCCGCACGGCGTCGGTCGCGAGGATGCCGACCTGGGGCTGGTTGATGATCGGCACCGTGAACATGGTGCCGAACGGGCCCATGTTGGTAATCGTGAAGGTGCCGCCCATGATCTCGTCGGGGCCGAGTTGCTTGCTGCGCGCCCGCCCCGCGAGGTCGTGGATGTCGCGGGCGACGAACCGGAGCCGCTTCGTGTCGACGTTGCGCATCACGGGGGCGATGAGGCCCGCGAAGTCGAGATCCACCGCGATCCCAAGGTTGACGTCGTGATGGACCACCAGCGCGTCGCCATCCACGGTGGCATTCACCGCAGGGAAGCTGTGCACCGCGTCGCAGAACGCTCGCACGATGAATGGCAAGTAGGTGAGGCCGAACCCTTCCTCGGAGCGGAACGCATCGCCGTGAATCCGGCGGACGCGCTCGACCCGCTCGAAGTCGACTTCGATCGCCGTCGCGACGTGGGCGCTGACCGCCTTGGACATCACCATGTGTTCGGCGGTGCGGCGCCGGATGTTGTCGAACGGCACCCGCTCGTCGCCCGAAACGACCCGTGCCGGTATGGGTGCCGGAGTGGTGCCACCGCGCGGGGCGGACCCGGAACCGGCCGACTCGACATCGCGGCGGGTGATCCGACCACCGTCGCCGGTCCCGACGATACGAGCCGGGTCCAACCCTCGTTCCGAGATCATGCGCCGCACGAGCGGCGAGGTCACGAGCCCAGCCGGTGCCGTCGACGCCGGCGCGGCAGTCCGTGGCGCGGCAGTCGGTGGCGCGGCCGGGACCACGCGTGGGGGCGCGGCCGGCGGGGGCGCCGGAGTCGGCGCCGTCACCGGCTCCGGTGGCGGCTCGGGCGCCGATGGGGCCGGGGCAACCGGGGCGGGAGCGGCAGCCGACTCGGCGGGAGCGGCGGCCGGCGCGTCACCGGAATCTCCGATGACCGCAAGACGCGCGCCGACGTCGACGGTGTCGCCTTCGGCAACCACGATCTCGGTCAGGACTCCCGCGACGGGCGAGGGCACCTCGGAGTCGACCTTGTCGGTCGAGACTTCGAATAACGGCTCATCGAGCGCGACCGGTTCACCGACCGCCTTCAACCACTTGGTAATAGTGCCTTCGGTGACCGTTTCGCCCAGTTGGGGCATCGTCACGTCCACGGTGGTTCCCTTCGTTACCCGTGCAGCGAACGGCCGGTGAGCGCGAGCGCCGATTCACCGAAGAGTTCGCCCAGGGTCGGATGCGGATGGATCAACGCGCCCAGATCTGCGGCGGTGGCTTCCCAGTTGACCGCGAGGTAGCCCTCGCCGATCAGCTCGGTCGCCCACGGACCGGCAATATGGACGCCGAGAATCACACCGGTACTGCGCTCGGCCACAATCTTCACCATGCCATCGGACTCCCCGATGATCAGCGCGCGGCCGTTCCCCATGAACCGGTGAGCCGAGATCTCGACGTCGTACCCGCGGTCGATCGCGGCCTGCTCGGTCAGCCCGGTGAAGGACACCTCGGGATGGCAGTAAATCCCCCAGGGCACGCGGTCGTAGTCGATCGGCACGACGTCCTCACCGAGGATCGTCTTGATCGCAACGATTGCTTCCGCGAACCCGACGTGAGCCAGGGCGGGGGTCGGCACGACGTCGCCCACCGCGTAGACGCCCGGAACTGAAGTGCGCATGTGATCGTCGACCGCGATGAATCCCCGTTCGTCGACCGTGACCCCCGAACCCTCGAGGCCGATATTCTCCGAGCGCGGGCGACGCCCGACGCTGACGATGATCACGTCGACCTCGAGGTCCATGCTCTCGTCGCCCCGCTGCGCGTGCAGCGTGAGGGCGGCATCCCGGTCGTAGCCGGTGACACTGATCCCGGTTTCGACCGTGATCCGACGCTTCTTGAACGCACGGGCGACCACGTCGGCAACTTGTTGGTCCACGCCCGGCAGGATGCCCGGAAGCGCTTCGAGCACCGTGACGTCACTGCCGACCTCGGCCAGATACGACGCGAACTCACACCCGATCGCGCCGCCACCGATGATCGCCACCCGACCGGGAACTCGATCCATGGCCAGCACATGATCAGAGGACAGGATGCGTTCCCCGTCGAAGTCGAACCCGGGGATCGACCGCGGTGCCGATCCCGTCGCCAGGATCAGCGACGTCCCGGAGAGTTCGGTGCCGTCCGAGATGCGAACCAACCGCGCCGCGGCATCGATCACCGTGCCCGTCCCCGAGAACACCGTGACCTTCCGACCCTTGAGCAATCCTTCGAGCCCCTTGGTCAGCCGGTCCACGACCGTCTGCTTACGCGCCAAGCTCGCCACGAGATCAACCGTGGGTTGGCCGGCGTCGACGCCGAACTCCTTCGCGTTCCGAACGGTCCGGAGTACCTCCGCCGTCTGGAGGAGTTCCTTGGCGGGGATGCAACCGCGGTGGAGACACGTGCCGCCGATGCGAGATTCCTCGATGAGCGCGATGTTGAGACCGGCGGCGGCTCCGTAGAGCGCCGCCGCGTACCCGCCCGGTCCGCCACCGAGCACCACGACGTCGAACTGCTCAGCCATGGGTTGCCTCCGGGGTCGGTGAACGGCGTGCGGGGTCATTCTCGTCGATGATGCCGCTCCGAGTCACCGGCCACCTGCACTGATCTGCAGGATGCCCGCGATCAGGATGGCCAAGCCGGTCACGAGGGCCAGCACCAACAGCGTTCGCGTCTTCACCCCGACATCATCGCGAACCCCGATCGGCCACGCCCGACCGGGCCCCTTCGAGTGTGACCGATCCCTGAGGACACCCCAGGTACACTCATGCGGCTTTCGGGCGGTACGAACCACCGCCCCGTCCTCCACCGCGAAGATCGGGTCGCAACGCGTGAAAGATCGGGCCGAGAAACTCATCGGCAAGACCCGGGACGCCGTTCCCGAAGGGACCATCGCGGTCGGTGTCGGGCTGATGATCACGGCCGTCACCACCTTCATCTTCTTGACGGTTGCTCGTCAGGCGCTGACCGACCGGCCATTCAATGCCTTCAACGCGTTCTGGGGTTTCATCTTCGTTGCCGGCCCTGGCCTCTTCCTCCCACTGGAGCAGGAAGTCGGGCGTGCTCTCGCGCACCGCCGGGCGCAGGACCTCGGCGGCGGGCCCCTCGTCCACCGCGCCGCCCGGCTGGGGGCCGTGCTGACGATGCTCATGGCGGTCGCCACGCTTGCCGCCGCACCGCTGTACGTCGATTCGCTCTTCCACGGAGATTGGCTCCTAGTCGTGAGCCTGGCCATCGGGCTCTTCGGATTCGCGTTCATGCATCTCACCCGAGGCACGCTCTCCGGGAACGGTCGCTTCGTTCCCTACGGGAAGATCCTCGCGATCGACGGCAGCGCCAAGCTCGCCGCGGCGCTCGTGCTCTGGAAGATCGGGGTCGACACTGCCGGACCGTACGGGCTCTGCATTGCGCTTTCACCCTTCCTTGCGACGGGCATCGCACTCCTCGGCCAGAAGGGCCTCCTGCGGGAAGGCCCCCCCGCGCCCTATTCCGAGCTGTCGAACACCCTGGGCTGGCTGCTCGCCGGCTCGCTCCTCATGCAGGCGCTGGGCTACTCCGTGCTGCTCGGCGTCGGGATTCTGCGCGGCCCCGGCGACGCCGCGATCGCGGCCGCGTTGAGCAGTGCCTTCTTCGTCGGCCGAATTCCTCCGTTGCTGTTCCAAGCCGTGCAGGGCACGTTGCTCCCCAAGCTCGCGGGCCTCGCCGGCGCGGGCCGCCACGACGAGTTCCGGAACGGATTCCGCCAGCTGATGGTGCTCGTGTGTGCCATTGCGGCCCTCGGAACCGCGGCCGCGTTCGCGGTCGGCGTCCCGATCGGCGAGAAGTTGTTCCCGCCGTTCGACATCGGTGCCGTCGACCTCGGTCTCCTGGTCGCCGGCAACGGCGTCTTCATCATTGCGTTGACGATCGCGCAGGCCCTCATCGCGCTCCACGGCCACCGGGAAGCGGCGGTCGCCTGGGGTGCCGGCGTTATCGCATTCATCATCGGTGCCACGGCGATTTCGGACCTTGCGCTCCGAGTCGAGATCGGATTCCTCGCCGGCACGATCGTGACCGCAATCGTGATGGGCACCGCGCTGGCCGCGCGCATGCGCGGGGGCGTCGACGCAAGCATCGATTCCCTGATCACCCAGATCGAGCACGAGCCACTCGATCTGTAGCGTCGCTCGCCGAAACGATCAGGCGCTCATCATCCGGCGGCCGCGACACCGGCGATCACCCACGGGGTCGTGATCGGCGCTGCGTTCCGCCAGGTGCCCCGGCTTTGCGACACCGCGGGTGCGCCGCCGAATCGCGCCAGGTACCCGTCGTCGCGAACGGTGTAGCCACGCCGCCCGGAGAGCACCACGAATCCCCGCGCCACATCCCGTCCGAAGTAGGGCACCCCCGACACGCTCGGTGCCCCGCCGACCGGCGTGATGCCGCCCAAACCATCGAGGACGTACCCGCCGGAGCCATCCGGATTGGCCTTCACATCCCGCGCGATGGCCCAGCCCGGCCAATACGGGCCCGCGACCGCGGGCGCCGATCCGACGGGATGGAGTGCTCCGTGGGCATCGAGCACGTACCAGCCTCGGCTGAAGTGCACCAGTTTGCGCGCGACATCGATGCCCCGCCAGTACGGGCCACTCCCCAACGCGGGCGCGCCACCGAACGCATGGATCCCGCCAAATCCATCGAGCACCCAACCGCCGCCGCTCGCCCGCGGAACGAAATCCCGAGCGATCGCGAAGCCCGGCCAATACGGGCCCCCGACCATCGGCGGCGCGAACCCGAAGGCGTGCAACCCACCGAAGGCGTCGAGCGTGTACCCGCCGTTGCCCGACGGAATGAGTTCGACGTCCCGCGCGATCGCCCAGTTCGGCCACACCGCGCCGGCCCGCAACGCCGGCGCGCCCCCGGCGGGATACACGACGCCGAAGGCGCTGGCCACGACGACTTTCGGAGCACTCGCCCCGAGCGCGTGTGGTGCGACGATGTCGGCACCGCCGTTGAGAATCCGGCTCGCCACATTGAGCCGGATCTGTGGGAGCAGCGGGTACACGTTGTTGCCGGGACAGTCGGTCGAACCGGGATCGCGATGACCAACGATGAATGGCAGCCGATGGGTCGAACCCGCCGGCCATCGGTCGGTGCCAGAGATGGTGGTGTAGTCGACGGTCCGACCCGGGTCGACGCCGTGCAGGTTGAGTTTCCACGCCAACAGCCGCTGGAGCGCATCGATCGAGGCCGGAGGCACCGCGGCAGTCTGGAAGTTCCCGATCAGGGCGACCCCGACCGTTGCAGTGTTCATTCCTGTGGTGTGGGCGGCGCGCACCGGGTCCCACACGCTTTGGTACCGACCCTCGAAGATCTGCCCGTACCGATCGATGAAGAAGTTGTAGTGCGCGTCGCAGTACTTGAGCGTCTGGGTCGCATACCCGTAGAGCCCGCGCACGATCGCGGGCGTATCCCCTGGTCCGTAGTTGTTGTTCCCTCCGGTGTGATGGACAACGGCCATGGTGACGTTGGCCGAGATGTCCGGTGCTTCCGGACAGTTCGCCAATCGCAAGTTCTCGTCGGCGCCCCACTCCGCACGCGAGATGATCCCTGGCATCGCGACGGTCGCCGCGCTCGCCACTCCCGGGGTCGGCGTCGCCCGTGGACTCGTGATCCGATCGACGGTCACGTCGCGTGCGGTGCCCTCGATGAGTTGCACCCGCACCGCATCGGCATCGCCGACCCACACCGCGTCACTCGAGGGTCGCTTCGACGCTCTGGCTGCCTCGGAGGTACCCGGGTCCGGTTGGTGTTCGGATTCGAACCCGACGTCGGTGATCGCGCGCCACGGTCCATCGGCGGCCCGGGCCTCCACCCGAAACCGGGCATCGGGGTCACCGTCCCATTGCACGCCAACGAGGTTGGCGGGAGCGCGCATCGTCGCACTCCAGCCGGCGCGCACAACGCCGCTGCCGCTCACGGCGGCGCCATGGATTCCCGGCGTGACGACCGCCGCGCCGGGCGTGGTCGCCACCGCAGGCACGACCACCCATCCCATTCCGAGGACAACGCCGGTCGCGGCAGCTACCCAGGACTTCATCGACGATCGCTCCACTCGCTGCAGGTTGGTGCACTCAACATCGGCGACTCCGGGGTGGAAGCTGGAGTCCGCGGTACTCCCGCCATCGTGGCACGCGTCACCTCCCCGGCCGAGTTGGCGGAAATCAGGCCGAGAAGACAGGAGAAATCCGGTACCGACCTCTAGGATCCGACGTATCGGCGCCCTTCGCATCGCCATCGACGGCACCCCACTTCTTGGTCAACGCACCGGTGTCGGCGAAGTCACCGCCGGGATCCTCACGGGACTCGCGGGACGCGCCGACGCGAGCGTCTGCGCGTACGCGCTCACGATGCGCGGTCGCAATGAACTCATTCGCCTGCTCCCAAAGGGAGTGCGCGCGGCGACTCGACCGTTCCCGGCTCAGGTCGTCCGTGAGGTGTGGGAACGGGGGCTGACCCGTCCCCGGGCCGAAGACTGGACCGGGCCGGTCGACATCGTCCACGCGACCAACTTCGTCGCCCCGCCCGCCCGGGCACCGATCGTCATCACCGTGCACGATGTGACCTTCCTGCGGTTTCCGGAACTCTGCACGCCCGACACGCTGCGCTATCCCACCTTGATCACCCGGTCGCTCGCGCGAGGTGCGGTGATCCACACACCGAGCGAGTTCGTGGCCGATGAGGTCCGCGACCACTTTGGCATCGACCACGATCGGGTGGTCGCGATCGCGTCGGGTGTCCCGGTGGTCGAAGGCGGCGACGCCGATCGGGGACACGCGATCGTGGGCGCCGACCGGTACATCCTGGCTCTCGGAACCATCGAGCCGCGGAAGAACCTGACCACGCTCGTCCGCGCCTTCTCGAACCTGGCCACCGCCGACCCGAGCCTTCACCTCGTGCTCGCCGGACCCCCGGGTTGGGATTCCGATCGAGTCGGCGACGCGGTGAACGCCAGCGCAAGCCAGGCGCGGATCCACCAACTCGGTTTCGTCGCCGACCGGGACCGGGCCGATCTCCTCACCGGCGCCACCGTGTTCGCATACCCGTCGCTCTACGAAGGCTTCGGGTTCCCACCGTTGGAGGCCATGCAATGCGGCGTTCCCGTGGTGGCAAGTACTGCGGGTTCCCTCCCCGAGATCCTGGGCGATGCCGCGAGCCTGGTCGCACCCGATGACGCCGACGCCTTGGCCGAAGGGCTCGCGCGGCTGAGCAATCCGGGCGCCGACCGCGACCAGGCCATCGCCCGCGGGCGGGCGCAGGTGAGCCAGTTCAGCTGGACGGACACCGTCGAGAAGCTGATGAGCGTGTACCGGAGCCTGCAATGAAGGTCGGGATGCACATCGGTCAGCTCTTCCAACCAGTGCCCGGAGGTATCGGTCGCTACATCGTGCACCTGGCTCAAAACCTGCCCGCGGCGGACGTCGAGGTGATCAGCTTCGGTGCGGGACGCCCGAGTCGGCGGGTTCAGGCCCTCCTCGGATCGACCATCGACCTCGGTTGGCCCCGTGGACCGTTGCGGTACGAAGCATGGCATCGCCTCCGGATGCCGCGCATCAACCTCCCCGTCGATGTCATCCACGCACCGAGCCTTGCGGTCCCACCGACCGGCACGACCCCGCTCGTCGTGACCGTTCACGATGTGGCCTTCCTGCGGGAGCCCACATCGTTCACGCGGCGCGGACTCCAGTTCCACGAACGCGGACTCGATCTCGCCCACCAACACGCCCAGGCCATCATCACTGCTTCCCGGTTCGCCCGCGACGAACTCGTCCGAGTCGGCTTCGAACGCGAGCGGATCCATCTCGCGCCGCATGGCGTTGCCGTCCGGACGCCCGAATCCGACGATGTGCTCGACCAGCGAGTCGAGCGCATGGGCGTCACCACGCCGTTTGTGCTCGCGGTGGGAACCGTCGAGCCCCGGAAAGGCCTCGACATCCTCGCCCGCGCAATGACCCGGGCCCGCCGCGAACTCCCCGACCTCACCCTGGCCATCGTCGGGCCCGACGGTTGGCTCGACGTCTCCGGTTTGGATGTCGACGGCGTGCGCCGCCTGGGAACCGTGGACGAGCGCACCCTGGACGCGTTGTACCGACGAGCCACCCTGTGCGCGGTTCCCTCGCGCTACGAAGGGTTCGGCCTCCCTGCCCTCGAAGCCATGGCCCGGGGCTGCCCGGTCATCGCGAGCAAGGCAACCAGCCTGCCGGAAGTGGTCGGGCGAGCCGGCGTGTTGGTTCCCGTCGGAGACATCAACGCGTGGGGACGCGCCATCGTCGAGGTCGCGACCGACCCCGCACGACAGCGAGCAATGGCCCGGGCCGGTCGCGAACGTTCGGCCGGGTTCACGTGGCGCGGATCGGCGCATGCGCACGCCGCGGCCTACGCCGCCGCCATCGATGCCTCCTAGACTCCGTCGCCGTGCGGCTCCTGCTCGATGTCTCGGCTGTCCCCGCGCGTCCCGTCGGCGCCGGGGTCGCCACCATCGAGGTCGCCCGGGAACTCGCCCGGCGGAGTGAGGTCGAACTCCACCTCGCGGCCCGCCGCGACGATGCGGACCGTTGGCGCGCGATCGCTCCGACGGCAACGGTTCACGCCGAAGTCCCGGGCCGCCGCCCCGCTCGCCTCGTGTGGGAACAAACCGGCGCCAATGGGCTGGCGGCGCGGATTCGGGCCGACCTGTGGCACGGACCGCATTACACGCTGCCGCTCCGACTCGACGTTCCGCGCGTGGTGACCGTGCACGATCTCACGTTCTTCGAACATCCCGAGTGGCACGAGCGGTCGAAGGTCATATTCTTCCGGCGGATGATGGCGGCGAGCGTGCACCGCGCCGATGCCATCATCGCGGTCAGCCCGCACACGGCGAAGCGGCTCACCGCTGTGCTCCATCCAACCGCGCCCATCGTGGTGGCCGAACACGGAGTCGATCACGAACGATTTCGCGCCGCGGCCGACGACGACCTCCGCCGCCTCGCGAATCACGGCATACGCCCGCCCTACTTCGCGTTCGCGGCGACGCTCGAACCCCGGAAGGACGTGCCCACGCTCATCGCGGCCTTCGCTCGGATCGCGCCCGACCGCCCGGACCTTCGGCTCGTCCTCGCCGGGCGGGACGGGTGGGGGGCAGACGCCATTCGCGACGCCGCCGCCCGCAGCGGCTGCACCACCCAGATCCTGCGCTCCGGCTGGATGCCGGCCGATCTCCTCCCCGCGTTCTTCCGTCAAGCCGTCGCCGTGGTCTACCCATCGCTCGAAGAGGGATTCGGACTCCCCGCGCTCGAAGCGCTTGCGTGCGGTGCCGCGCTCATCACGACCAGCGGCTCCGCCATGGAAGATGTCGTCGGCAAGGCCGCGGTGCTGATCCCGCCGAGCGACGCCCACCAGTTGGCCACCGCGATGACCGCCCTCTGCGACGACCCGAACGAACGCGACCGACTCCGGGTGGCCGGGCCGCCACGGGCCGCGACCTTCACGTGGACGAGGTCCGTCGACCGGCACCTCGACGCATACGCTGGCGCCCTGGGGGGAAACCGATGAGAGCAACTGTGACTGGCGCGGGCGGATTCGTCGGCCCGCATTTGGTCGCCCACTTGCGGGCGAACGGCGATGACGTCACCGAGATGGACCTGTTCGGCCCGGTGGAGGTCGACGTCACCGACGCGGACTCCGTGCTGGCCGCGATGGCCGACGCGCAACCCGAGGTCGTGTACCACCTGGCGGCGCTGAGCAGCGTCGGCCAGAGTTGGTCGAGCCCGGGCGCGTCGTTCCGCGTGAATGCCGAAGGCACACTTCACGTGTTGCGCGCCTGTGTCGAGGTGAAGGTCCCGCGGGTCGTCGTGATCTTGAGTTCCGAGGAGTACGGCAACGCCGACCCCGAACTCATCCCGCTCCGGGAGGACGCGCCGCTCCGACCGGTGACGCCCTACGGCGCGAGCAAGGTCGCCGCCGACTTCGTCGCCCTCCAGACCTTCCTCGCCGACGGGCTCGACATCGTGAGGGTGCGACCCTTCGGGCACACCGGCCCCGGACAGACCGACCAGTTCGTCGTCCCCGCGCTGGCGGCGCGGATCGCTCGCGCCGAACTCGATGGCGTCGACGAGATCCCGGTCGGCTCGCTCACCGCAGTCCGTGACCTTTCCGATGTACGCGATGTCGTGCGGGCGTATCGGCTCGCGGCGGTCCATGGCGTGGCCGGCGACGTGTACAACGTGTGCTCGGGGCGAGGCGTGAGCATTCAAGAAATCGCCGACGCCTTGCTGGCCCACGCCCGGCGGCCGATCACGCTCGTGACCGACCCCGCGCTGGTGCGTGCGGTCGACGCCCCCCGCATGATCGGCAGCAACGATCACATCCGTGAGGTCACCGGCTGGACCCCCGAGATTCCCCTCGCGCAGACCCTGGCCGACGTCCTCGACGCGGCTCGTGAGCGCCTGAGGTAGCTCACCCGCTCGGCCCGCTGGGCCGGTCGGGCACCGCCGATAAGGGCGCCTGGCGATCCAGCCAGCCGAGCACCGATGCCACCGCACGCGGATCGTGGCGGAGGCGCCGGCCTGCGTTGCCGATGATGCGAAGTTCGGCTGTGCCATGGGCCGCCGCCAACCGTTGCGACTCCGACACGGAAACCACGTCGTCGTCAGTGCCGTGCAGCAGCAGGAGCGGTCGGGGCGCGAACGCACGCGCGCTCGCGACCGCGTCGACTGCCGCCATCTCCCGTGCCCAGGCATTGACGTCCTTGGGGGCATCCTCGGACGAGAACACCCCCATCCGCCGACAATGCCGGGCGAAACGGCCGGCGTCACGCGTCCAGTCCGACAATGTGGTCGGTGCGCCCAGGCACGCGATGCCCCGAATCCGGGGATCGGTCGCGCCGATGCCCAGCGCCAGCGCACCACCCACGCCCGTCCCCAGGATCGACGCTCCGACGGTGTCGACGTGGTCGAGCAGTGCCGCGACGGCGACGCGCAGGTCCGCGTTCCAGGCCCCGATCGAGAAGTCGCCACCCGAGCCGCCGGTGCCGCGGAAGTTGAATGTCAACACCCGCCATCCCACCTGCGCCGCGATCCGATCAGCCAACTCCGGGAAGGTCAGCCCCGACGCCACCGCGCCGCGGGGCGGGATCGGGAAATCGTGACAGAGGACCAGCCCCGGCACGGGGCCGCGTTTGGCGGGATGGGCCCAATGGGCCGCCAAGGTCGTGCCATCGGGATGCTTGATCTGTTGGTCCACGGTGCTCCTCGGTCGGACCCCAGTATCCTGACCGCTCGTGGCCTTTCCATCGTCAACCGTTCCCGCGTTCAAGGAATGGGCCGTCATCGTGCAGGCGCTGCTCGAGGGTGAGCAGATCCTCGATATCCGCAAGGGCGGGCTCCACGAAACTGGTCGTCACTTCGGCGTGGCGGCCACCCGAGCGTGGCTGTTCCCGACGTACGAGCACCAGCGTGCAGAACTCCTGAAGCCCGCCTACCGCCACTGGCTCACCGGAGCGCAGGAACCGGCCGAGGGCCGACTGCGCTTCGACGGCTGGGCGGACGTGGTGGGGGTCGCCACCGTGACCGACCCCGAGGTGCTCGACGGGCTCGACGGCAAGGTGATCTGGTCACGCGACTACGTCGAGTCTCGGTTCCGCTGGAAGTCGCGTGATCCGTTGTTCGTCCTGGCGCTGCGAGCCCACGTCCTCGACGACCCCATCATCGTCGACGCCCACGAGTCCTACGGCGGTTGCACGTCGTGGGTCGACGTCGCCGGGTTGCCCGATCCAACCCGACTCTCCGCCCGCCCGTCGCTCTCCGACGAGGCGTTCATGGCACGACTCAAGGGTGCCGCCGCCGCCATTCCTGGTGGCTTCACGCCGCCGGCGGGTTAGCGCTCCCGATACCCGCGGTTCCGGGCCTCGGCGGGAGTGTCAGGGGCAAAGCAGATGAACTGCTCCGATTCCATGAGCTCGTCGATGGCGTCGGTGTCGACGTCGGGAGCGTCGAGGTCGTACAAGCGCTGCGTGCGCTTGTCGCCGACGTAGCGGAATTCTTCGAACTTGATGGGTCGACTCATCGGACCAGCCTAGGAAATCCGGCGCGTCCGTCGCGACGATCGACCCGAGTACCCTTCCCTGGCGGTGGATCTTGGCGACGATACGAAGCAGGCGAACGTCGTCGCGGGTGTCGGCGCCGCCTCGGTTCCGGCGCCCGATGCCGCTCCCGATCCGCAGACCCGGCTGCGCTACCACCCCGCCCTCGACGGTCTGCGCGCCCTGTCCGTCCTCGCGGTCATCGCCTACCACTTCGAATACCAGTGGGCGAAGGGCGGGTTCCTCGGCGTCGACGCGTTCTTCGTGTTGTCGGGGTTCCTGATTACCACCCTGCTGGTGCTCGAATTCCGTCGAATCAGGTCTATCCAGCTCGCTCGTTTCTGGGGCCGCCGGGCCCGACGCCTCCTCCCGGCGCTCCTCCTCGTTCTGCTGTTCGTCGCTTGGTACACCCACCAATACGTGGTGCCCTGGGAGCGCGCCGGCATCCGCGCCGACGGCATCGCGAGCCTCTTCTACGTCGCCAACTGGCGGTTCATCCTCGACCAGCAGTCGTACTTCACGCTCTTCTCGGCCGCGTCGCCACTTCGGCACATGTGGTCACTCGCGATCGAGGAGCAGTTCTATCTGGTCTGGCCGCACATCGTGTTCGGCTGTCTCCGGGTCGCGCGCGGTTCGACTCGGTTCCTCGCCGGGGTCTGCGCCGCGGGCGCGGTCGCCTCGGTGATCGCGATGGCGGTGCTGTATCAAGACGGCGACCCGTCACGCGCGTACTACGGCACCGACACCCACGCGCACACGTTGTTGATCGGTGCGCTCCTCGCCTTGGCGTGGCTGGCTCGTCCGATCGGGCGCCGCCTCCGCCAAGGACTGGAGATCGTCGGGCCCATCGCGCTCGTGGTGGTGGTGATCGCATGGAACTCCGTCCTCGACACCAGCGCGTCGTACTACCGGGGGGGCTCCGCGCTCTTCGGGATCCTCGTCGCCGTCGTCATCGCCGCGGCGATGAGCGGTGGCCCGATCGGTCGGCTGCTCAGCATCGGACCGCTCCCGTGGATCGGAAAACTCTCCTACGGCCTCTACCTCTGGCATTGGCCCATCATCGTGTGGCTCGTCCCTACTCGCATCCACGTCGGCCCAACCCAGTTGAATCTCATCCGGCTCGGCGTCACGTTTGCCGCGGCGACGACCTCGTACTACTTGATCGAGCGACCGATCCGTGAAGGGCTCCGCACTCGATCCCGCCGAGTCGCATTCCTCGCTCCGGTCGCGGTGGGTGCGGTCTGCGTGGCGCTCGTCGCATCGGCCGCCGGCGCTACCCCACCACCGAGCTACCTCTGGGGCTACGGCGATCCACTCGTCTGTGGCACTCCTCGGCCCGAGGAGACCCGGGAAGCCAAGACCGAGGTCGCCTCCCAACGGCCGATCGAACGCCGGGGCGACGCCAAGAAGATGCGCGCCCTCATCGTCGGCGACTCCGTCGCGTGCAGCCTCTGGACCGGGATGCGGGTGGTTGCCGGCCGCAACAACATCCCGATCGATCAAGGCTCGGTCTTTGGGTGCGGAGTGGCGTCCGGCGAGATCGCAACCACCCGCGGAGAGCAGATCACGCCGCATTCGGAACGGTGCCCGCAGCTCGTCGATACCGCGCTACGCGACTCTCTCGCCCGCGCTCGCCCCAACGTCGTGATCTGGATCAGTAGTTGGGAGAAATCCGACCTCATCGTCGACGGTGTGACGCTCGTGAACGGCACCAAGAAAGGAGACCGCGCCATGCTCGGGCGAATGGATGACGCCCTCAAGCAGCTGACCCGAGGCGGTGCGCATGTCATGCTCGTCACGGTCGCCCCACCCGCACCGAACGACGCACAGGGCACCAACAACACGTCCAACGCGATCGACGACGCAAGCTACGCCCGGCTCGCCTCGATCGAACGTCGTTTCGCACAACGGCACCCCGACCAAGTCACCCTGATCGACCTGGCGAAGCGCGTGTGCCCGACCGGTGCACCCTGCCCGGAGAAGGTCGACGGCGAGCGCATCCGTCCCGACGGCCGTCACTTCACTCCGGCGTCCGCGGCTCGCTACGGCCGGTGGATCCTGGCCGAGATCGCCAAGCAGGAGCGATGAGCGAACCGATCCCGACGGTCGATGATCCCGCGGCAACCGGGACGACCGAGCCTGCCGTCGAGTCCACCGTCGGGAGTACTCCGATCACCCGGATGATCGCGTTGATCATCACACTGGCTCCCGCGGTCATGATCGGTATCGGCGGCTGGATCCACCGCTGGACCGACGAAGACGCGTTCATCAACTTCCGGATCGTGGATCAGGTGATGGCCGGTCACGGTCCCGTCTTCAACGCGGGCGAGCGCATCGAGACCTACACCAGCACCCTCTGGCTCGCCGTGCTCGTGGCCGGCCGCACACTCTTCGGCTGGGCCATGGGGCTCGAATGGATCTCGGTCTTACTCGGACTCGCGGCCGCAGTCGCCGCGTTCGTCATCGCCGCGCGAGCGTCACGGGCGCTCCATCGCCCCGGCGAGATCGTGGTGCCGATCGGATTGATCGTCGTCGCCGGCATCCCCGTGATGTGGGACTTCGCCACCTCCGGCCTCGAGATGAGCCTGGTGTGGCTCTGGATCGCGTGCTGCTGGTTGGCCCTCACTCGCCTGGTCACCACCTCCGAGCCCACGGCTCGCGCTCGTCGCTGGTCTCTGATCGCGCTGGGACTCGGGCCGCTGGTCCGTCCCGAACTCGGCCTGATGGTCATCGTCTTCCTGATTGCGTGGTTCCTGCTGGCCACCCCCCGGCGAGTCGTCCACGATCTGGCGATCGCGTTCGCGATTCCCGTCGCGTATCAGATCTTCCGGATGGGTTTCTTCGCCAGCCTGGTACCGAGCACCGCCCTGGCCAAGGACTCGAGCGGGTTGCACGTCGGCCAAGGGTGGCGCTACTTCAGCGACCTCGTCAGCACCTATTGGTTGTGGATTCCACTGGTGATGATCCTCATCATCGTCGTCGTGCGCGGCGTCGAGTTTCCCGATCGGCGCCGAATCATCGTGAGCGGCGCGCTCCTCGCCGCGGCCGGTGTGAGTGCCGGCTACATGATCGCAACCGGCGGCGACTACATGCACGGGCGCCTGCTCTTGCCCGCCGTCTTCGCCGTCGCCCTCCCGGCTTCGGTCGGCATCGACCCGGCTCGGTGGCGGCACCACGCGGCGCGGCGCCTGGCGCCCGTCGCGATCGCGTTCGTGTGGGTCATCGTGGTGATCGCCGGAGTTCGGTACCCGGCACCCGAGCAGACCTTCGGCCTCACCGACATCGCCGACTGGCGGCTCGTGTTGCACAAGCAGATGTTCCACACCCCCGACAAGGGCATCACCATCGCCCCCCAGGAGATCCACCGGAACTACGCCGACGGGTGGCGGGGATTCATGCGGGTGCTCGACAAGCAGCCGCGACCCGGTAAGGACCCTCAGCGCCTTGTCGTCGTGCTCGGTTCCATCGGCGTCCCCGCCCGGGTCATGGGCCCCGACGTCTACATCGTCGATATCGGCGGGCTCGCCGAACCACTCGCGGCGCGCACCGAACCCATTCCGAACCGTCCGGCCGGTCACCGCAAACAGGTCGACGATCAGTGGTACGACGCGCGCTTTGGGGTCGGCGGCACGGATGCGCGCACGGTGGCGGCACGACAAGCGCTGCAGTGCCAGCCCATCAAGGGCCTGCTCGACTCCGTCACCGAACCGCTCACACCGGGCCGGTTCTTCTCCAACATCTGGCACGCGCCCCAGTACACCGTGCTCACGATCCCGAAGAACCCCATCGCCGCAGCAAAGAAGTTCTGCCCCAAGAAATAGAGGTCGACGCCGTCACGCCCGACCCGCACCTCAGATCCCGGATACGTGGCGCCGACCGTGGCCCGAGCGGCCCGGCGCGCCAGCGCCAAGAGCGGGAAATAGAGAACAAAGTTCGGTGGGAGGGTCATTGACCCTCCCACCGACACTTCGTTGATTCGGTTCCGACGCCCGGAGTGCTCGAGTGGGACCAACTCCCGATCGGGCGGCGGCGGTGCTGCGGTGAGATTCCGCACGAAGTCCATTGAGTGAGCGACTTCTAGGAAGGATTCCTAGCGGCCGAGCACCTCCAGGGTCCCATGTTGTTCATGCATGTGTTGGACCACCCCCTTTCTCTGGTACCAGATTCGTACCACGTGAGCGAGCCCGGTTCGAGTGTTTTCCCAACCGAGCGTCGGGGTTACGCGGAGCGGTCAGGCCCGGAGTCGTCGGGAAGCTCTTCGACCGGACGGCCGATCGCACCGATGAACACGAGGTAGTCGAGTTGGCACCTCACGACACCTTCGACCTGTTCGGGCAAGTAGGCCTCACCCGTCGCGTCGCACCGCTCGACGATGTAGTCGACCGTCGCCTCGGGACTGAGCAACGCGGGCACGGAGTCGTCGGGGCGCTCCTTCGTATGCGAGACGCCCCGCTGCTCGAAGAACTCGGCTTGGAATCCGAGGATCCGGGCCACGTCGGCCTCGGTCAGCGTGGCCGCGACCAACTCGTCGAGATGTTCGACCACCCAGGCCTGGGCGTCGTCGGGATCGAAGACGGCATCCGGTGGGTCCTCGCTCAGCCGCGCGGCTTCACGAAACACCAGACCCGCCGCGATCGCCAGCACGAGACCGACGACGATGAACCCAACGACCAACACCATCAGGTGCGCGCGTCCTTAGATTCCGATGCGTTGGGCGAGCAGCTCGCGATGGTAGGTCGCGTCACCGAGGAGGATCTCCGATGACTTCGCCCGCTTGAAGTACAGGTGCGCGTCGTGCTCCCAGGTGAACCCGATACCACCGTGGATCTGGATGTTCTCGGCGGCCGAGTGGAAGTACGCGTCCGAGCAGTACGCCTTCGCCAGCGATGCGACCACCGGCAACTCGTCGTTGTCCTCGGCCGCGGCCCAGGCCGCGTAGTACGCCGCCGATTTCGCCGACTCGGTCTCGAGGAGCATGTCGGCACACTTGTGCTTGATCGCCTGGAACGATCCGATCGGGCGTCCGAACTGCACACGGTCCTTGGCGTACTGCACCGACTCGTCGAGCACGTACTGCGCACCCCCGACCATCTCGTTGCACAGGCCGACCGCGGCCTGATCGAGGGTCTTGGAGAGCGCGTCCCAACCGGCACCGGCGGTCCCGAGGAGTTCGGCCTCCACGCCGTCGAACTCGAGCTTGGCCTGCTTGCGGGTCTGGTCCATCGTGGCGAGCGGTGTGCGGGTGAGGCCCGCGGCGTCACCGGCCACGGTGTAGAAGCTGATGCCTTCGGTGCCACTCGTGCCCTTGGCGCGAGCAACGACCACGATGAGGTCGGCCGTGTGCCCGTCGATCACGAACATCTTCGTGCCGGTGAGCTTGGTGCCGTCGGCCTCGAGTGTGATGCCCGACGCGTCCCACTTGCCGTTCGGCTCGGTGAAGGCGAGCGTGGCGACGGTCTCACCGCTGGCGATGCCCGGCAGGAGCGCAGCCCGCTGGTCCTCGGACCCGGCGTTGAGGATCGCGTTCGCGGCGAGCACCACCGTCGAGAAGTACGGCGCGCACAGCAGGGCGCGGCCCATCTCTTCGAGGACGATCCCGAGCTCGACCCAGCTGAA
Source organism: Acidimicrobiia bacterium (assembly GCA_031362155.1). Taxonomy (GTDB): domain Bacteria; phylum Actinomycetota; class Acidimicrobiia; order IMCC26256; family JAENVU01; genus JAENVU01. The sequence goes on along the minus strand of JANLRZ010000169.1, from coordinate 32,674 downwards.
TCCCTGGCCGCCGTAAGCCTCGGGGATGTGCAGGCTCTGCAGGCCCAGCTCGTTCGCCATCTGCGACCAGACCGCCGGGTCGTAGCCCTCGGTGGTTTCCATCAGGCGTCGCACTTCGGCCTCAGGGCTCTTCGCCTCGAGAAACTTCCGGACGGCGTCTCGCAGTTGATCCTGCTCTTCGGAAAAGGCGAAGTTCACGGGGGTCCTTCCTCAGCGGGTCTCGCGCGCGGTGTCGCGGAGTTCCATACGGCGATGGGACGGTAGTTGACGATTCGCCCGAGTCGCCAACGGCCGGCTCGATGGGTGCCGAAACCGGCCCCGAGCCCCCGGCAACGGGTGGGCGCGTCCACAGAGCTGCCCGGACCGAGTGTGACCGAGAGCACATCGACGTCCGGCGCCGGCCCCGTTCAGTCACCCGCGACATCTGCCCGACCGTCAGCGGTAGCGTCGGTACCGATGATCCGTCCGCATTACGCCGCGACCGACGTGGAGATCCACAAATACGTCGTCGGCCCCTTCGAGAACAACGTGTTCGTGATCCGAGACCTCGGAAGTGGCGAGGCGCTGATCATCGACGCGGCCAACGAACACGAACTCCTCCTCGAGGTGAGCCGGGCGACCGGCGTTCGGCGGGTCCTCACGACCCATGGACACTGGGATCACATCCAGGCCGTCACCGCGCTGCGCGACGCGGGGATCGAGGTCGGGATCGCGGAGGCCGACGCCGCCATGCTCCCCAGCTACGACTTCACCATTCCGGACGAGGAGGTACTGCGAGTCGGTGAACTGGCGCTGCGCGCGATCCACACTCCTGGACATACGCGCGGTTCGACCTGCTTCGAACTCCTCGGCCATCCGATCGTGTTCAGCGGCGACACCCTGTTCCCCGGCGGCGCCGGCAACACTGCGACCGAGGGTGCGAGTTTCGATCAGATCATCGAATCGATCGACCGGCGGCTCTTCACGCTGCCACCCGAAACCCTCGTGTTCCCAGGCCACGGACTCGATACGACCATCGGTACCGAACGACCGCAGCTCGACGCGTGGGTCGAACGGGGCTGGTGAACATCCGCAGGTGTAACGGACCACGGTTCCGGGGTACGGAGTCCGTATCCGAGGTTCGGTACGGAATGACCAGCCTCGGAACCATGTTCGAACCCGCCGACGACCTCGGCCGCCACAAGGGACCTTCATGCCTCGAGCTCACGCCACCCTGACGATTGCGGATGCCGCCGCCGTCATTGCGGCCGCGGGCTTCACGCCCGAACCGCCTGGGGTCGGGTTCGAACTCGAGTGGTTCGTCACGTGGCACGGCCTGCCCGTCGTCGATGTCGAGCTGCTCCACCGCACGATCACGCGCCACGGTCCGCTGCCCCACGCCAGCCGCCTCACCTTCGAACCGGGCGGCCAGGTCGAAGTCAGTGCGCCGCCATCCAACTCCGGGCCCGAGGCGATCCGCCGGGCCACCGACGACTCCACCGAGGTCATCGCCCGCCTGGCACGCGCCGGCATGGAGTGCCTGGCGGTGGGTATGAATCCCATCGGCCGGCGCCACCGGACACTCGACGAGCCGCGCTATCGATCGATGGCGAAGTACTTCGCGTCGACCGGCTGCGCGGGTGAGTCGATGATGTGCAATACCGCTTCGCTGCAGATCAACGTGGGGTTCGCCGACGACGTCGATCGCCAGTGGGCCTTCGCGCACGACGCGCTGCCGATCCTCAGCGCAATCTTCGCCAACTCATCGATGGTCGGTGGCCGTCCGAGCGGCTGGCAGTCGTCCCGGCTCGCCGTTTGGAGTGCGCTTGATCCACCGAGGACCGCCGCGATCCCAGCCGATGGCCCCGCAGCAACCGCGTGGGTCGACTACGCGCTCGACGCGCCGGTGATGTTCTTCCGGGCGGGAACCGACTGCATCGTCCCCGCGGCGCCACTCACGCTGCGTCAATGGATCGCCGACGGTCATCCGGTCGGCCACCCCGACACTGACGACGTGGCGTACCACCTCACCACGCTCTTCCCGCCGATCCGGCCCCGCGGCTGGTTGGAACTGCGGATGCTGGACGCGCTTCCACACCCCTGGTGGGAGGTCGCGGCGGCCATCACAGTCAGCCTGCTCACCGACGACGATCTCGCCGCCCAGGTCGCACCGATTGTCCGGGGCGGACGCGCGCTTGCACTCAACGCTGCGTGGTGGGGAGTGCACGATCCCGCCATCGGAGGGACCGCGATCCAACTCCTCGACCTCGTCGTTCCCGAGTTGGGCCGCCTCGGATACTCCGACGTGCTCGTGCGCGACGCACAGCGATTCGTCGAGCAGTACACGCGTCGCGGACGCGCACTCGCCGACGACAGCCTCGACCGCTGGATCGCTGGCACTTCGGTACTTCCCGAACCCGAACGCGTCGCTACCTCTCCCAGCCGATGATGGTGTCAACGGCTCACACTCTCGACTCGACGCGTGCGCGGACGCTCGCGCTCGTTGCGAGCCTGACCGACGAACAACTCACCGCCCAGCACTCTCCGCTGATGTCGCCAATCGTGTGGGATGTTGCCCACATCGCGCACTTCGAAGAGTTGTGGCTGCTCCGCGAGTCGACGGGCGCGGCGCCGACCGACCCCCGCTTCGACGACGTGTACGACGCTTTCCGACACGCGCGCGCCGATCGGCCCGATCTCGACCTCCTTGATCCCGCCCAGGCCGCGGCCTTCGCCGCGACGGTGCGCGCTCGCGTCACCGCAACACCACTGCTCCCGTCTTCGGGACCGCGCACCGGAGCGCTCCTCGCCGACGACTTCGTGTATTCGATGGTCGTCCGCCACGAGCACCAACACGTCGAGACGATCCTCGCGACCATCCAGCTGATGACCCACGGGCACCCGGCCGCGGCGGGTGCGGGCCCCGGCAAGTCCGCGAACAGCACCGACCTCGACACGGAGATCCTGATCCCTGCGGGCCCGTTCGTGATGGGCACCGATACCGACGGGTCGGCCTACGACAACGAACGCCCGGCCCACGCGGTCGACCTCCCGGCGTTCTCTATCGATCGGACTCCGACGACGAACCGCGACTTTCTCCGCTTCGTCGACGCCGGCGGCTACGACGACCCATCCCACTGGACCCGCGCGGGTTGGGAATGGCGCCAGCAGGCGAACCTGAGCCATCCCGAGTTCTGGCAGCCCAGCACCGACGGCTGGCTGCGTCGCCGATTCGGCCACACTGAGCCAGTCCCGCCGGACGAACCCGTCCAGCACGTCAGCTGGTACGAGGCCGACGCTTACGCCCGCTGGGCCGGGAAACGCTTGCCGTCCGAGGCTGAGTGGGAGAAGGCCGCCAGCTGGGATCCGGGCCGCGGCATCGGCGAGCAACGGAGATGGCCGTGGGGCAACGACATCGCCGAGCCACCACCCGCCGCGCTCTGGGGAGCAACGGCCAGATGGGGACCGGATGCGGTCGGTGCCCATCCCGATGGAGCCTCGGCGGGCGGGGTGCTCGACCTCATCGGTGGGGTCTGGGAATGGACGAACTCCGATTTCACGCCGTACCCCGGCTTTTCCAGCTTCCCGTATCGCGAGTACTCCGAGGTGTTCTTCGGCTCCGAGTACAAGGTGCTCCGTGGCGGATCCTGGGCCACGAGCGCGCACGCGATCAGCACCACCTTCCGGAACTGGGACTACCCGATTCGCCGACAGATTTTCAGCGGCGTGCGCTGCGCGCGGGACGCGTAGGTCGCGAATGTGTCGCCACGTCGGATATCTCGGTTCACCGCGCTCGTTGGCCAGCCTGATCGACGCGCCACACGGGTTGCGCGCGCAGGGCGAGGCTCCGCGCGAGATGGTCGTCGCCGACTCCAACCCCGATGGTTGGGGTATCGCCTGGTGGACGAGTCCCCGACTCGCACCGTTGCACTACCGCAGTATCGAACCGATCTGGACCGAGACCGGATTTCACCACGCGGACGACTGCTCCACCGCGATTCTGGCCGCCGCCCGCAAGGCCTCGCCCGGCACCACGTTGCGTGCGGTCAACAACGCTCCGTTCGTGGCCGAAACCCGGCTGGGCACCGTGGCATTCTCCCTGAACGGTCACGCGTTCCACGGTGGCACCGAAGCCCGCCTCCGGGCCGAGGTGCCCTCACACATCGAACTCGCGGGCGACACCGACTCCGAGGTCGTGTTCGCGATCCTGCGGGGCCGGATCGACGCGGGTGACCCGCTCGGGCCGGCGCTCGCGGCCGTGCACGCCATCGTGAGTCCGGCCCCCGACGCGTACGTGAATCTCATGGCGATGACGGCGTCGGAACTCGCGGCCACCACCTGGCGACACACGCTCTCTTTGCACCGCACTCCCGCCGGTTCGACCCTCGCGTCCGAAGCGCTCGACGAGGATCCGCGTTGGGAGCGGATCCCCGACGCGCACCTCGTCACCGTCGATCACCGTGGCGCGTTCCTCACTCCCCTGGAAGGAACCCGATGACGACCGGTGCAGTGCGCGTCGAGAACCACCTAGGTGCCGATCATTTCGAGCACGCGTTGCGGGTCGATGCGCTCGCCGGGCTCACCTCGCACCCGAAGGTCCTGCCTCCCAAGTGGTTCTACGACGACCGCGGCTCCGCGTTGTTCGATCAGATCACCCGCCTGCCCGAGTACTACCCGACCCGGACCGAACGATCGATCCTCCTCGACCACGCGGAAGACATCGTGGCGATCAGCGGCGCCGACACGCTGGTCGAGCTGGGATCCGGCACCTCCGAGAAGACCCGAATTCTCCTCGACGCGTTTCACCGGGCCGACGTACTCCGAACCTTCGTACCGTTCGACGTGTCGGATGCGACCTTGCGGGACGCGGCCCACGCGGTTGCGACCGAATACTCGGGCGTCTCGGTGCATGCCGTGGTCGGCGACTTCGAGCGCCACCTTGAATGCATTCCCCCGGACGGTATGCGCACGGTCGCGTTTCTCGGCGGCACCATCGGCAACTTCGAACCGGTGGCTCGCGCCGGCTTCCTGGCGAGCCTCGCCCGCACGCTCCGCTCGGGTGAGTCACTGCTCCTCGGTACCGATCTCGTCAAGGCACCGGGCCGACTCGTCGCCGCGTACGACGATGCCGCCGGGGTCACCGCCGCCTTCAACAAGAACGTCCTGGCCGTACTGAACCGGGAGCTGGAAGCAACGTTCGACCCCGACGACTTCGACCACGTCGCCCATTGGAACGCCAGCGACGAGTGGATCGAGATGCGACTCCGCGCTCGTCGGGACCTCGCCGTGAAGGTGCCCGCACTGGACCTCGTCGCGACCTTCGCCGCCGGGGAGGAAATGCGCACCGAGATCAGCGCCAAGTTCCGGCGCGATCGGGTCGCCGAAGAACTCGAGGCCGCGGGTTTCGACCTCGAGCAGTGGTGGACCGATCCGGCCCAGGACTTCGCGCTCTCCCTGGCCCGCCGCCGCTGACCGTCGCCGGCCGATCGCCCCACCGCACTTTTGGTCTGGGCGTGGGTTGTTCCCCAACCCTGGAGACAAAAAGTCTGGTCGCGGCTGGCCAGTACTCTTCCGGGATGGCGAGGCACGGGAATGGGCGGTCGGTGCGCGTCGTCGCGGGTATCGGGATCGCGGTCCTGATCGCCGCCTGCACCGGAACCGGGTCGAACTCGGCGACCAAGACGACCGCCCGACCGGCCGCCGCGAACCGGGCTGCGCCCGTGGCCGACGGCACCGAGGTGCTCGGCCGCCAACTCGATCGTCGTAGCCCGATCACACTCACCCCCGACGAGTACGACGCGTTCGCCGAAATGGTCACGACCCCGGCGGTGCCGGGTGCGCGACGCAGCACCGTGTTGTCGCGCTGGGTGCGGAATCCGAAGGTCCAGGTGCTCGGGACCCCGACCGAGGAGGACCTGCGCCGGCTGGCCGAAGCCGCCGCGCAGTGGGGACTCATCACCGGGCTGCGCATCACCATCACCGGCGCGAATGCAGACATCGTCATGCGGTTCGTCCCGCGCGCCTCCTTCGCCCGCGAACTCGACGTCGCCACCGTCGATGCCACCGCGGTCGGGCTCACCCGCGTGGCCTTCGCCCCCGATCGCCGCGGCACGATCGACTCCGCGTTCGTGGTCGTTGCCAGCGATGACATCCAGGTCGGACGGAATCGGACCATCGCCCACGAACTCGGTCACGCGCTCGGACTCCAACACTCGACCTGTGATTCGAGTCTGATGGACGGCTCGTCCGCCGACGGTCGGTCGGTCCGATGGGGTCCATCCGCCCTCGATGCGCGCGTGGCATCGATCCTGTACGACCCTCGGCTCGCTCCGGGACTCGATCGCGACGAGATCGACACCTACGTGGCGCCGACGGCGACGACCGGCGCGACGTGCGTTCCGGTCGACGTCGAACTCGTCAAGGCATCCACCAGCGGCCGCTACTACTTCTGTGCGCGGGGCCCTCAGACCTACCGTCCCTGCACCGCCACCCTCACGGCCGAACCGACCATGCCGATCACGAATCCCGATGTCTGGACCGACGGCGCCAGCCTCATGCGGACCCCGCCGGGCTGACCCGCGCACTCGCCGCAAAATCCGGCGCCCGAGTTTCCACTACGCAGATAGTGGTATTACCATGCAGACCGTGAATACGCCCGCTGCTTCGAACGATCCCGCGCTCCAGATCGAGGACCTCTCGGTCGAGGCCGACGGCCATCCGATCCTGCGAGGGCTCACGCTCGAGGTGGGCGCCGGTGAGGTCCACGCCCTGATGGGCCCCAATGGTTCGGGAAAATCCACCTTGGCGAACACGCTCCTCGCCAACCCGGCCTACGTGGTCACCCACGGCCGAATCCGATTTCTGGGCGAGGACATCACCGACCTCCCCACCGACGAACGGGCGGCCCGCGGTTTGTTCCTCGGGTTCCAACATCCCGAGGCGATCTCGGGGGTCAGCGTGCTCAACTTTCTCCGTCAGGCACTCGCGGTCCGCAAGGGCATCTCCGACCTCTCGATCCTCGAGATCCGGATGGCGCTCATGGACTGGACCAAGCGCCTCGGTATGGACGACCAGTTCACCCAGCGGTACCTCAACGAGGGCTTCTCCGGCGGAGAACGCAAGCGCAACGAAATCCTGCAGATGGCGATGATGGAGCCAGAGTTCGCAGTGCTCGACGAGACCGACTCCGGCCTCGACATCGACGCGCTCCGATTGGTGGCCGAGGGCATCAACGTGGTGCGTGAGGCCCGGCCCGAGATGGGGATTCTGATGATCACGCACTATCAGCGGATCCTGGATCATCTGACTCCGGATGTCGTCCACATCCTGCTCGACGGCCGCATCGTGCAGTCCGGCGGACTCGAACTCGCCGCGCAACTCGAACGGGACGGATTCGACAGCTTCCGCGCCGCGGCCTCGGCAAGCTCATGAGTCTCGACGTCGCCCGGATTCGGGCCGACTTCCCGATCCTCGCCGAGCGTCGCAACGGGCACCGGCTGGTCTATCTCGACAGTGCATCGAGCGCACAGAAGCCCACCTCGGTGATGGCCGCAATGGACGCGCTCATGACGCACTCGTACGCCAACGTGCACCGCGGCGTCTACGCGATTGCCGAAGAAGCCACGGCGGCATTCGAGGCCGCGCGGCGCAAGGTTGCGACGTTCATCGGCGCGGGCGACACCGCCGAACTCGTGTTCACTCGGAACGCGACCGAAGCGATCAACCTCGTGGCGTACTCGTGGGGTCGGTCCAACCTGAACGCCGGCGACGTCGTCGTCCTCTCCGAAATGGAGCACCACGCCAATATCGTCCCGTGGCACATGCTCGCGGCCGAGCGCGGCATCGAGCTGCGGTGGATCCCCATCGATGCCGACTACCGACTCGACCTCAGCTCACTCGACGAACTCCTCGACGGCGCGTCGCTGCTCGCCGTCACCGCGATGTCGAATGTGCTCGGCACGGTGAACGACATTCCCCAGCTCGTGGCGGCCGCGCGGGCCGCCGGCGCGGCGATCCTCGTCGACGCATCGCAGGCAGCACCACACCTGAAGATCGACGTGCAGGCCTGGGGCGCCGACTTCGTGGCCATCACGGCCCACAAGATGCTCGGCCCGTCTGGCATCGGCGCGTTGTGGGCGCGACGCGAGCTCCTCGAAGCCATGCCGCCGTTCCTCGGTGGCGGCGAGATGATTCGCGACGTCCGCAAGGACGGCTTCACCACGAACGAGTTGCCCTGGAAGTTCGAGGCTGGAACCCCGGCGATCACCGAGGCCGTCGGTTGGAATGCCGCGATCGACTACCTCGAAGCCCTGGGCATGGAAGCGGTTCACGACCACGAACGCGCCCTCACCGGCTACGCACTCGCGGCGCTCGCCGATCGATTCGGCGACAACCTTCGGATCTTCGGACCCCGCTCGCTCGACCGTCGGGGCGGCGTGATCTCGTTCTTGTTCCCTGACATCCACGCCCACGACGTCTCCCAGGTCCTCGACGAGGAAGCAATCTGCGTGCGGGCCGGGCATCACTGCGCCAAACCACTGATGAAAGTGCTCCAGATCCCGGCAACCAGCCGGGCATCGCTCTACGTCTACAACGACGAGGCCGACGTCGACGCGTTGGTCGAAGGCCTGTCGAAGGCCCAGAAGTTCTTCAGCCTCTGAACCTCTCCACCTAGGATCGCCACCAATGGCCGGACTCGAAGACCTCTATCGCGAGATCATCCTCGATCACTACCGCGCGCCGCGCAACCGCGGGGAACTCCCCGTCCCCCCGGCGCATCAGGTCGAGGGTTTCAACCCGCTGTGTGGCGACGAGGTCGTGCTCTACCTCGACGTCGACAACGACACGGTGACCGATCTCAAGATCGCCGGCCAAGGGTGTTCGATCAGCCAGGCGTCGACCTCGATGATGAGTGCTGCGGTGAAAGGGAAGTCCGTGGCGGAGGCCCGGACGTTGATCCGAGCGTTCAAGGCGCTCATGAGCATCCACGAATCCAAGATCGGCGGCGAAGCCGACGACGTCGACGCGTCGCCCGACGAACTCGCGGGCGTTCGCCTCGGTGACCTCGAAGCCCTGCAGGGCGTCGTGAAGTTCCCGGTGAGGATCAAGTGCGCAACCCTCGCCTGGAACACCCTGAGTCAGGGCCTCGACGAGATCGAAGCCACGGACTGAACCATGGGCCATACGAGTCATCCCGGTGTATTCACACGCCCGACACGGAACTTGACCATATTGGGGAGCCCGGGCCGGGTACGCTCGGTGTTCCACTCGAAGGGAGCGGCATGACCGACGAAACGACCGTGACGCCCGACTTGGTGATGACGATCGACCAGGCACTCGAACGCTTTGGGACGCGTGACCTCGTCGCCGGCGCCGAAGTTGTCGACTTCTTGCTCGACCTGCGTCTTGCGGTCGTCAACTCGTCGGACCGCGCCATCGCGAAACTCCTCGAAGAAGAGCGTCAGCCCACCGCCTGACGCCTCCTGGCTGAACACCACGATCTCCGCGCTCGCCGTGAGCGTGGACCGTCGTCGCATGGAATCCCTCTCTGCCCGGAATCGTGCCGGTACCATGGGTGTTCCCCGGGAGATGTATGGACACGATGACCCCTGAGCCCAGCCGCTCGGAACGGCGCGCACAGCTGCGCGCAGTTCGCCGCAAGATGATCATCGGCAGCCTTGCCGCCACGGTCGCCGTCGGCACCGCGGTCGGCATCGGCGTTGCCGCAGCGAAGTCCGATCATCCCGTCGCCAGCGCCGCGGAACCACGCCTGGCATCGAGCAGTTCCTCGTCCACCACGTCGACCGAGCCCAGCACCACGACCACCACCCGGCCGGCGATCATCCAGCCGGCCGTCGCGACGCTCCCACCCTTCACCGGGAGCCTCGGTCCGGGCTCCAACCCCGACATCGTGCGGGCCTATCAGCAGCGGCTCGCCGACCTGCACTTCGACCCGGGTGCAGTCGACGGGAACTACGGCGGCGCGACGACCTACGCGGTCCAGGCCCTCCAGAAGATCCAAGGCCTCCCGCGCAATGGCCGCATCGGACCGGGCGAGGCGATGGCCTTGACCGCGTTCCAATACCCCGCACCGCTCCAAGCCGACGGCGAACCGAACCGCACCGAGCTCGATGTCGCCAAGCAGGTGCTCACGCTCTACGCCGACTACCAGGTCAAGCTCATCACCACGACCTCGACCGGTTCCGGCGAGCACTACTGCTTCAACTCGCCGCGGGTGAACCCGACCCGGCGCATCTGTGAAGTTGCGACCACACCATCGGGACGCTTCACCTACACCCGGGTCGTGTTGGGTTGGGACAAGTCGCCCCTCGGCCAGCTGTACCAGCCGTACTACTTCAACGGTGGGATCGCCGTGCACGGATACACCAGCGTCCCCACGACCCCGGCATCACACGGCTGCGCTCGCATTCCCATGCACATCGCCGAGTATTACCCGCTGCTCGTGCACGTGGGGGACCCCGTCTACGTCTTCGGCGGAACCCCGGCGCAGATCCTCTCGAGCTCCGCGATCGCACCGAGCCCACCCCCCACGGCGGCGCCCGCACCGGTCCCGACCCCCGCACCGGCGCCCGCGCCGGCTCTTGCGGTCGTCACACCACCCGCGACCTGAACGGGCGGCGGCCGGTGGCCGTTCTGATCCGGCTCGCTCAGAACCCCGGGGTCGCGAACGGATCTTCGGTGTCCGCGACCGTCGCCGGTGCCGGCACCTCGAAGCCGAGCCGATCCGCCAACCCGTCGTAACCAACCGCTTCGAGTTCGTCGGCGAGTTCAGGACCTCCGGAGGTCACCACCCGACCACCCATGAACACGTGGACTCGATCCGGTCGGAGTTCGGTCAACAACCGGGCGTAGTGCGTGATCGCCAGGACGCCCAAGCCGGTCTCCTCGGTCATCGCTTCGATCCGACGGGAGACGTCCCGCAATGCATCGACATCGAGACCGGAATCGATCTCGTCCAGGATCGCGAACCGAGGTTCGAGCACCGCGAGTTGCAGGGTCTCGGTGCGCTTCTGTTCGCCACCGGAGAACTCGACGTTCACTCCGCGGGCCAAGAACTCGTCGCGGACACCCAAGCGTTCGGCCTCGACCCGCACCCGGGAATCGTCCACGTTCTGATCCGTCGCCGCACTCACCAGGTCGACCACCCGGACCCCGGCAACCTCGACGGGATACTGGTGGGTCAGGAAGAGGCCGCGTCGCGCGCGCTCCCACGTGGGGAGGCCGAGAATCTCCTCACCGTCGATCGTCACCGATCCATCGGTCACGGTGTAGTCACTCCGCCCCATCAAGACGTGCGACAGGGTGCTCTTCCCCGAACCGTTTGGACCCATCAACGCGTGGACCTCGCCGGAACTCACCTCCAGGTCGACGCCGCGCAGGATCTCGACCCCTTCCACCGATGCGCACAGGTTGGTGATCTTCAACTCACTCATGCCCCGACCACCATGACCTCATCACCTTCCAGCAACAGTTCGTAGGTCGGCACCGGCCGCGTGGCCGGCAGCGCTTGCGGTTCACCGGTCGTCAACGAGAAGGTCGAGCCGTGCTTCGGGCATTCGATCTCGCACTCGTCGACCCACACGTCTCCTTCGGCCAGTGAGAAGTCGGCATGGGAACACTCGTCGCCGATCGCGTACCAACCGTGGCGACCGTCACCGGCGTCGGGGAGGTGCACCACACACACTCGATGGCCGTTCACGTCGAACCGTCGGGCCGCTCCCTCGGCGACGTCGCTGGTCGAGCACACGCGCGTCGGCATCACCGGCGATCCCCATGGAGGTGGCCAACCTTCTCATGCACCGCCCGGCGCAATGGCGTGGCCAACTCGGGCACCGGCAGCCGGCTCAAGACGTCCTCGAAGAAGCCGAGCACGATGAGGCGTTCGGCGTCGTCCGGCTTCACCCCGCGTGACTCGAGGTAATAGAGCTGGTCGTCGTCGATCGGACCCACCGTCGACGCGTGCGAGCACCGCACGTCGTCGGCTTCGATCTCGAGGTTGGGAATCGATTCGGCACCCGCACCTTCGGTGAGCACGAGGTTCCGGTTCGACTGGGTCGCTTCGACCTTCTGGGCGTCAGGACGGATCCGGATCAGTCCGCTGTAGACCGAACGGGCGGTGTCTTCCACCGCCCCCTTGAACAGGAGATCGCTGCGGGTTCGGGGCGCGACGTGATCCTGGAAGGTCCGGAAGTCGTGCATCTGGTTGCCATCGCCGAAGTACACGGCGAGCAGGTCGCTCTCGGCTCCCTGTCCGTCGAGCCGTGACTCGGTCCGCAACCGGGCGTAGTCGCCACCGAGCGCGACCGCCGACGACGACAACCGGGCGTCACGACCGAGATGCGCGCGCTGGAGTGCGATCGACCACGTCTGATCGCCGTACTCCTGGACACTCACGTGACGCACGTGCGCGTTGTCGCCCACGGAGAGTTCCACCACGCTGTTGACGAAATGGGAGACGTGCGGCGCCGAGGCGTGGCGCTCGAGCACCGTGACCTCGCTCCCCTCCTCGGCCACGACCAACGTGTGGGGGAACGACGCCTGTCCGTCACCCTCGGCCCAGTGCAGCACGACGATCGGCCGCGCCACCACGACCCCTCGCGGCACGTGCACGAAACCGCCGCCGGCGAGAAACGCGTCGTGCAACACCGTGAACGCATCGGGCGATGCGCCCGCGATCGAACCGAGATACGGCTCGATGGTCTCCGCTCCACACGTTGCGATCCCACAGACCGTCACACCCTGGGCGACGAGTTCGGCATCGAGTTCATGGTGCACGACCCGGCCGTCTCGGATCACGATGAGCGCCGACCGCTCCCCCGCCTCGGCGGCGAGCACGCCTCCGCCCGGCGCGGTCTCCGCGTTGGGGTCACCCAGTTCTTCCGCAGTCATCGGCCGGTACTGCGCCAGGTCGAACTGATTCACCCGTGAGTACCGCCAGACCTCTTCCGCGTCGGTCGGCCAGGTCACGGTCGCAAGGTGTTCGGCCGCAGCCAACCGCCGCGCCAGCAGCCAGTCGGGGCCGCCCAACGCGCCTGCGGCGTCAGCAGTAAACAGGTGATTCGTCATGATCGAGGCCGAGCGGTCAACCGCAGAACGGGCGAGGTAGAAGCCCACTCATCCGACCGCCCCCTCCATCACTCTGGTCGGCTGCGGTCGGAATGGCCCGTCCAGCATGTGCCCACTCATCCGACCGCCCCCTCCATATTCAGCTCGATCAGCCGGGAGAGTTCGACGGCGTATTCCATCGGGAGTGTCTTGGTGATCGGCTCGATGAAGCCGTTGACGATCATCGCGGTCGCCTGCTGCTCGGTGAGACCACGGCTCATCAGGTAGAAGAGTTGGTCGTCACCCACCTTCGAGACGGTGGCTTCGTGACCGATCCGGGCGTCCTGCTCGTCGATCTCCATGTACGGATAGGTGTCGGAACGAGAGTGATCGTCGAGGATCAGCGCGTCGCATCGAACGTGACTCTTGACGTTGTGCGCGCCCTCTTCGACTTTGACCAGACCGCGGTAGGTGGTCCGACCGCCGTCCTTCGAGATCGACTTGCTGTCGATGATCGAGGTGGTCTCGGGCGCCGCGTGGGTCATCTTCGCCCCGGCATCCTGGTGCTGGCCCGACCCGGCATAGGCCACCGAGAGCACCTCTCCGTGGGCCTTCGGGCCCGTCATCACCACTGCGGGGTACTTCATCGTGAGCTTCGATCCGAGGTTGCCGTCGATCCACTCGACGGTCGCTTCGGTCTCCGCGACGGCACGCTTGGTGACGAGGTTGTAGACGTTCGGCGACCAGTTCTGAATCGTCGTGTAACGGATCCGGGCTCCCGGCTTCGCGATGAGTTCGACCACCGCCGAGTGCAGCGAGTCGGTCGAGTACACCGGCGCCGAACACCCTTCGACGTAGTGCACCGATGAACCCTCGTCAGCGATGATCAACGTGCGTTCGAACTGACCGGCGTTCTCCGCGTTGATGCGGAAGTACGCCTGGAGCGGCATGTCGACGTGCACCCCCGGCGGCACATAGATGAACGACCCTCCGGACCACACGGCCGAGTTGAGTGCCGCGAACTTGTTGTCGCCCGGCGGAATGACCGTCCCGAAGTACTTCTGCACGATCTCGGGGTAGTCCTTGAGCGCTTGGTCCATGCTCGTGAACAAGACGCCGAGACCCTCGAGGTCTTCGCGGTTCTTGTGGTACACGACTTCTGATTCGAACTGGGCGGTGACTCCGGCGAGGAACTTCCGTTCGGCTTCGGGGATGCCGAGCTTCTCGTAGGTGTTCTTCATGCTCTCGGGCAGTTCGTCCCACTCCGAGACCGAGCCTTCGGTCGGCTTCAAGTAGTAGTAGATGTCGTCGAAGTCGATGTCGGGCATGTTCTTCGCGAACCAGTCGAGCATCGGCTTACGCTCGAACCGCTTCAGCGCGTTGAGTCGAAACTTCAGCATCCAGTCCGGCTCGCCCTTGCCGTCGGAGATGTCCTGCACCGTCTTCTCGTTCAGACCCTTGTGCGGCGTGTAGACGTAGTCGTCGGTCGAGTCGTGCCAGCCGAGCTGATACTTGCCGAGATCAATGCCTTTGACAGCCATGAGACGCTCCGTGGTCGAGGGCCCGGCCGGGGGCGGCCGGGATTTCCACTACGGAGATAGTAACAATCCAATCACCCTGTCGTCGATGCGTCGATCGGCCATCCCTGAGGCGAATTGTGACCCGGTGACCGGTCAGCGGCCCAGAGCTTGGGCCCCAGCAGATGAGCCGGACGAGGCCCGAGTCGTGGTGGTCGTCGACGGCGAGGCCTTGGCGCTGTCCTGTTCGGCGGCCCGCGCGTCGGCCAGCTTGGTCAGGATGTCGCCGAGCTCTTTCACCTTCGCCTGGAAGGTGCCGAGGTCCTTGTCGTCCAACGCCCGCTGGGCTGCGGCGTAGGCCGCGTCGGCCTGGCGCAACAGGTCGTCGACGGCCGAGCCACCGGTCGCCGGCGGTTCGGTCGGGCCACCGGTCCCCGGAGTCGGCGGCGGCGTCGCACCGCCACGGAACTGATCGAACTTCAACAGCGCGTCTTCGAGATCGGTTCCGAACTTCGCCTCGCCGGCGTACGACGCGATCACGAACCCGAACGTCGGTTGTCCGCCGTTGTCGGACTTCACGTAGATCGGCTGGATGTAGAGGAGCGAGTCGTTGACCGGGATGATCTGGATGCTGCCCTGCTCGACGGTCGAGCCGCGGTCTCCCAAAAGGGTGAACTGGGTGGAGATGGCCTTGGTGGTGTTGATCGTGCGGTCAACCTGCACCGGGCCGGGAACGTTGAGCCCCTGGGGCATCTCCAAGCTCTCGAGTCGTTGCTTGGCATCGGGATCGGCGCGCGCCACCATGAACGCCGACAGCCGGTTCTGCGAGTCCGACTTGGAGACCGGAACGAACGGCCGCAGGATCAGGAACTCTTCCACGGTCTCACCCGGCAACTTGCTCAAGACGTAGAGCGGGTCGACACGAGCGCCGGCCGACGAGGCATTCTGGGGCCCGCTGTTCACCGCCGTCACCGCGGTGGGGTCAGTCGCGCCCGCCTGACCAGGCTGGGCCGACACTTCCCACTGCGCCGCACCGGAGAAGAACGTCGTCGGATTCAGCACGTGGTACTTCGTGTAGACGTCGGTCTGGTAGCGGAACAGGTCTTGGGGATAGCGCAGGTGGGCCTTCACATCCGGGGAGATCTTGGAGAAGTCGGTGAAGAGTTCGGGGAAGGCCGAGCGGTACGCCTTGATGATCGGGTCGGTCGGGTCGACCACGTAGAAGGTGACCGTCCCGTCGTAGGCATCGACGGTCGCCTTCACCGAGTTGCGGATGTAGTTGATGCTCTTCCCTGCGACCCCGCCTTCCCTGGGGGTGATGCTCTGGGAATACGGGTAGTGGTCGCTCGTCGTGAAGCCGTCGAGCACCCAGGTCAGGTGCCCGGTCGCGTTGTCGAGCACCGGGTATGGATCCCGATCGAAACTGAGGAACGGTGCCGCCGCCTCGACCGACGCCAGGATGTCGCGCCGGAAGATGATGCGGGTCTTGTCCTCGATCTGGCTCGAGATCAACAGGTTCTGGTCACCGAATCGAAGGGCGAACGCCGTCCGGCGCAGCCACGATGAGAGGCCGACACCCGCCGCGCCCTTGTAGCGCGTGGTCTGATCGCGACCCTGGCGGGCGAAGTCGAACTCCGCCTGTTTCGCGTTGACCAACGCGTAGTCGTCGAGTTGCTCGCCGAAGTAGAGCTGCGGGGTCTTGAGGGTGAGCTTGCCGCGTCCGGGAATGTCCTGGAGCAGGTAGTTCGGTTGCCCGTTCTGTTGATCGACCGAGTTCGCGGGCGACACCACCGCGCCGTACCCGTGGGTGTAGACGACATGACGGTTGACCCAGCTCTGCGACGGCAGGTCGGCCGAGTTCAACTCACGCGCCGCCACCAACACTTGGCGGAGCTGACCGTCGACCACGTAACGATCGGCGTCGGCGTTGTTGAACCGGTAATAGGTCTGCAGGCTCTGGAACTGCTGGAAGTTCGTCGAGATCACCGACGACTCCCACAAGCGGGCGTTCGAGATCGTCTGGCGGTTGTCTTCGAGGTCGTTCGCGGTCAGGTTGTTACGGAAGTCGAATTGGGTGGACTTGATACCGGCGATGCCGAACGCCGCTCGCGTGGCCTTGATATTGCGAGCGATGTAGGGCTTCTCCTTCGCCAACTCGTTCGGCTGGACGGCGAACTGTTGGTACGCGGCCGGGACGATCGTCCCGATCACGAGCGCCACGAACCCCCAGAGCCCGACCGCAATCACCGGGAGGACCCACCCCCGACGCCAGATGTTCCAGACGAACAACCCCGCGGCGACGACCGAGATCACCATGAGCAGATTCAGTGCCGGCAACTGGGCCGCGACATCGGTCTTGCTTGCTCCCTCGACGACACCCCGGCCGGAGAAGTTCAGCTCGTAGCGCTCGAGGTAGTACTGCGCGGTCTTGACCAACGCCATGAGACCGAGGATCACCGAGAGGTGCGCCTTCACCTGAGGCGTGACTCGCTGGAACGGAGTCTGGAGTCGGATACCACCATTGAGATAGTGCGCGATCGCCGTCACGATCAGCACGATGATCAGTCCGGCGAACAGCCAGTCGAACAAGAACGTCAGGAACGGCAGGCGGAAGACGTAGAAACCGACGTCAAGATGGAACTGCGGGTCCTTGATGCCGAAGTCTTGGGCGTTGGTGAACAGGATCCACCGCTGCCACTCACCGGCAACACTGCCCCCGGCGAGCAGGGCGAAAATCGCGGACACGACGATCCGCAGGCGACCCGCGTAGGGACCGACCGTCGATTGGTACCGCGCCAACATCTCGTCCTCGGGCCCGAGCCCTCGTGCCCTCGGCGCGAGTCGGTCCGCGATCGTGAGGCTCAGAAACATGATGACGAAGAACAGCGCGGTGAAGGCGGCAGCGGGCGCGAAACGGGCCCACAACAGCCCGCGCCAGGTCGGGCCGAAGCCAATCGAGTCGAACCAGAGGTAGTCGGTGTAGAAGCCGGCCAACCATCGGGCCGAGAGGAACAGCCCCACCACGATCGCGACCACCACGATCATCCACGGACGGAAACGAACACGGCTGGAGGAACGACGCTGAACCGGGGGGACGCGCATCCGGTCGAGCCTAGATGCGGGGTACCCACTCCGAGGGAGCAGGCCCCGAATCGGCCGTCACGCCCGCCGAGGTCACGCGTGACCGACCGATCAGGCGACGACCGGAACCAGCAGGCATCGACAGCCGGGGTGTGCCGGCGGATGGGGTTGGCCCGTCGGAAATTCCTGACCACGCACGGTGGGTTCGAGAGCGTTGTCGTCGCAATCCGGACAGGTTCCCTCGACCGCCGCAACCCAGCGCAGCGTGGCGCCCTTGGGGGTCGCCTCGTACACACCGAGTGCCCACGCCGCGGCGAGCGTGTCGCCGACCACGGCATCCAGATCGTGGCCCTTGAACTCCCGATACCGGGCGCCCAGACGCTGCGTGACGGCGGACTCGTCGTCTCCCGCCGCATCGATCGCCTCGATCAGCCGAGGATGCAGCCGCTCGACCATGGCCGCGGCGAGACCGTCGACCATCGATGGCGGGGCGGTTCGGATCGATCGGCTGCCCGCCACCGCCGCGCCGCCCGCGAACGCGGCGTCGACCGGTCCGCGCATCGCCGACGCGAGCGCGCGGGTCTGTTCGTCACGGCTCGGCAGCAGATCCGCGGCCGAAGGTCGGCCTTTGATCGTGCGCAGCCGATCGAGCACGTTGTTCTGTTCGTCTTGCATCGCCCGTTTCACTTTGCGGCCGAGCTCGCGCTGGAGTGGATCCAAGATCTGGGCCCGTTCGGCCCGGGCCGCGTCGTCCGACCGGTCACCGGCTGCCGGTTCGCCCGCGGAGTCCTGATCACCGTCGGCACGATCACCTCCCACCGGCTCGGTCACGGGCTCTCGGTCCGGCTCTCGGTCCGGCTCCGGCTCCGGCTCCGGCTCCGGCTCTGACTCTGACTCCGGCGCCGGCGCCGGCTCTGACTCTGGCTCCGGCTCTGGCTCCGGCTCTGGCTCTGGCTCTGACTCTGGGACGACATCGATCGTGGCCGCAGCCTCCGCGACGAGATCGATGTGCGTTTCCGCTTCAACGTCCGGTTCGGGCTCGGGCTCGGGCTGAGGTGCGGGTGCCGGCGCCGATTCGGCGGCCGGCGCCGATTCGGCGGCCGGGGCACTCTGGGACCGCAGGCGGGCGAAGAGCGCTTCGACCTCGACCGACGGCGTGCCGGACTCACCGCTCAGCTCGCCGGCAAGGGCCGCGAGTTCGCCGTCGACGGGCGGCACATCGGCCGGGGGCGGCGGACCGGACAGCTCGTCGGCGGCCCGGGCCTCGACCTGGACCAACGCCTCGGTCGCGTCGCCCATCGTGCGCTTGACTACCCGATACGCATCGAGCAGTCGATCCCGTCCGGCGCGCAGCTCGTCGATCTGGGCCTGCAACAGCAATCGCCGCCGACCGAGGTCGGCGAGGATCCGCTCGCGCACCGAGCGCGCTTCGTTCACCAGATCGCGTCCGGCCACCTTGGCCGCCTCGATCGCAGCTTCGGCCTCGGCGAGCGATTGCTCGCGGGCCGCGGTGAGCTCGGCTTCGGTCGAGCTTCGCAGCGTCGCGACCTCTTCCTCCGCGGTTGTCCGCAACTCCGACGCGTACTCAGTGGCTTCCGACTCGCGCGCGGCTGCAGATGACTGGGCGGCATCGCGCATCGCCGCCGCGTCGGCATCGGCTTCCGCACGCAGCGCGGCGGCGGCGGCCTCCGCGTCGGCGACGGTTCCGGCCGCCCGCTCCTCCGCCCGACTGCGGATCTGCTCCGCCGATTCTTGCGCCGACCGCAAGACGCGAGCGGTCTCCTCACCCAACGCGTCGAGCAACCGGTCTTCGGTGACGAGCGGCGGGTCCGCGAGCTGGCGGCGGAGTTCCTCGACCTGTTCGCCGAGTTCGTCTTCTCGGGCCCGGGCGACATCGATTTCGGCGGCAACCCGCTTGAGGAAATTGCGGACCTCGACCTCGGAAATCCCGCGGAATGCCGCCGCGAATCCGCGCGTCGAGATCTCCTCCGACGTGAGGCGCGGGGCACTGGCCGCCGCGCGACGGTGGACATCAGCCACAGGATCTCCTCGGTGGAATCACGGCGCACCATGGTATTGGCGAACCGATGGACGACGGAGGACTGCCGAGGAACTTTTCCCAAACGCCAGTCGCGCTCCGTCCCGCAGTGCGGCCGGAGCCCTGAGGATCAAGGACGGTTGGCGGCAGCCGGGACCTTGGCGCCGCCGTTGCGGTGCAGGACTCGCAGCGCGTCGTCGAGCGTCCGGACTCCGACCACCTTCATGGCGCCGGCTTTGGAACGGGCCGCCCGCACTTCGGTCGCCGGCACGATCATCAGGCGCGCGCCCGACTCGCGTGCGGCGACGGCCTTCTGGGGAACGCCGCCGACCTCACCGACTCGGCCGGACCCGTCGATCTCACCGGTCACGGCGATCTTGCCGCCGCCGGTCAGGTCGCCGGGTGTGAGATCGTCGATGATCGTGAGGGTGAACGCGAGCCCGCCCGACGGTCCGCTGACCTCGCCGGCGTCGATCGAGACCCGAAAGGGGAAGCTGACCTTGAGGTCTTCGGTGCCGGCACCGATGCCGAAGAAGGGCTTCCCCGAGAGTTCGCCCGACGTCGCGGCCTCGCTCGTCACCGTGAACTCCTTGGTCGAGTCGTCCCGCTTGACGGTCACTGCGAACTGCGTCCCCACGGGCTCGGGCTGCACGATCTGTCCGACCTGATCGCGAGTCGAAATCGGTCGCCCGTCGATCGCGACGATGACATCGCCGGTCCGCAATCCGGCGCGTTCGGCCGGCGAGTCCGCCAGCACCTGGAGCACCCGTGCTCCCTTGCCCGACACCTCGATGTCGTATCCCAAACGGGTGAGCGCTGCTTCCTTGGCCGCGAGCTGCGACTCGCCCATCATCTGCACGCTGGCCCGATCGACCCGGCCTCGAGGTGCATTGCCGAGATACTGCTTCTCGCCGATGACCTTGGAGTCGCCGTCCCAACTCGCTTGGAGGAATCGCCACACGTTGGGCCGGCCGTTGCTGACCCGCACGGTGAGGAGCAACACCTCGCCTTCGTGGTCGTAGGTCTTGGTGCCCGAGATCTTGACCAGGTCCTCGATCGGGGTGGCGTCGCCCGGAGAGAAGATGACATACGGAAGCTTGACCCACATGCCGGCGATGCCCACGACCGCGATGAGGATCGCAGCAACGACGACGATGCGCACGCCGATGGAGCGCGGACGCGCAGGAGGACTCGTGGATTCGATGTTCAGGTCGGGGGGCGCGCCGGCCGCACGCGCCGGAGTTTCGGCAGAGGAGTTCATCAGCGGGGGTCAGCCTGCCATGCGCACGCCCACCAGCCGGGTCATACGCTCACGGGGTTCTCAGTCCCCCGGGCGAGGTCGGGACATGAGTGCCGCGCGGACCACCAGTCGCTGAGCCGAACTCCCGATCGGGTGACACGTGAAGATGGTGAGTGTCCGACCGGCGTGCTGATCCACGATCCAGAGCGCGGTGGACGGGACCACCTCGACGCTCGTCACCGAGTAGCGATACGTGCCGGTCGCGTCCGAGAGCACGATCGCGTCACCGGCGACGAGTTCGCCATTGCGGAGAAACGGCGCCGTGTGGATGCTGCGGTGACCGGCGAGGACCAGGTTCCCCCAGCCGCCGATCTCGGCCGTTCCCGGCCAATGGGCGGGACCGCGGTCGATGACCACCTGTTCGACCCCTTCCCGGATGGCCTCGTCGACGCCGGTCTTCGGAATCTGAATACGACCGATCTCGACGAGTTCGCGCGGTGCCGACGGGTTGGGCAGCGCGGCCGGTACCGGGAGGGGCGGGGGTGGCGGCGGGTGGGCGATCTCCCACGCCGCGGCCGCGAGCCCGGCATCGGCCGACGGGACCACTGCCCGCGCCATGGTCGGGGCAACCGGAAGGAAAGACTCGCGGGCGGCCGCCCGACGCACCGACAACGTCGACCCCGACTCAGGGGTCGTCGTCACAACGATCGCCACGGTGACCGTGCACACCAGCGCCACGGCCGTGGCCGAGAGGGCGATCCGACGCCGCGCGCAGCGCAGCGATCCAGCCATTCCCATGCTCTCGGCATCGGCACCTCCCGGAGCGACCTGTAGCGTCGGCTCGCATCAGCTCCGAAACCACTCCGGCTCCTGGCACCGACGCGAACCTCCACCCGGCACCGGCGGTGGCGGCGCGATACGCCGCGACCGGTCGGGCCCATACGACCGACGAGATCGGGATCGACGAACTCGTCGGCGCGGTACGCGGTGCCGACGACGCGCGAGTACGCGTCGCCGCGCTCGGTGCGGTCGTGCGGACCGCGTCGATCGAAGCGGCCCGAGACACCTGGGAACACGCTGCCCTCGACCGCGATCCCGCCGTTCGGAGGCGCGCCGCCGAACTCGCGCCTGCGGTGGCCCCGGCGGCGGCGGACTTGCTGACGCTCGTGGCAGACACCGATCAGCTCGTCGCCGAAGCTGCCTGCTTCGCCGCGGGCGAAATCGAATGGTCGGACCCCGACCGGCGCACTGTGGTCTCGGCGCTCGTGCACGCCGCGGGCCACGACGACGCGCTCATTCGGGAGTCGGCCGTCGCCGCCTTGGGATCACTCGGCGATCCGGCCGGACTCGACGCGATTCTCGCGGCGTGTTCGGACCGGCCGTCCGTGCGGCGCCGCGCGATTCTCGCGTTGGCACCATTCGATGATCCGCGGGTGGATGCCGCGATCGCAACCGCTCGCCACGACTCCGATTGGCAGACCCGCCAGGCCGGTGAAGATCTGTCCCCGGTCGAAGCGCTCGACGAGGTCAGTGACGAGGGCCGTGCATGAGCATGTCTTCGACCTGATCGAAGATCTCCACGCACCGACCCGCACCGAGCACCACGCACTCCAGCGGTGCGTCGACCAAGTGCACCGGCAACTTCGTTTCCTGCGCGATGCGCAGGTCGAGTCCCCGCAGCATCCCGCCGCCACCCACCAGATGGATGCCATGGAGGATCAGATCGTGGGCCAACTCGGGCGGCGTCTGCGCCAGCGCAGCGATCACTGCATCGCAGATCGCCCGCACCTGCTCCTCGATCGCGGCGCGCACTTCCTCGGGCGTGAGGATCACCGTCTTCGGGAGGCCGCTCATGAGGTCACGACCCCGGACTTCGGCTTTGAACTCGTCGGGGGTCGGGAACGCGCTACCGATGGCGAGCTTGATTTCCTCCGCGGTGCGCTCCCCGATCGCGATGCCGTATTCGCGCCGCACGTAGGCCTGGATCGCGGCGTCGATGTCGAACGAGCCGACCCGGACCGCCTCCAGCGCGACCACACCGCGCAGTGAGATGACCGCGACTTCGGTCGTTCCACCACCGATGTCGACGACCATGTTGCCGAGGGGTTCGTGGATAGGGAGCCCCGCGCCCACCGCCGCCGCCATCGGCTGCTCCAGCAAGTACGTCGACGCCGCGCCGGCCAGGCGGGCAGCTTCCAAGACCGCCCGCTGTTCGACGTGGGTGATCGCCGACGGGACACAAATCAGCACGCGAGCCCGAGACAGTCGTGACACACCGGCTCGCTGGAACAGCAACCGGATCATGCGTTGGGTGATCTCGTAGTCGGTGATGGCACCGCCACGCAGCGGCCGGACCGCGACGATGTAGCCCGGCGTCCGGCCGATCATCTGCCACGCCTCGTGGCCCATTGCCAGCACGTCGTTCGATCGGCTGTTGAGCGCGATCACCGTGGGTTCGTTGAGGATGATCCCTTGACCCCGCGCGTAGACCAGCGTGTTCGCGGTGCCGAGATCGATTGCCAGGTCCCTAGCCAGCGCGCCGACCTCGTGTCCGGGGCGGCGCGTCGGGCGCAAGCGCCTCTCGCCGCGCGGCGAAGTCGTCGATCGAGGCGTTCAGGCCGCTCGGGCCGCGGTGGCGCACCATCACGATGGTGACGCCGATGACAATCAAACCCAACGCGAGGGCCAAGAACTCCACTGATCAGCTCCGATCGGTTGAGGAGAGGCTACGCACATCGTGGGCCCCCAGGCCCCAATCGGCCCCGCCGGCCCAGTGCTCCTGCTTCCAGATCGGTACCGATTCCTTCAGGGTGTCGATACAGAACTGCGCAGCGGCGAACGCGTGGGCACGGTGCGGGCTCGACACCACGACCGCGACGGACGCTTCCGACAGGGCGAGGAACCCGGTCCGGTGAAGCACCGCGACCCGGGAGAGGTCGGTCCATCGGCCCCGGGCCTGGGCCACGATTTCGGCCATCGCCCGCTCGGCCTCGGATTCATACGCCTCGTAGGTGAGACCGGTGACGTCGGAACGACCCTCGGCATGATTGCGGACGATGCCGAGAAAACTCACGACCGCTCCGGCTTCGGGGACCGAGGCCCAGGCCACCGCGAGGTCGACCGGGAGTGGTTCGGAGTCGAGCGCAACCCAATCAGGTTGCTCCGGCGGGGTCAGAGACGACACGAGCACCATTGTAGGGATCGCGCCCGCGGAACCCCAGGGCCGCGGGTGAACGGCGCGAACTCGTCGGTAGAATCTCCGAAATGCCGGGGACCGAAGACGACGACGACGAGGCCACCCGGCCGCCCCCCCATCCGATGGATCGGACCTGGCTCCACCCATCGGAGATGTTCGCCGCACAACGTTCGGCCCAATCATCGGCCCAGTCCGCGTCTGGCGGGTCGGCCTCACCGACGGTCGGCCATCGACGGAGTTGGCGCCGCGACGTGCTACTCGCAGTCACCGCCGGCACCGTCGGCGCGATGGCCACCATCTCGGTGCTCGGCATCGTCGGCGCATTCGACGACGAGCCCGGCCGATCCGCCGCCGGCGCCCCGCAGACCAGCGCACCCACCGACGCGGCCGTGATCGCGAGTCAAGTGGCACCCGGAGTCGCCGCGGTCATCACGACGACGGGCGGCGTCGAACGACGCGGTTCCGGCGTGGCCGTCGGTGACCACCAGTTGGTCACGACCGCCGCCGTGGTCGACGACTCTCACCCAGTCGGCGCGGAAGTCGAAGTGTGCGTCTCGAACCGGACCCGGCACCGGGCGACGGTCATCGGCCGCGACCCGGTGACCGGCCTGGTCCTCCTGTCGATCCCGACCCTGCGGCTCGACCCGACCCGAATCGGTGGATCCGACCGGCTCCGGGCCGGCGATTGGATCGTCGCCGTCGGACGCACGGACACCAGCGGCCCCTGGGTGACCACCGGAGTGGTGACGGCCACCGGCGGATGGACCGACGACCCCGCGGGCATCAAACTCGCCGGCCTCATCAACACCAATGCGGACCTCGTCGACAACGCTCGCGGCGGTGCGCTGGTCGACGGCGAGGGGAACGTGGTCGGCATCCTCTCGGGCGCAGGATCAGGTCCCGTTCGGACGGCCGCGATCCCCAGCGATGTCGTGATCGACGTTGCCCAACAACTCGCGCGGCAGGGCTGGGTGAGCCACGGTGCACTCGGTCTTCGAGCCACCGATGGCGACCGCGGTGTCACCGTGGCCGAGATCGCGCCCGGTTCGAGCGCGGCGACTGCGGGGATCCGCGTCGGCGACCGCGTCACCGCCATCGATGGACGCCCGACCCCCGACACTGCCGCTCTGGTCGTTGCGGTCCGCCGCGCGCCCTCGGGCCAACGCGTGGTGGTCACCGTCGTCCGCGGCGGCCGCGATCACCACCTCACCGCAGTCCTCGATCGCGCCGGAGTCGTCGAACCGGTTGGTGGGAACGGTCCGTTCACCCCGCCACCCACGACCCAGTTGGCCCTCGCCACGCCCTGAGCGGACGCCCGGGCACCATTTCCTCCATCGTCGGGCCGGTGAGACGGCATCGGTCATCGGGTGCGAGACTGGCCGTATGGAGCTCACCGACGCCGACGCCCAACTTCTCAATGCGGTGCAGTGGTCGTTCCCACTCGACGCTGCGCCCTACGCCGTGCTGGCCGACCGGCTCGGACTCACCGAAGCTGAGGTCATCGGCCGTCTGCAGGCCGTCAAGGAGGAAGGCGTCCTCCGGCAACTGTCGGCCATCTTCGATACCCGAGCATTGGGCTACACGTCTGCCCTGATCGCCGCGAAGGTCGACGCCGATCACATCGACGCCGCCGCGGCCGTGATCAACGAGCACCCTGGTGTCAGCCACAACTACAAACGCAACCACGACTACAACCTCTGGTACACGCTCGCCGTCCCGCCGGGCGAGGACTTCGATGCGCACCTCGACATCCTCCACACGGCGTCAGGGTCTCTCGTCACCCGCAAGTTGCCGACCCTCAAGCTCTACAAGATCGGCGTGAAGCTCGACATGACCGGGCAGACCGCGGCAGACGCCAAGGCCGAGGTCCTCGAACACGAACGACCCGAACGCAAGACCGACATGCCCGCGCCGACGCTCAGCGATCTCGAGGTCGCGGTGATCCAGCTGTGTCAGGACGACCTTCCGCTCGTACCGCGTCCGTTCGCGGTCCAGGCCGAGCGGCTCGGCATCAGCGAGGGCGAGCTGCTCGGGATCCTCGAGTCGTTCACCGAGCGGAAGCTGATGCGGCGCTTCGCCGCGGTCATGAACCACCGCACCGCGGGATTCAAGGCCAACGCCATGGGCGTCTGGGCGGTCCCCGAGGACACACTCGAGGTCATCGGGCCGCAGATGGCCGGGTTCGCCGCGGTCTCCCACTGCTACCGCCGCCCGACGTACGACGATTGGCCCTACACCGTGTTCACCATGGTGCACGGCCGGACCGCCCGCGATTGCGAAGCCACGATCGACGCCATTGCGTCCGAGACCGGAGTCGACGAGTACACGCTGCTCTGGTCAATCAAGGAGTACAAGAAGGTACGGCTGCGCTACTTCACCTCGGAGTGGGCCGCGTGGAACGACGCTCACCTGGCGACTGCGCCTTCTTAAGGGTGCTGGGCAGTCCAGGCACGTACTGCGTCGTCCCACACTGACGCCGACGTAACGATGCGGGTGTCCGGGCACGCGCCGAGCCACGACGCGCGTCCGGGGAACTCGCCCTCTCCGAGCCACACGATGACGTTGTGCGAACACGTGACCGCGTAGCCGTCCGGCAGGCCCAGCGAGCCGTGGTTCGGCGCCTGATCGACACGGAAGACGTTGTTCCGCACCACGAGTTCGGGCGACCGGCCTTCGTCGGTGTCCCACTTGAAGAACCCGCCGTGTCCCGGAGCGGGCCCCTTGTAGACCGCGGGCATCGGGCGCAGCCGCACGAGCGAACCGTCGACGACGAAGGTGTTCGCGTGACCGTCGGAGGTCGTGTCCGCAGCCGTCGGTCGCGTCGAGAAACCGACGTAGCAACCGTCGAGGAACGAGTCGCTGACCACACCACTGCCCAACTTGTCGTTCTCCACGCAGTCGTCGTGGATGGAACTCAAGTGCGCGCCACGGATCCGCCACCGATCGGCACCCGACCGCAACCGAACGCCGTCGCCATAGTTGTGGATTCTCAGACCCTCGATCACCGCATCCGGGTTGGCCACGTTGAAGGCACCGGTCGAGTGGAAGACGTCCCACGGGGTGTCGACGGGGTAGGTCCCGACGACGGTGCCTCCCGACCAACACACCGGGCCGGCGCCCGTGATCGACACGGGCCACGGATCGACCTGGGTCCAGGACGCGGTCCTCGCGTCCACGGTGCTCGATCGATCGAAGCTCGGCGTGAGCCGATCTGCCTGCACTCCCGACGGTCGCACTGTCGGCGAGGTCACATCGCACTCACTCGCGGAGACCGAGCTCGGCGGTGACGATGCCGGCGGCGGTGACACATCCGAGTTCGGTGGGTCGATCACCGGAGGGTTGGTCGGCGCGGGCGGCGGTGAGGCCGGCGGCGGATCGGCAGGGGCCGATGGATCCGAGGCGGGCAGGGACGGTCCGGGATTGGCAAGGAACTGGGTGACGGCCAGGTATGCAGGCTTGGCCGAGAAGTCTCGACGAAGTAACCCCAGATTGTCGTCGTAGTTCTGCGGATCCGTGCCGTTGTCGCGGATCTGGTACCAGAGGAATGGTCCCGTGAAGCTGCCGAACGTCTGCGTCCAGCCGCGCAGATAGTCGCGCGCCACGGTGGCCTGCTCGGCCTCACTGACCGACACGCCGTCGCGACCGCCGCACGTTCCGACATCGGATCCGGTCGGTGCGCCGGCCTCGGTCCCCCAGACTTTCCGCTCCCCGTCGCCGTGACGGACCATCGCCTGATGAATCCAATAGGTCTGGAAGAAGGCATTCCACGAGCGGTTGATCAGGGGGTTACACGGAAACGAGTACGGGTGATGGGCCATCGCGTCGAAGGAATCGCCGCCGCCATTCGCGTAGATGCCCTCGAGGAACGTCACCGGTGCCATGTCGCGACCGGACGGGTCGTCAGGGGCGGGAGCAGTGCCGGCCGCGAGCACGGTCGAAGTCGGGTCGACTTTCTTGATCTCGGCGTAGGCCGCTTGGAGCATCCGCGTGTACCCCGCCACGTCGACGGTCGGTTGCACGAACGGAACGTGATTCGCTTCGTTCCAGATCTGCCACGTGGAGATCGAGCCCCGTAACGAAGCATCAAAGGCGTGGGTGCCGTAGCGGAGAGCCGCCGCCTTGGCGAACCGGGCGTAGTCCTCCGGATATCGCGGGAGACAGTGTGTCGTGCCCGACGGACACGACGCCGGTTGGGCCCAGTCGGGCGAGTAGCCGATCATCCCGATCAGGAGAAGGTCCCGAGCTTTGGCCTCGCGCACGACGGTGTCGGTCACGCTCCAGTCGAACTCGTATCGCCCGGTGGGCTGAATCGACGGCCAGTCCACGTCGATACTGAACCAACGCGCACCGGTCGCGGCGATCGCATCGAGTTCGGCCTGGCGAGACGCGTCGTCCTCCCAGAGGATCGCCGACCCGGCCGCGACGCCGATGCGGTCCTGGATCGCCGGCGCCGTCACGGCTCCGGCCACGAGTCCGGGCAGGGCCGGTGTCGTCATGGCACCGAGCGCGACGGCGATCGCAACGAGACGCAGGGGCCGGAAACCCATCAGCCGGCGGAGACCGCGCGCAATCGAGCGTCGCGCCGACGGTGCACGATCAGCACCACGCCCGCGATACCCGCCGCCGACAGCGGGAGGATCATCGGCAGCGGCACCTCGGGGACCACGGGGAGCGGGCCACATTCGTCGTCGTCGTCATGATGGTGGTGGTGACCGTGGTGATGGTGATGACGACGGCGACCGCGACTGCTCGTCTCGAATCGCCGTTCGTCGTCGCACTTGAGATGCGGTCGACTCGTGGGCGGGGGCCCGACCTCGGTGGCACCCGCGACGCCGCCCACGGCGAGGCTGAGCGCGACCGCCAAGAAGACGGTGCTCATCGTGTGGCGCAACCGGTTCACAATGCTCCTCGCTTGGTGTCAGGAACGCGCTGATCGCCCGGGTCTCCCCGGGCGATCAGCGACGTCTCGCGTACGCGTCCTAGACGTTGGGCGTGTACTGGTTGTAACAAATGCCGTTCCCCGGAGGGCTGGCCTGGGTACCGGTTCCCCGCACGAAGCCAGAACTCGACACTGCCGAGGTGATCTCGTCGAAGTAGTTCCGGGCGTTGAACGGGTTGACGTTGTGCGCACCCGAAGCTGCACACAGCCAGTTGACGAACGCGGTGGTCGCGCCCTTACGGTTGGCGGCGAGCGGCGGTGCGCTGCCGGGAACTGCGTCGCCCGGAGGCGGCGTCGCCTGGTCGGCAGTCGTCGTCGGGACCACGTTCCAGAGGATGCGGGTGATGGGGTACGTGGAGTTCCCGATCGTGCCCGGGTTGGCCTGGATGTTGTTGACCTTCACCAGCGAGCTCGCCGCCCGCTCGTTGAGGGCCGTGAGCCAGCGACCGAACGATGCCGCCCAGATGCTCTGGGAACGGATGTTGCGGCCGTTGACGTCATTCGTCGCCGGGATCTGCTGGGCGTTGTTCTCGAACAGCGTCCGGCCCGCCGAGTTGGCATAGGTCGTGCCGAACAGTGCCGCGTCGGCCGCGACATTGGTCGGGCACGCGCTCGGCGCGACACCCAGGTAGTTGGTCCAGGTCAGGCCCGTTCCCGAGCTCGACTGGATGAACCAGGTGTAGATCGGCTCGTTGCCCGGGTCGTTGTACTTGTAGTCGAGCGGCGTGGCCGGCGCCCCCACGGTGTTGGCCATGGTGAAGCCGGGGGTGTTGAGCTGGCGCCAGTCCCGGATGTTGCAGTTGACGAAGATGTCGAGGAGCTGCGCGGTCGTGAGGTTGTTCACGCTCGTACCGGTACAGCTTCCTGCCGCTTCGCCGAGCTTGCACCCTGCAGCCGGGCTTCCCTGACCGGCATTCGCCGCGACGGTCCGGAAGTTGATCGGCGTCAGGCCGTCCTTCGCGTACCCGACGAACCGCATGCCCTTTGCGTCACTCGCCTGCTTGTCGCGTGACGAACGGGCGATGTCGATTTGCGGGATTCCGCCTTGACCCTGCTTGCTCAGCTGCCGGACACCGGCACTCGAGCCTTGCGGGTAGTACCCGGCCACGATGTCGTGGTCGTAGTTCTCCGTGGTGATGGTGCCGGATGGATCCACCGCGAGGCACTGGGTGTACGCGTCGACCGCCGGGTTGGCGGCGTCGATCTTGCACCCGGGGCTGCCGTTGTACAGGTTGGCGACTTGGGTCATGACGTCGTAGGTCGTGTCCGAGCCCGAAACGTAGAGGGTCTCGGTCGTACCGTTGGTGCCAGTGGGGCCGGCCGCGCCGGCGGTGCCGACACTTCCGAGTACAAGTGCTGTCGCGGCAGTCGCGGCCACCGCGATCAGCCTGAACTTGGATGGTTTCACTCACTTCTCCTTTGTTGGGGGTATCCGCCGCAGCGAATCGGTCAACCAGCGAGCGCCGGACGGCGGTTGCGCCGGTAGATGAAGAAGCCGCCGATCGCAGCCGCGCCCAACGGGAGGGCCCAGACGATCGGTGACTCGGGAACTTGAGGGTTGCTGCCGGTGCACGTGATCTGCTTGTAGGCGCCCGTCGTGTTGTCGTTGGGGTTGTCGAGCACCAGGATCGAACCGGGGTGCGTGCCGTCACAGAGCACCGCAGTTCGACTGTTGAGGGCGCTCAGGCCCGCGGTGTCGTGCACCACGAAGGTGTCGGTGCCGGCGCCACTTCCGTTGCTCGCGTCCGACGCGACCTGCAGTGTGAGGAACTCGCAGTCGGCACCGCTCGCCCCGGTCGCCGGTGCGTCCTTGCACTGGACGATCGACGGCGTGGCACCCGGGGTCAACCCGGTCCATGACACCGTGACGGTCGTACCATCGGAGATGTTGGTGGAGGGCGTCACCGTGACGGATCCGACAGCACCAGCAGGTGTCGCGGTCGCCAGTGCGGCCAATCCGGAAATGGCCAGTGTGGCCATAAAGCGACGCATGGAGCCTCCCAAGGTTGTGCGTTCGCGGTCGCTGCGAGCATGCAGAACCCGACACCGATCAACAAGACATCGGGGTCAGGTTCCACGTGCTGTTCGCCTCGTTGTCACGCTCGTCGCACGTGCTTCACCTTCACGACATTCCGCGCGTCCCCCTGCACTCGCTGGCGAGTCCCGCAGCCGGATTGGGCTCGGCGTCCGACCGGGGAGCCGCGGCACGGGATGTTGAGCAACGGACACCCGCTGTTCACCCGCTGGCACGCCATTGGTCGCGTGTCCACGGCATCATCTGCGTGTGACCCGTCTCCACCCGGTCCGGGCTGCGGTGGCCGCGACGGCGATCTGCGCCGAACTCGTCGCCGGCACCGCGTGTACCGGCGACCGGAAGCCCGCTGACTTCGACCCCGCCGCGGCCGCCACCTCGCTCCGCGCCCTGGGATCGCTTGCGATCGCCGGGACCGCGGAACTCGGCCCGACCCGCATCAACGTTGGCGCCCGCATCCAGTCGTCCCCCTCCCGGATCACGGCACGACTCGCGTATCCCGCCGGCCGCGAACTGGTTGCCGTGGGGTATCGCCGGCGAGGGAGCGATGCCTGGATCCAACGGGCCGTCGTCACCACGCCGGGCGTCATCACGTTCGGGCTTCCGCTGCTCATCTTCCGGGGGCCCGCCCGGGTTCCCTACGTCGAACTGACCCCAGCCAACACGACCACGGCCGACATGCTCGTGGTCCCGTTCGATCCGGCGCGACTCCTGGACCAGCTGGCGCAATCCAAGCGCGTGGTCCGGCTCGTCGGCACCCGCGGATCAGGAAACTCGCGCCGCCTCCACTTCTCGATCCAGCCGTCGAGCTCCGACGCCCGTCGGCTCGGGATCATCGAAGTCTCGGTGTGGACCACCACCGACCACATCCCCGTCGAGGTGCGCGTCAGCACCGCCAACGCGATGCGCGCCCGGTACACGATCACACCCAACCGCACGGCCGTGCGCGTGAGCGCGCCGCCCGCCGCCCAGATCGATTCGCCATCGAGACCCCTTCCCGACGCGACCGGGCCGTACGTGGAGGTCCTGACCCACGTGTCATCGATCGGGTCGGTCCGGGTACTCCGGGCGCCCGGAACCGCGGGATGGACGTGCTGGAAGCTGGACGCGACCCCGGCGGCACCACTTGCCGGCGACGTGCGACCGAGCGGCGGCGTCTGCGTCCCGCCGCTCGGAGCCGCCCCGGACGATGGGTTCGCGATCCCGATCGACACTGACGCGAACGCCGACGTCGACGGGCTCGGAATGCTCGTGCCGCCTGGTTCGCGCGCGACCGGACTTCGGATCGACGCCAGCCCGGTCGAGTTGAACGTCGACGACGACGGCATCCTGCTGTCGATCCAGCCAACCGCGAACCCCTTGGCGCTCATCACAATCACGACACCGGCCAACGACGTCCTGGTGTGCGGTCCGGGTTCGATCACCACCGCCGCCGACGTGAACGAGGGCGGGGTCGACGCGGCGACGGTGCGCGCGGCACCGTGGAACTGCATCACCGGCGACATCGCCGACCTCATCGCCGGATAGCGACTTCGGCGGAACGGGCGCCCGGCACCGTCTGTCGGACACAGCGATGGGCCCGCCCCT
>JANLRZ010000116.1:0-42858 GCA_031362155.1 Acidimicrobiia bacterium | reverse complement strand
CGTCGCCCTCGCGCTGGGGGCGTGGGGCGGCGGGAGCAACATGCTCCGCAATCGCACGCAGGCCTACCAACTCGCGCCGATCATCAAGGCGGGGGGTGCGACCGGTGACGTCGTGCTGTTCTGTCCCGATGCCATCGGTACTGACGTGGTCGGTCGGCTCCAACCAGGACTGCAGACTGTGAGCTTTCCGAGCTTCCGGTCGCCCGAGCGGATCGATTGGGTCGACTACGAGTCAAGGGTGCGCACGGTCAAGCCTGCGCGATTCGCGAATCGGGTGCTGCGGGCCGCCGGCGACCATACGATTTGGCTCGTGTACACGAACAACGGGACGTTGGCCGATCAACGGTGTGCCACCGTGGCCGACTACCTCACCCTCGCTCGCCCTGATCGGGTACGTGAACTCGAGCCCGATCCCGAGTTCTTCGAGCATCACGGGTTGTACCGCTACCCCGCGACGTAACGCGCGAGCGCGCGGGTCGAGCGCAGCGTGCGCCAGTACACATCTTCCATGAGGTAGTGACCGAACTCGGCATTGCGGCCCGCGCTGACGAGACCCTCGATCCCGTGGCGGGAAATCGCGAGCCGCGCGTCCTCGGTCTCGAGCGCGAAGACCGGATAGGCGATCGGGGTTCGCGTCACGTGGGTTGCGAGATGACGGCCGGAAAGATCAGGGATGAGGTCGCGCAGACCGGAGAAGGCGCGGGCGGCGAGCTCTGAGTCCGATGCCGTCCAGATCGCATCGCCGATCGCGGCGCCGAAGTCGACAGTCAACAGCGTCTCGTCGGGCGGTGCGATCCACGGCATCGCCATGGCCGTCTCGGTCACCCGAAAGAACGGCAGGGCCGGATCGGGAAACCACGTGACGGGTTCGGGCAGGAGGCCGCGACCGCGAACGTGCAGCATGGCAAACACCATCGGCCGGTAGCGGAGGTGGGCGAGGGGCGCGATCACCGGGTGGTCCAGCACGCGTGCGAGGGTCGGTGCCGGCAGCGTGGAGATGACGCCGGACGCGGGATGGTCGGTTCCGTGGATGCGGACGCCCACGACCCGGTCGTGCTCGACGTGGATGCACTCGATCGGTGTCTCGAACCGGATCGACTCGACGCGGCCGGCCAACGCGTCGGTGAACACGCCGAGGCCCCGGCGCGGATAGACGTGCCAGACGTTCATGCTCTGGGGGGCCTCGTTGCAATATCCGATCGCGACCGGTCGTCGGGTCAATCGACGAGCGGCGGTGAGTGCGACCGTCGCCACGAGGCCACCCGGAATCTTGTCCACGACGCTGGGAGCGAGTTCATCGGCGGGCCGACCCGACCAGGATTCGACGAGCGGGTTGGCCACCTCGCGGGCCAGGGCGTCGCCGTACGTTGCACGGAAGGAGTCGGCCGCCGTCGACGCCGGTCGCGCGGTTCGGAGTCGACCGGCGAGTGCCGACGCGCTGAAGCGCGGCCGTCCCATCAGTCCGAACGGGTACGCGGCGCTGCGACCGTCGAGCCAGACCGCTTCGCCGTACCGGTCGAGAGTTTCGCACTGGTCCATGACTCCGAGTGCAGTCGCCAGCCGGTTGGTGACGAAGTGGGCGCCGAGGTCGAAGTGCACTCCGTCGCGTTCGTAGCTCGTGGCCAGGCCGCCGACCGTTGCTTGGGCTTCGAGCACGGTGGCGGGAACGCCCAAGGCCGCGAGCTCGGCGGCCGCCGCGAGGCCGGCGAACCCGGCACCGAGCACGTAGACCGGCGGTTGACTCACCGGGGCCGACGCAACGTGGCGCGGAGCAGCGCTCCGCGTCCGGCGAGCTGATGGCCGGTGTCCCAGATCGTGCCGAGCGCCAAGGCGACGGGTGACTCGAGGGAGAGGCGGTCCACCACGCGGTTGGGCGCACCCCAATCCTGGAGCGCGTTGCGCGCGGAGTACACCCAGTTGACCGGGCTCATCATCGTGTCGAGGCTCGCGATCTCCAGGTCGGCGGCCGCCGCCAGCTTGGCGAGCGACGTCGGGTTGAAGAGGTACCAGTGCCGCGGGAAGTGGTAGCCGCCCCAGTGGCGTCGTTTGGCGAGCGCGAAGTCGAGCGAATCGGTGTTGTCGGTCACAAGGAGGAGGGAACCACCCGGCCGCAGGATGCGGCGCACCGCGCGCAGAACGACCAGCGGGTCGGCGAGGTGTTCGATCGTCTGGATCAAGATCGCGGCATCGAACGAATCGGGAGGAAGGTCCAGTTCCTCGACTCGGCCCCGGTGGACCAGCAGCCCTCGTCGGCGTGCCGCGGCGATGGCGCGGTCGTCGAGATCGACCCCTTCGAGCAGCCAACCGGGCGGCCCGAACTCCTGGAGGAGGTCGAGGTGAAATCCGTCGCCGCAGCCGACGTCGATCACTCGCGCCGCCGGAGGAAGATCCCTGAAGGTTCGGAGCAGCCGACGCGCCTCGAGGCGCCGGCGCACGGAGTAGACGACGCCGAACCGATCCTCGGTGAACGCGAACGCGTGGTAGTGGTCGGGGTAGATCCGCGCGAACTCGGCGGCGATGGGGCGTCGATCCAGGTACACGACATCACAGTGTTGGCAGCGCACTGCGAGAAAACTGTCCGGGCTCGTTCGGTACTCGAAGTCCGGACCTGCGCCCACCGGTTCCGAGTCGCGCGACCCGCACACGCAGCACGCCGCCGGCTCGGTGACCAGCCGTCGGACCGAGACGGGTTGGTTCACCACGGTTGACGGTTGGAGTGCCGACGGAGGAACGACCACGCGCGCATGGTACCGACGATCACGCGACCGTTCCCGGGGTCGAGGGTCCACCCCATCGTTCCTCGATGGCGGCCGCGATCCGGACCGCCGCCTGGCCGTCGCCGAAGGGAGACTCCAACGCGGCCAACCGCCGGTGGACGGTCACGAGGTCGCCGAGGAGGTCGTGGGTCGCGACCGCCATGGCTGCCGGATCGGCGACCAGTGTGGCGAAGGTGCCGATCACTTCCGGACGCTCGGTGGAACGCCGGAGGATGACGGCGGGCCGGCCGAGGATGCTGGCCTCTTCCTGGACCCCGCCGGAATCGCTCACCAACACGGCGGCGTCGGCCGCGACCGCCAGGAAGTCCCGGTACCCGAGCGGCGGGATGACAAGGATCGAACCGTGATCGAGCGCGACTCCGGCGGCGCGGGCCCGGTCGACCGTTCGGGGATGCACCGGGAACAACACCGGTCGGGGCATGGCCGCCAGGTGCTCCACGATCGCCGCGAGCCGAGTCGGGTCATCGACGTTCTCGGGCCGGTGGAACGTCGCAACGATGTATTCGTCGGCGGTGAGGTCCCATCGAGCCCGACGTTCGGCACGCGTGCTCGGGTCCGGAAGTGTGCGGCGGGCGGCGTCGACGACCGTGTTCCCGGTGACGATGATCGACGCGTCGACAACTCCCTCGCTCCGAAGGTGACCCCGGGCGGTTTCGGTCGGCGCACAGTGGAGAGCGGCAAGGTGGTCGACCACGATGCGGTTGCGTTCCTCGGGGAGCCGACGATCGAACGCGCGCAGGCCGGCTTCGACATGGACCAGGGGGAGGTCGAGGCTCGAGGCCGCGACGGCCCCGGCGAGGGTCGAGTTCGTGTCGCCCTGGACGACGACGACCTCCGGCGCAATGGCGATGAGGGCCTCGGTCACCGCCGCAATGGCTTCGCCGATCTGTCGACCTCGAGGTCTCGACCCGACGACGCACTGGTGATCGGGTGGGGGGAGTGCAAGGTCGGCGAAGATCGGTGTTAATGCCGGGAGCGGGTGCTGGCCCGTGTGAATCGTGTGGGCCGTCGGACCCATTTCCCAGAGCAGTGGCGCGAGCTTGACGACCTCGGGCCGCGTGCCGAAGACCACGGCAACCGAGCCTGCGCGCATCTCTGGCCTCCGAGTGGTCGACGGACGCGACCACGAGCGTGCCTCGGGTCGCGAAACCTCGCCGGTACAGTAGCGATGCCACACTGCCCGACCGGGCGACACCGACACGGGGTATGGAACCAGAGTTGGACTCCAACGTCAGAGCGCCTGCGCCGGTCCGGCTGCCGTCGGACCAGGACGCGACCGGGCGTTCGTTCGATCTCGCGGAACTCGATCGGCTGCGAAGCGTGTTGGACTCGGGGGTCCTCACGTCGACGCGAGGCACCCAGACCCCGGAATACGAGCGCCGCGCCGCCGCATTGACGGGTCGGGCCCACGCGGTGGCGTGTAGCTCGGGAACTGCAGCGGTGCATGCCGCGGTGGCCGTGGTCGATCCGGAACCGGGCGACGAGATCGTGACGACGGCGATCACAGACATGGGCGCGGTGACACCGATCCTGTACCAGGGCGCGATTCCCGTCTTCGCCGACGTCGATCCGAACTCGGGCATGGTCACCGCCGAGTCCGTGCTCGCGGCCGTGTCGGAACGGACTCGGGCGATCATCGTGACCCATCTGTTCGGTGTTCCGGCCGAAGTCGATGCCATTGCGGCCTCGGCTCACGAACTCGGGATCCCGGTCATCGAGGACTGCGCCCAGGCGTTCTTGGCTCGGCGGCAAGGTCGGGCGGTGGGGACCTTCGGCGCGATCGGCTGCTACTCGAGCCAGCAGGGCAAGCACTTCACCACCGGCGAGGGCGGCCTTGTGGTCGCCGACGATGCGGCGATCGCCCGGCGAGCGCGTGTGTTCGT
Source organism: Acidimicrobiia bacterium (assembly GCA_031362155.1). Lineage (GTDB taxonomy): Bacteria > Actinomycetota > Acidimicrobiia > IMCC26256 > JAENVU01 > JAENVU01. The sequence goes on along the minus strand of JANLRZ010000116.1, from coordinate 38,198 downwards.
GAACAAGGGGTGGCCCTACGGAGAAGACTCGCCCGACCACGAGTTCATCGCACTGAACTACCGAACCACGGAGTTGCAGAGCGCGGTCGCGAACGCACAGTTGGACCGCCTCGAATCGGGGGTGGGCGTGCGGCAGCGCAATGTGGTCCGGCTCGCGGCGGCGCTCCGGGATGTGCCGGGCGTCGAAATCGTTCCGGTCGCTGACGACGACGAGGCCACCTGGTGGAAGGTACCGCTGCTCGTCGACCCATCCGTCGTTCCCGGCGGTCCGGGCGCGCTCGCCGGGCGTCTCGCCGATCTCGGAATCGCCAGCGCACCGCGATACATCCAGAAGCCGGCATTCGAATGTCGCGTGATTCGTGACCAGCAGACGTTCGGGTCGAGTCGGTGGCCCTTCACCTTGGCTCGCCCGGATGCGGTGAGCTACCCGCGGGATCGGTTCGCGGGAACCTATTCGTTCCTCGAGCGCGTGTTGGTCCTGCCGTGGAACGAGCGGTACGAGGACGTGCACGTCGACGCGGTGGGCGCGGCACTCCAGCGCGCGGTGACGGATTGCGTGGGTGCGGCATGACCCTGAGGTTCGGACTGGTCGGCGCGGGCGGAATTGCCCAGAGCTACGTCGAAGTGTTCGCCGGTGTTGCCGACGCCCGGATCGTCGGTGTGGCGGACCCGGACATCGGTGCGGGTACTCGCATCGCGTCGGCGCTCGGCGCGGCGCGGTTCGAGTCGGTCGACGGGTTGCTCGGCGGCACCGATCTCGACGCGGTCATCATCTGCACGCCGCCGGTCACTCATTCCGAGATCGCATTGCGAGCCTGCGCGCACGGGGTCGGCGTGTTGTGCGAGAAGCCCTTGGCGATCGGCGTCGATGCCGCGCAGTCGATGGTCGCGGCCGCCAAGGCCGCCGACGTCCCTTTCACGATGGCGACGAAGTTCCGATTCGTCGACGACATGGTTCGTGGTCGCGAGCTCGTCGACGGTGGGTTGCTCGGCGACCTGATCCAGCTCGAGAACGCGTTCGCTTCCCGGGTCGACATGAGCCGGCGCTGGAACTCCGATCGATCGGTGAGCGGCGGCGGCGTCGTCATCGACAACGGCACCCACTCCGTCGACATCGCCCGGTACTTCCTGGGACCGATCCTCGACGTCATGGTCGTGGAAGGTCCGCGCACCCAGGCGATCGACGTCGAGGACTCCGCCCGCCTCGTGTTGCGGGCGGCGACGGGTGCGACCGCGGCGATCGACCTCTCGTGGAGCTTCGACAACGCCGCGGATACCTACCTTCAGGTCTACGGCACCGAGGGTGCGCTCCGGGTCGGCTGGAAGACGTCGGCGTATCGTGAGAACGACGATGCCGAGTGGGTCGAGTTCGGGTCCGGCTACAACAAGATCCGGTGCATGCGTTCGCAAGTGGAGAACTTCTGCGGCGCCCTGCGGGGCACCGAAGCGCTCGCGATCTCGGTCGCCGACGCGATTGCATCGGTGCAGGTGATCGGCGCGGCCTACGAGTCCCTTCGGCTCGGCGACTGGGTTGCCGTCGAGTCGGTGCGCGCGGTGGCCGACGCGGCGACGACCGAGGAGGTCGCCTGATGACGGGCGGGACCCGCATCCATCCGAGCGCCGATATCGAGGCGGGGGTCGTGGTGGGCGAGGGCACTGCAATCTGGAGCGGGGTGCACGTCCGGGGTCCGGACACCCGTATCGGGGTCGACGGCATCATCGGTGAGCGTTCGTACGTGGCGTACGGCGTCTCGGTCGGCGATCGAGTGAAGATCAACGCGGGTGCGTATCTATGCACCGGCGTGACCCTCGGTGATGGCGTGCTGGTCGGGGCGGGCGTGATCTTCACGAACGACCGCTATCCACGCGCCACCGCCCCCGACCTCGCCACGCTTCGCTCGAGCGAACCCGACGAGTCCACCTTGGAGACCCAGGTCGAGGACGGCGCGACCATCGGTGCCGGAAGCGTGATCGGCTGCGATCTCACCATCGGTCGATTCGCGATGGTGGGAATGGGGTCCGTGGTGACGCGGTCGGTCGCGCCATTCCACTTGGTGGTCGGACAACCGGCGCGCTCGATCGCAGTGGTGTCACGGGTCGGGGAACCACTCGTACGCTTCTCGGGCGCGAGACCGCCTGATCGCGAGCTCGTGGTCTGTCCCCGTTCGGGGCTGCAGTACGCGATCCGCGATGGTCTGGTCCTGGAGTTGGATCCACCCTCGTGATCGCGCGGAACGCGCGGGTTGCCGTTGTCGGTGGCGGCATGTTGGGTCTGACGCTGGCCCTGCGAATGTGCGAGCGCGGGATTCGAGTCTGCGTCTTCGACCGGTCCGAGCTGGGCGGTTTGGCCGCGGGCTGGTCTATCGAGACGCCCGGGGGCCCAGTGTCCTGGGATCGCTACTACCACGTCACGCTCGCGAGCGATGCGGCGCTGCGCCGCTTGCTGGCCGACCTCGACCTCGACGCCGAGGTTGCGTGGACGACGACCCAGACGGGCTACCTCACCGACGGGCGGCTGGTTCCGGTGTCGTCACCCCGAGATTTTCTGGCGTTACCAGGGTTGTCGCTCCTGGCCAAGGTGCGGCTGGCCGGGACCATCGGATGGGGGAGTCAGATCCGCAACTGGCGGACGCTCGAGGCCATGCCGGTGGAGCAATGGTTGACGCGATGGTCCGGTCACGCGACGTTCCGGAACTTCTGGGTGCCGCTCCTGGAGTCCAAGCTCGGCGATGCGTGGCCCGAAGCCAACGCCGCGTTCATCTGGGCGACGATCCAACGATTGACCGCGGCACGACGCGCGGGGATCGGGACCGAGCAGTTCGGCGCGGTCCCTGGTGGCTACGGACGCGTCCTCGACGTGCTGGCGGAGCGAATCGCCCAATGCGGTGGCGAGATCGTGACCGGCACGCCGGTGACGAGCCTCGCGGCTGCGAGCGGCGGCGGCGTCGACGTGGTGAGCGCCCGAGGCGCAGACCGATTCGACCACGCCATCGTGACGAGCACGCCGCGTGCGGCCGCCTCGATCATCGACGGTCTGGCCGCGGAGGTGCGCGACCGTATGAACACGGTGAAGTACCAAGGTGTGATCTGCGCATCGGTCGTGCTGCGCTCGCCGCTCTCGCCGTACTACCTGACCTACCTCATGGATGCGCTGCCGTTCACGGCGGTCGTGGAGATGACCACGATGATCCCGCCGGCATGGATCGGCGGCCACACCCTCGTCTACCTCCCGCGCTACCTGGCCCCCGACGACCCGATGTTCGAGGCGACCGACGCCGAGATCTCGTCGGTGTTCCTTGCGGGCTTGCGCCGGATCCATCCGCGCGCCGCGGACGAGGTGCTCGCGGTTCGCATTGCGCGTTCCCGCGAGGTCTTCCCACTGCCGACGCTCAACTATTCGACCACGGTGCCGCCAGTGCACACGGGGGTACCCGGGATCTCGTTCGTTTCATCCGCGCAGATCTGCAACGGAACGTTGAACGTCAACGAGACCGTCGCCCGGGCCGAGGACGCGTTGGCCGAACTCGGTGTCGCCGGTTTCGCCGACGCCACCCCCTAGATTTTGGACGTGATCACCCGATGAAGCCGCTCGCGAGTTTGTCGCTCGATGCCGACAATCTCTGGGCGTACCGGTACATCCGGGGTGATCAGGATTGGGCCGACTCGCCGTCCTACCTCCCGCGCATGGTGCCGCGCGTCGGGGACATGCTCGGCGTGCGCGACCTGCACATCACGTTCTTCGTCGTCGGTCGGGACGCGATCGAAGCTGCCGATGCCGACGGGTTCCGTTCGTTGGCCGCGGCCGGGCACGAGATCGGGAACCATTCGTTCCGACACGAGCCCTGGCTGCATCGGTACTCCGAGGACCAGCTCGACGAAGAGCTCGCGCGCGCCGAGGACGCCATCGTCACTGCGACGGGCCGGGTCACCACTGGGTTCCGGGGTCCGGGGTACAGCCTCTCGGAGCCGACGCTGCGCGTCCTCATCCGCCGGGGTTACCAGTACGACGCGTCGACCCTGCCGACCGTGATCGGACCGGTCGCACGACAGGTCTACTTCCGGACCGCGCAGCTCACTCCGGCCCAGCGGGTTGAGCGTGCTCAGTTGTACGGCACCTGGGCTGACGGTGTGCGACCACTCCGGCCGTATCGCTGGAGAGTCGGTGACGACCGGTTGCTCGAGTTGCCGGTCACCACGATGCCCGGACTCCGAGTTCCGATCCACATCAGCTACCTGCTGATGCTCTCGGTGTATTCGGCGCCGCTCGCCGATTGGTATTTCGCCATGGCGTTGCGAGCGTGTCGCCGAGCGCGGGTCGAACCGTCGATCCTGATGCACCCACTCGACGTCTTGTCCGGCGACGAGGTCCCCGAGCTGCGATTCTTTCCGGGCATGCAGATTCCGACCACCACGAAGTTGGCCCGGGTCGAGGGATACCTCGATCGACTCGTCGACGGGTTCGAAGTCGTGACGGTGGGTGAGCACGCGGCCCGGGCGGCCCGGCGCGATCTGCCCGAGCGCGCGCCGAGGTTCGCCGCATGAGTCGGCCGTCGGTCTCAGTCATCGTCCCGGCCTTCAACGAGGCCGCGGTCATCATCGACACGCTCGAACGGTTGGTCGCCCACCTCGAGACCCTGGAGCCGAAGTTCCAGTGGGAGATCGTGGTTGTCGACGACGGAAGCACCGATGCGACCGGCGACCTCGCCGACGAGTTCGCGGTCCGACACGGTCAGGTGCGGGTGCTCCGGCACCGAGTCAACTTCCACCTGGGTCAGGCGCTGCGCTACGCGTTCGGACAGACGACGAGTGACTACGTTGCCGTCGTCGATTGCGATCTCAGTTATTCGCCGGATCACCTCACGCGCATGCTCCATACGATTCAGGACACCGGCGCGCGGATCGTGGTGGCGTCGCCGTACATGCGCGGTGGGACGACGACCAATGTGCCGTTCGTGCGGCGCGTCTTGTCGCGGACGGCCAATCGCCTGCTCGGCGCGGCGGCCGGTGGGGGACTGACCACGTTGACCGGCATGGTCCGGGTCTACGACGGGCCGTTCGTGCGGAGCCTCGACCTGCGCGCCGTCGACTCGGACATCAACACCGAGATCATCTACAAGGCCCGGATTCTGCATGCCCGGATCGTCGAGATCCCGGCGCACCTCGATTGGTCGTTCACCTCGACTGATGGCACGCGCCGGCCCGTCGAAGGTCGACTCAGCGGGGCGACGATCTCGTCACTGTTCTCGTCCTTCTTGTTCCGGCCGTTCCTCTTCTTCGTCCTGCCGGGCCTGGCGCTGCTCGCGGTGTCGATGTACTCGTTCGGCTGGGTCGTGTGGCATGTGGCCCAGGTCTACGGGGACCCTTCGACGTACGGGAACTCGGGCCTGACCGGCGCGATCCAAAACGCCTACCAACGGGCGCCGCACACGTTTTTGATCGCCGGGATCACGCTCGTGTTGAGTCTGCAACTGGTCAGCCTCGGCGTGATCGCGGCGCAGTCCAAGCGGTACTTCGAGGAGCTCTACCACCTCGGTACGGCGGTGCTCCGGCGCGCGAACCGTCGAAGCGAAACCACCCACCCGGATGATTCCGCACGGCGGGCCGAGCCTCCTCCGTATCCGGAGGGACCGGTTCAGTAGTCTGGGGGAGACCCGTCGACACGCATGAGAGGTTCGCCCGCGTGACTGCTCGTTCCAATGCCATCGAAGCTGCTGACCCCGAACTCGCGACGATCATCCAGCGCGAGGTCGAGCGTCAGAACACCACGCTCCAGCTGATCGCCTCGGAGAACTTCACGTCGCCGGCGGTCATGGCCACGCAAGGCACGGTCCTTACCAACAAGTACTCCGAGGGCTATCCCGGCAAGCGCTACTACGGCGGCAACTTCGTCGTCGACGAGGCCGAGGAACTCGCCCGCACCCGAGCGTGTGAACTGTTCGGTGCGGAGCATGCAAACGTGCAACCCCATTCGGGGGCGAACGCCAACATGGCGGCCTTCCTGGCGCTGCTCGACCCGGGCGACCGCGTGATGGGCATGCGCCTCGACCAGGGCGGTCACCTGACCCACGGTTCGCCGGTCAACTTCTCCGGGAAGATCTACGACTTCGTCGCCTACGGCGTGGACGAGACGAGCGAGACGCTCGACTACGACGAGATCCGGAAGCTCGCCATCGCGGCGAAGCCCAAAGCGATCATCGCCGGAGCGACCGCTTACCCACGCACGATCGACTTTGCCACCTTCCGGTCGATCGCCGACGAAGTGGGCGCGTTGCTCATCGTCGATGCCGCGCACATCGCCGGACTCATCGCCGGGGGTGCCCACCCGTCACCCGTCCCGTACGCCGACGTCGTGACGTTCACGACCCACAAGACCCTGCGGGGTCCCCGCGCCGGGTGCATTCTCAGCCGGGCCGAATACGGCGCCGCGATCGACAAGGCCGTGTTCCCCGGCTTGCAGGGTGGGCCGCTGATGCACGTGATTGCGGCCAAGGCGGTCGCATTCCGACTCGCGGCCGAGCCCGCCTTTGCCACCTACGCCGCCCAGATCGTGGCCAACGCGGCGGCCCTGGCCGCGGGACTCGCCGCCGAGGGATTCCGGATCGTGTCCGGCGGGACGGACAACCACCTCATGCTCGTGGATCTGCGCCCGTTCGGTGTGACCGGCAAGGTGGCCCAGGAAGCGCTCGATCTCGCGGGGATCACTTGCAACAAGAATGCGATCCCGAACGATCCCGAGAAGCCGTTCGTCACGAGTGGGCTGCGCCTCGGCACCGCGTCGGTCACCACCGCCGGCATGGCCGAACCGGAAATGGCCGAAATCGCGGGCTTGATCGCCGAAGTGCTCCGAGCCCCGGACGACGCGGTGGTGCGGCTCGACGTGCGCGATCGCGTCGAGCGCATGTGCTCGAAGTTCACGCCCTATCCCGATCTCGCGCAGCCCTGACCACGAGCCGAAACGAGGCCTCCCCTGTGACTCGACGCCCGTCCACTCGGCGGAGTGGGGCCCGAGCGGCCTGCGCCGCAGGCGCACGAGCGGCACCTAGAGCCGAAGGCGAGGGACGCGAGGCACGCGGGTGCACCGGTCCGCGTTCCCGAGCCGGGGCCCGAGCGGCCTGCGCCGCAGGCGCACGAGCGGGAAGGTAGGAGATGGGCGGGTACGCGGTCGTCTTCGCGGTCGCCGCGATCTTTTCGTTCGGGTTGACGCCACTGGTGCGGCGCTTGGCGATACGCGTCGGTGCGGTGAAGGTCCCGAGTGCCCGGGACGTCCATACGACAGCGATGCCGATGCTCGGCGGCGCCGCGATGTTCGTGGCGTTCCTGATCGCGATGGGGGTGGCGTCGCAGATCCCGCAGTTCCGCGAGATGTTCGACGCGTCGTCGGAGCCGGCCGGCATCATCCTCGCGGCCGGTGTGATGTTCGCCGTGGGTGCCCTCGACGACCTGCGCGATGTGTCGCCGCCCGCCAAGATCGCCGGCATGGTGCTGGCGGGCAGCCTGCTCTCGCTCTTCGGTGTCTCGATGTTGTTCTTCCGGGTGCCGTTCGCCGGAGCCGACGTGATCGTGCTCTCCGCCGACTTTGCCCCCCTGGTCACGGTGCTGACCGTCGTGATCTTCGCCAACGCCATCAACCTGATCGACGGGCTCGATGGCCTCGCGGCCGGGATCGTGATCATCGCCGGGACTGCGTTGTTTCTGTACTCGAGCCGATTGTTCGACGCGGGGTTTCTCGAAGGATCGAACGTTGCGCCGTTGATCGCCGTGATCGCAGTGGGCATCTGCGTCGGGTTTCTCCCGTGGAACTTCAATCCGGCGCGCATCTTCATGGGCGATGCCGGCGCGTTGTTCCTCGGGTTGCTGCTCGCCACCACGACGATCACGGTCGGCGGGCGGGCCGACTACAAGTACACCGGGACCACGTACTTCTTCTTCGCTCCGCTCGTCATTCCCCTCCTGATCCTCGGTGTGCCGATCGTCGACACGGCCTTCAGCTTCATCCGGCGCCTCCTGCGAGGTCAGTCGTTCTCGATGGCAGACAAGGACCACCTGCACCACCGGCTGATGCGCCTCGGTCACGGACCGCGGCGAACGGTGGTGATCTTGTGGCTCTGGACCGCGCTGCTGTCCGGGCTCGCGTTGGTCCCGGCCTACACCCGTCAGGGCAATGCGTTGGTGCCTATCGGCGTCATGGCCTTGGCGCTGCTCCTCTACGCGTTCTTCTTTCCCGGCAAGCGCGAGGCCCAAGCCATCGTCGCCGAGGAAGAAGCTGCGGCTCGGCGTGACGAAGCCGACCGGGAGGCGGCCCGCGCCGCGGTGATCGACCTCGAATCTCGGCGCCGGAGCGATGCCGGCTGACCGGTCGATGAACCCCCGCTCCGGTTTGCGCCCCGGCAGGTGACTCGCTAGTTTGGGAAAGCATTCACAAGCGGCCCCGGGTGATCCGGGCCGTTCCAGGGGGTCGGGCGGCAACGTCCGAGACGGGATGGTGTTCGGGTGAAACTCCCGGCGAGAACACGGTCAACGGGTTACAACGACTCGCTGGGCCAGGCTCTCACCTTCGTGTTGGGCCCCGTGCTGTTCGGCGCCTTCGGCTGGTGGCTGGACGGCTTGATCGGTACCAAGCCGGTGTTCATGATTCTGTTCGGTCTCGTAGGAGCGGTTGCGGTGGGGGTGTGGGCATGGGCGACGTACCAGACCCGCTCGGCCCGTCACGACGAAGGCAAGCCATGGACGCGGCGGCCCGCATGACCGACGACCCGACGACCCCCGTCGCCGAACCTGCGGTGTCCGCGGAAAACGAAATCGCGGCCGATCTCGTCCGGCACACCGCCATGCTCACGCCCGTCGCCATGATCGTCGGCGGTCTCCTCGCCGGATGGCCGGGCGTCGCCGGCGGACTGCTCGGCATGATCGTGGTCGGAGCGAACTTCCTGATGCTCGCCCGCTTGATGAGTGGCGCGGGGCGGCTCGGCGCAATGGGCGCCGCGGCCGGCGCAATGATCGGCTACCTGAGTTTGATCATCTTCGTCACCATCCTCGGCGTGATCGTCCGAGAAATTGCCGCCATCGACCTCCGTGCATTCGTGCTGACGGTGGCCATTGCCCATATCGTCGTGCTCGCCTGGGAGGTGCCACGCGTCGGTCTGACGCTGGGCGCTCCCGGATTGAAGCCTCGGCCCCTGTCTCGTCAGAAGTAGGAGAGGAAGCGTGTTCGTTCTCGCCGACCTGTTCCCGAAGGGAATCGCGCCACTCTTCGAGTGGGACGACATTGGTCCCCTGGGCATCAACAAGCCAGTGATCATGGTGTTGGTGGCCTCGGCCATCTGCCTGTTCATCTTCCTGTGGGGCGCACGACGCAAGGCGCTGATCCCCGTCGGGCTCCAGAACGTGGCGGAGTCGGGCTACGAGATGGTGGAACAGAACATTTCGGTCGAGGTCATCGGCGGTGAAGACGGCAAGAAATGGACGCCGTTCCTCGCGTCGATGTTCTTCTTCATCCTCTTCATCAACATCTGGTCGATTGTCCCGGGCATCCAATTCCCGGCGACCTCGCGGATCGCGATTCCCGTGGTGCTGGCCCTCGTGACCTGGGTCGTGTTCATCGCGGTCGGCTTCAAACACCAGGGACCGATGTACCCCATCAAGGCGTGCGCGCCGAGTGGCGTCCCGGGGGCGCTGCTTCCCCTCGTGTTCGTGATCGAGTTCTTCTCGAAGTTCCTGGTACGACCGTTCTCGCTGGCGGTTCGACTCTTCGCCAACATGGTGGCGGGCCACGTGCTCCTCACCGTGTTCGCGGTGATGTGCCAGGAGCTGCTCAACCACCACAGCGGGATCTACCAGATCGCATTCGTGCCGTTCCCGTTCTTCGGTCTGATCTTCATGACCGCGTTCGAGATCCTCGTTGCGCTGTTGCAGGCCTACATCTTCACGATGCTGACCGCGGTGTACATCGCCGAATCAGCTCACCCCGACCACTGAGATCTCAACCGAGAACAAGGAGAGACCCTTGAGTACCTTGAGCACCATTGTCCACATGGCGGCGGTCACCGGAGACCTGCAGTCAGGTCTCGCGAACGTCGGCTACGGCCTCGCGGCCATCGGCCCCGGCATCGGTATCGGCGTGCTCGTCGGCCAGTCTGTCCAGGCCATGGCCCGGCAGCCGGAGATGGCCGGAAACATCCGGACCACGATGTTCTTGGGTATCGCGTTTGCCGAAGCGCTTGCGCTCATCGGTTTCGTCCTCAAGTTCCTCTAGACCACTCGACACAAGGAGAGGACGCGCCATGCGCATCCGCAGACTGTTGCTGTGTGGAGTCATGACGGCCGGCATCGTGCTGACCGTTCCTGGAGTTGCACACGCAAGCGAAAAGCCGGGCGAGCTCTATGAATGCCTCGCCAAGGCTGCCGTCACCACGGCCGGGATCAAGGGCGACGTGCGTGAGGTCACGCTCGAGGAACTCGAGCAGGCCGTGCGCAGCGGCAAGGCCAAGGAGCTCGACGGGGCCGCCAAGGACTGCTACAAGGCGCCGAACCCAGTGCTGCCGGAGACGGCCGAGATCCTGTGGGGTGGCGCCGCGTTCGCCATCGTGATGTTCGGGCTGATCAAGTTCGGCTTCCCGATGCTGAAGAAGGGTCTCGCCGACCGGTCGGACAAGATCCGTGCCGATCTGGAAGCGGCCGAGCAGGCCAAGGCCGATGCCGACAAGGAAGCCGCGGACTACCGCAGCCAACTCGGCGACGCTCGGGGCGAAGCCGGTCAGATCATCGACGAAGCCCGCCAAGCGGCGGACCAAGTGCGCAAGGACCTGATCGCCCGGGCCGAGGCGGACGCGGTCGCGATTCGGACCAAGGCGGCCGACGACGCGGCGGCGGCGTCCGAGCGTGCCCTCGCCGATGTGCAGGCGCAGGTGTCGGACCTCTCGATCGAGTTGGCGGAGCGAATCGTTCGCCAGAATCTCGACCGAGCCACGCAGTTGCAGTTGATCGAGAACTACATCAACGAGGTCGGAGGCACTCGCCGGTGAGCGGGCAGAACGACCACGGATGGCCGGAGGCGCAATGAGTGAGCGCACGGATGCCTACGCGGGTGCGGTGTTGTCGGTGGCGCGGGCCGAGGGCCAGCTGAGCGCGGTTGAAGACGACCTGTTCCGCTTCTCGCGCGCCATCGAGGCCAACGACAATCTCCGAACCGCGCTCACGGATCCGTCGCTTCCCGCGACTCGCCGCATCTCGGTGGTCGAGGAACTCATGGGCGGCAAAGCGCTCCCGTCGAGCATTGCCCTGGTGAGTGCCATCGTCGGGGCCGGCCGGGCGAGCGAACTGAACGAGATCGTCGCCACGTTCCTGGAACATGCCGCGTCGGACCGCGGTCACGAGGTTGCCGAAGTGCGCTCCGCGATCGAACTGGATGATGCGACCCAGCAGCGGCTGGCGGCGGCGCTGTCGGAGGCCTCGGGCAAGCAGATCGAGGTGAAGGTGGTCGTGGATCCGTCGGTGCTCGGCGGCCTGGTCACCCGGATCGGCGACACAGTGATCGATGGGTCGGTGCGCCACGGCCTCGAGGAACTCAAGGGTATTTAGCCATGATCGGCACGAACACACAGCCATCCACGACAACGACGAGGGAGTCCCACTGATGGCGGAGATGACCATAAACGCCGATGAGATCGCAGCTGCGCTGCGCAAGCACGTCGAGTCGTTCTCGCCGTCGCTGGGTCAGGCCCAACTCGGTCGGGTGCTGGAAGTCGGTGACGGTGTGGCCCGGGTGGCCGGGCTTCCCGACGCGGCGGTCAATGAACTGTTGGAGTTCGAAGGTGGCCTCCTCGGCCTCGCACTGAACCTCGACGAAGCCACCATCGGTGCCGTGGTGCTCGGCAAGGCCGAGGGCGTCGAGGAGGGCCAAGCGGTCAAGGCGACCGGACGCATTCTTTCGGTGCCGGTCGGTGACGCCCTGATCGGTCGCGTGGTCAACGCATTGGGTCAGCCCATCGACGGCAAGGGACCGATCACCTCCGACACCCAACGCCGGATGGAAGTCCAGGCACCCGGCATCGTCGGTCGCAAGCCGGTCCACGAGCCGCTGCAGACCGGGATCAAGGCGATCGACGCCATGACCCCGGTCGGGCGCGGCCAACGTGAGTTGATCATCGGGGACCGCAAGACCGGCAAGACCACGGTGGCCATCGACACGATCCTGAACCAAAAGGGTCAGGGTGTGAAGTGCATCTACGTGGCGATCGGCCAGAAGTCATCGTCGGTCGCCCAGACCGTTGGCACGCTCGCCGAGCACGGCGCGATGGACTACACGGTCGTCGTGAACGCGCCCGCCGGTGACGAAGCGGTGTTCAAGTACCTCGCTCCGTACGGTGGTTGCGCGATCGGCCAACACTGGATGGACAACGGCGAAGCCGCCCTGATTGTCTACGACGACCTGTCGAAGCAGGCCGAGGCGTACCGTCAAATCGCGCTGCTGCTGCGCCGTCCGCCAGGCCGTGAGGCGTACCCCGGTGACGTCTTCTACCTGCACAGCCGGCTGCTCGAGCGAGCCGCCAAGCTGTCGGACGATCTTGGCGCCGGTTCGCTCACCGCACTCCCGGTCATCGAGACCAAGGCGGGCGACGTCTCGGCCTATATCCCGACCAACGTGATCTCGATCACTGACGGGCAGATCTACCTCCAGGACGACCTCTTCAAATCAGGGGTGCGCCCCGCCGTCGACGTGGGTATCTCGGTATCCCGAGTCGGCAGCGCCGCCCAGATCAAGGCGATGAAGTCGGTGGCGGGAACGCTGAAGCTCGACTTGGCGCAGTTCCGGGACCTGGAAGCGTTCGCGACCTTCGGCTCCGAGCTCGACGCGGTGTCGAAGTCCCAGCTCGAGCGGGGCTACCGGCTGGTGGAATTGCTGAAGCAGCCGTTGAACTCGCCGATGGCGGTCGAAGAGCAAGTGGTGTCGATCTACTGTGGAACCCAGGGTGTGCTCGACGACCTTCCGGTCGAGCAGGTGAAGGCGTTCGAGGCCGGCGTGCTCGACACGTTCCGCACGCGCCACGCTGATCTGATGGGCATCATCCGTGACACGGGCGCGCTGCCCGACGACGACGTCATGGGCCAAGCCGTTGCCGACTTCAAGCGAGGGTTCGTGGCCGAGATGGCCCAGGGCGATGTCGATGCCGCGGCTGCCGATGTGACCGACACCGAAGCCGAAGCCCTCGGCGATGCCGAATCGGCCAAGACTCTCGACACGGAGTGATTTAGGTGGCGGGTGGTCAGGAGCGGATCCTCAAACGGCGCATCAGCAGTGTGCAGTCGACGAAGAAGATCACGCGCGCGATGGAACTCATCGCCGGAAGTCGCATCGTCAAGGCGCAGCACGCCGTGCAGGCCGCCGTGCCTTACAGCGACCACATCACCGAAGTGGTGAAGGATCTCGGTGCTGCCGGCGGGGATGTCGACAGCCCGTTGTTGACCCCCAGGTCCGACATTCGTCGGGTCGCGCACATCGTGATCACCGCCGACCGTGGCCTGTGCGGTGCCTACAACTCGTCGGTGATCCGAGCCGCGGAAGGCTCGATGAAAGAGCAGGCGGCGCTCGGACGTGAGTACGCGCTGGTGCTCGTCGGTCGGAAGGCCGAGGGGTATTTCCGGTACCGCAACTTCAACATCGATCACACCTTCTCCGGCTTCTCGGATCGGCCGTCCTACGAGGACGCCCGGGCGATCGGCCAGGCCGTCACCAGAGACTTCCTGGCTGGGCAGTTCGACATGGTCGAACTCGTCTACACCCGTTTCGTGAGCGCGGGCACCCAGGAAGTCGTGCGGCGGCCGTTGGTCCCACTGGAACGCGACGTGATGGCGGGCGGCGACGGCAAGGTCGGCGACGACGGCGTGGGCGCGTCCTACGAGTTCGAACCGGCGCCGGCATCGATTCTCGATGCCTTGCTGCCTCGCTATATCGAGGCGCGGATCTATGCCGCGCTGTTGAATGCAGCTGCGTCGGAGCACGCGGCTCGCCAGCGGGCGATGAAGGCTGCGACCGACAACGCCGACGAGTTGATCAAGAGCCTGACGCGCGTGATGAACCGCGCTCGTCAGGACGCAATCACCACCGAGATCATGGAGATCGTCAGTGGTGCGGAGGCCTTGCGCTCGGGCGCAGGCGTCACCGACGAAATGTTCGATACCCCGGTTTCACTCGGAGACCCCGCGTGAGCACCGAACGAGGAGCACAGGCATGACGATGACTGCGGACAACGACACCACTCTCAAGGAAGGGCGCGTCGTCGCGATCGCCGGTCCGGTGGTCGACGTGGAGTTCCCCCCCGACGCACTGCCCGAGATCAACACTGCGCTCCATCTCGACATCGAACTGGACGGCACGACGACCACCGTCACCGCTGAGGTCGCCCAGCAGATCGGTGACGGTCGGATTCGAGCGATCTGCATGAGCCCGACTGACGGCCTCAAGCGGGGCACGCTGGTCCGCAACACCGGCCGCGGGATCACGATGCCCGTCGGCGACGGTGTGCTCGGCCACGTGTTCAACGTGCTCGGGACTCCGCTCGACATTCCCGAGGGTGAACTCACCGGCATCGAGGACCGCTGGGAGATTCACCGCGATCCGCCGTCGTTCGACCAGCTCGAGGCCCGGGCCCAGATGTTCGAGACCGGTATCAAGGTCATCGACCTGCTCGAGCCGTATGTGCAGGGTGGCAAGATCGGCCTCTTCGGTGGGGCGGGTGTCGGCAAGACCGTGCTCATCCAGGAGATGATCAACCGGGTCGCGACCCAACACGGTGGTGTGTCGGTGTTCGCCGGTGTCGGTGAGCGGACCCGTGAGGGAACCGACCTCTGGATCGAAATGCAGGAGTCGGGCGTCATCGAGAAGGCTGCCCTGGTCTATGGCCAGATGGACGAGCCGCCCGGGGTTCGGCTGCGGGTTGCGCTGAGTGCGCTGACCGTTGCCGAGTACTTCCGTGACGTCAAGAACCAAGACGTGCTGTTGTTCGTCGACAACATCTTCCGGTTCGTCCAGGCGGGATCCGAGGTGTCGACGCTGCTCGGTCGTATGCCGTCGGCGGTGGGGTACCAGCCGACGCTGGCCGACGAGATGGGGGAACTCCAGGAGCGCATCACCTCCACCAAGGGTCACTCGATCACGTCGCTCCAGGCGGTCTACGTCCCGGCCGACGACTACACCGACCCGGCGCCGTTCACCACGTTCACCCACCTCGACGCGACGACCGAGCTCTCCCGTCAGATCGCGGCGCTCGGCATCTATCCGGCGGTCGACCCACTGGCGTCGACGTCGAACATTCTTGCTCCCGAGGTCGTCGGTCAGCGTCACTACGACTGTGCCCGACGAGTGCAGGAGGTGCTCCAGCGCTACAAGGAGCTCCAGGACATCATCGCCATCCTCGGCCTCGACGAGCTGTCCGAAGACGACCGGGTCACGGTCTCCCGGGCTCGAAAGATCCAGCGGTTCCTCTCCCAGCCGTTCTTCGTGGGTGAGGTCTTCACCGGTCTGCCCGGGATCTTCGTGCCGGTCCAGGAGACGGTCGAGAGTTTCGAGGCGTTGGTCGACGGTGAGCTCGACGACATCCCTGAGCAGGCCTTCTTCAACGTCGGTGGGGTCGAGAGCGTGCTCGCCAAGGCGAAGACGCTCGAGGACAGCTGAGCATGGGTCTCGTCGTCCAGCTCGTTTCACCCGAGCGCGTTCTCTACGAGGGCGACGCGGAGATGGTGGTCGGTCGCACGACCGATGGCGAGCTCGCGTTCATGCCGGGTCACGTGCCGTTGGTCGGCGCGCTCGGGGTCGCGAAGGTGCGAGTGCTCTTGGCGGATCAGAGCGAAGTGGTCGCTGCGGTCCACGGTGGTTTCGTCGAGGTGAGCAACAATCGGGTGACGATCCTGTCGGACGTCGCCGAACTCACGGACCAGATCGACGTCGTTCGCGCCCAGACCGCCAAAGAGGCGGCGGAGCGTGCGGTCAACTCGGATCCGGAGAACGCGG
The DNA here is from genome assembly GCA_031362155.1 of Acidimicrobiia bacterium. GTDB lineage: Bacteria > Actinomycetota > Acidimicrobiia > IMCC26256 > JAENVU01 > JAENVU01. The sequence goes on along the minus strand of JANLRZ010000116.1, from coordinate 22,192 downwards.
AAGCGAAGGCGGCGCTGGCGCGAGCAGAGCTTCGCCTCGAGGTCGCTGATCCGTCAACGGCTCACTCGTAGCCGCCACCGCCACGATGTGGCGGGCCAGCGCGAGGAACGCCAGCAGGAACAGCAGCGAACCGGTCATCTCGAGAGTCTCCTCCGGGACGATCGACCATGCGGCCCGCAGGTGGTCGTGGCTGTCCCACTGCAGACCCTCGATGACCTGGGCCACGGCCCACGCGCCGGCACCGGCGATGAAGAGGTTGGCACTGTTGCCGGCCCGGCGCAGGTGCGGGAGCAGGCTGAGACCGATGATGCCGGCGATACCGAAGAGCGGGAGGTAGAGCGCCTGCCAGTCGGTCCCGGTCCAGGTTTCGAGGCGTTCGTGAACCTGCCAGACCTCGTCGAGGCTCATGTAGCCGATGAGGATGGCCACCAGGAACAGGCGGGTCGCAGGAATGCCGATGGTGCGGCTCTGCATCGCCACGACGATCCCTGCGGCGGATGCGGCGATGAGGAGGAGGCCCGAGAACGCCGAGGGGAGGTTCATCTCGCCGTCGAGGTTGAAGCCCTTGACCTGAAACCCGAACAGGTGGACCTTGCCGACCCAGCCGCCGTCCAGATAGCTCGCATCGCGGATGTAGAAGGCCCCCATGATCCCAAAGCCGACGATCATCGCGCCGAGTACGAACGCCAGTCGCCGCTGATCAATTCGGGCAATTCGGCGCACCACGGACTGAACCCTAGGCGACCGGTCGACGGACCGGCGCGCCGGTCAGTCGAACTTGACCGCGGAGTAGCGCATCAGCTTCTGCCAGCGGTGTTCCGAGTGGATCGTGCGGATCGTGCCCGACTTGGCCCGCATGACGAGGCTCTCCGTGCTGGCGCCGTCGCCGCGATAGTGGACGCCCTTCAGGAGGTCGCCGTCGGAGATGCCGGTCGCGGCGAAGAACACCTCCTCACCGGAGACCAGATCGGTGGTGGTGAGGATACGGTCGAGGTCGTATCCCGCGTCGAGGGCGGCCCGCTTCTCCTCGTCGTTGCGCGGCCAGAGCCGACCGATGATGGTTCCGCCGGTGCACAGCAGCGCGCAGGCGGCCGTGACGCCCTCGGGGGTTCCCCCGATGCCGAAGAGGATGTCGGATCCGGAACCGGGGGTCGAGACCGAGATCGCACCGGCGATGTCACCGTCGGTGATCAGCCGGATTCGGGCACCGGCATCACGACATTCCTGGATGATCCGTTCGTGGCGTGGACGGTCGAGGATGACGGCGGTGACGTCGTGGACTTTCTCGCCCTTGGCCTTGGCGACCGCTTCGAGGTTGGCCTTGATCGGCGCGTCGAGATCGATGACATCGGCAGCTTCGGCACCGACTGCGATCTTGTCCATGTAGACGCACGGACCGGGGTCGAACATCGTGCCCCGTTCGGCGACGGCAATGACCGAGATGGCGTTGTTCTGACCCCGTGAGGTGAGGGTGGTCCCGTCGATCGGGTCGACGGCGATGTCGACCGCGGGACCTCCCGCGCCGATCTCCTCGCCGTTGAACAGCATCGGGGCTTCGTCCTTCTCGCCCTCGCCGATGACAACGATGCCCTCCATCGGTACCGAGTTGAGCACGAGGCGCATCGCGTCGACGGCGGCGCCATCCGCGCCGTTCTTGTCGCCCCGGCCGAACCAACGGCCGGCGGCGATGGCCGCTGCCTCCGTCGCGCGGGCGAGGTCCATGGCGAGGTTGCGGTCGGGCATCTGCGGGGCAGTTTCCATCGGGAGATGCTACTTGGCGGGATCGTCGACGGTGCCGGTCGAGAATCTGACGATCGGATGCGCGTCGGCCCGCCGAAATCGGTAGTCACCTCGACGCGGGAGTGATCTGGGGCCAGAGCCAAACCGCGACTGACGTTGCCCCGGCGGCGCTGAAATGCATGCCGTCGTAGGGGCAGGCGCAATGCCGTCGACGATCGGCGCACAGGGCAACCCGGTGGGGCACAGGTGCCGAGCGAAGTCGACGACGCGGACGTTGCCGGGGATGGCGCGCCGCAAAGTCCCGGAAGATCTGATTGAGGATTGCGAACCGGGGGCCGTTGGTCGCGTTCGGGTGTTGACGTATCGGCTGGACGTGTCCTGCGGGGTTGTCAGAATGACGAACTCTCGCCCGGGTGCCGTGGTCGATTCATTCAACCGTTCGAGGCGTCGCAGGAGTGTGGCCCGATGCTCGGGACTACCGAACGTCGCGACGCGGTCGCCGACCTGGACGCACTTCGAACCGAGGGGCCGGTCCACAGTCTCCGACGGTGCCGTTGATCCGACCGATGGTGTCCTGGGCCGAGACCGCGCCGGCGGTGCCGATGAACGCGCTGGCCACGACCACGGCGAGTCCGACAGGAATCAGGATCCCGGCCTGCACGCGGCGAGGCCGCCACCGGCGGATCGGTGCCTCGACGAGGTGGTACGACGCGGCCGCGATTGCAAGTGTGGCCAGCACGCGGGCGACGTTGAGGGCGTTGCCGGCGAGGCCGGTCCGGTCCTCCGTGATGAACACGATGAGCGGCCAGTGCCACAAGGAGATGCCGTACGAGATTCGATGACGAGCGCCGTCGCGAGCGCGAACACGACGCTGCCTCCGTAGAAATACGGTGCGCCCGTGTCGCCGAATCCGAATGCGGCGACACCGCCGACGAAGGCCAGGCTGCCGGTGACGGTCAACCGGGTCCCGGCCCGCCGGACGGCGTCAGGTCGCCGGTGCAGGAACACAGCCAGGAGACAACCGATCAACAGGGTGTGCATCCGCGCGGAGGCCGTCGAGTGCCGGTTGGTACGCGAGACCTGGCCGTTCCAATGAACCCTCCGGCGGGGATGAACCGTGAATCCTACGCGGCCGTGGGAGCATCGAAACCGACGGTCCGCCGAAACTTGACCGAACGGAAGGATTCCGGAGACAGTCAGGGCGCGCACTGGATGGTGCCGAGCGAAGGGATGCTTGATGGGTCGGATGGACGGCAAGGTCGCGGTGGTCACCGGGGCGGCATCGGGGATCGGGGCCGCGACGCGGGCGCGCTTTCGCGCCGAAGGGGCCACCGTCATCGGCTGGGACCTCGACGGCAGTGACGTCGCGCTGGATGTGCGGGACGAGGCGTCGATTCAGCAGGGCTTCGCGGCGGCCGTCGCCCGCCACGGCCGCGTCGATGCCGTGGTCCACGCCGCCGGGGTGGCCGGGGGCGGCCCGGTCCATCTCGTGCCCGCCGACGAATGGGACCGCGTGATCTCGATCAACCTCACCGGAACGTTCCTGGTCGGAAAACACGCGGCGGTGATGATGCTTGATCAGGAACCCGTCGACGGTGAACGCGGGTCCATCGTCAACATCGCGAGCGTCGAAGGGCTCGCCGGAACCGAAGGCGGTTCGAGCTACAACGCCGCGAAGGGTGGCGTGGTCATTCTGACCAAGAACATGGCGATCGACTTCGGTCGGTCGGGGATTCGGGTCAATGCGGTGTGTCCGGGATTCATCGACACGCCGATGCTCCGCGACGTGTTCGCGATGGACGGGATGCAACCCATTCGTGAGGACATCGCCGCGGCGCACCAACTGGGGAGGCTGGGTCGCCCGGAGGAGATCGCGGCCGCCTGTCTCTTCCTGTGCACCCCCGACGCCTCGTTCGTCACCGGGGTCGCGCTCCCGGTCGACGGGGGTTACACCGCCGGGCACCGCCACGGGGTGAGCGAGCTCATGGGCTTGGCGTAGTCAGCGTCGGCGGAGGTTCACGAGGCGTGAGCCGCGCGTGCGAGACTCCGGCCATGGCCGAGCGTGATTTCTCCAGTTACTCCGGGCTCGACGTGGCGTCGGTCTATGGCCCGGCGGATGCCGAGCGGCCGGGCGTCTGGCCCTACACCCGGGGTCCCTACACCGAGATGTACCGATCGAAGCTCTGGACGATGCGGATGTTCGCCGGGTTCGGCACGCCGATCGACACGAACCGCCGGTTCAAAGAGTTGCTGGCTGCGGGAGGGGATGGCCTGTCCACGGCGTTCGATCTCCCCACGCTCATGGGCAAAGACTCCGACGACCCGATCTCGCTCGGTGAGGTCGGGAAGTGCGGGGTGTCGGTCGACACCCTCGCCGACGTCGAGGACCTGTATCGAGACATCGACCTGAGTTCGGTGACGACGTCGATGACCATCAACTCGCCGGCGCCGGTCCTCCTCGCGATGTACGTCGTGGCCGCGGAACGGGGCGGCGTGGCGCGGAGCCAGCTGGGTGGGACGCTCCAGAACGACATGCTCAAGGAGTACCAAGCCCAGAAGGAGTTCGTGTACCCGCCGCGTCCGAGCATGCGCTTGGTGAGTGACGTGATCCGGTTCACCGCGGCGGAGATGCCCCGATGGCATTCGGTGTCGATCTCGGGGTATCACATCCGCGAGGCCGGCTCGACCGCAGCACAAGAACTCGCGTTCACCGTCGGCAACGGATTCGCGTACGTCGAGGCGGCGATCGCGGCGGGTTTGGCCGTCGACGACTTCGCGCCGCGGTTGTCGTTCTTCTTCAATGCGCACGTCGACTTCTTCGAGGAGATCGCGAAGTACCGCGCCGCGCGCCGAATCTGGGCTCGCTGGATGCGGGACCGTTACGGCGCCACCAATGAACGGTCGATGCAGCTGCGATTTCACACCCAGACCGCCGGGGTATCGCTCACTGCTCAACAGCCGGAGGTCAATCTCGTTCGGACTGCGATCGAAGCGCTCGCCGGCGTGCTCGGGGGAACTCAAAGTCTGCATACGAACTCCTTCGACGAAGCGCTCGCATTGCCCACGGAGAAGGCCGCGCGGTTGGCGCTGCGGACCCAGCAGGTGATCGCCCATGAGACGCGCGTGACTAACGTGGCCGATCCGCTCGGCGGGTCCTGGTACGTCGAAGAACTGACCGACGAAATGGAACGCCAGGCCGAGGCGATCTTCGCCCACATCGAGGCGCTCGGCAGCGGGTCGATGCTCGAAGGTGCGATCGTCGGGATCGAACAGGGCTATTACCAGGGCGAAATCGCCCAGGCCGCCTACGACCTCGAGCGCAAGCTGAACGACGGCCGGCACACGATGGTCGGCATCACCGACTACTTCGAGGGGAACGACGAGCCGCCACCCGACACGCTCGAGATCGGGCGCGAGTGCGAGGAGCAGCAGCTCGAGCGACTCGCGACCGTCAAGGCGGAGCGCAACGCCGATGCCGTGGCGCGTGCACTCGCCCGGCTCCGAGCCGATGCTGGCGATCCCGAGGTGAATCTGATGCCGGCGCTGCTCGACGCGGCCGATGTCTACGCGACGGTGGGCGAGACGATGGACGCGATGGCCGAGGTGTTCGGGCGTCACCGAGAAGTGCCGGTGATCTGATGAGTCTGACCGACACCGAACTGCAGGTCGCGAGGGACGCGAAGGGATTCATGCCCGACGATGAAGGTCTCGCTTTGCACGCGGCGGGGTGTGACGGCGGTCGGCGGGGTCCGCTCCTCGAGATCGGTTCGTACTGCGGGAAGTCGGGGGTCTACCTGGGTGCGGCGGCTCGTGAGTGCGGGACCGTGCTGTTCACGGTTGACCACCATCGAGGGTCCGAAGAGAACCAGGCGGAGTGGGAACACCACGATCCCGAGGTGGTCGATCCCCGTACGGGTCGCATGGACACGCTGCCGTTCTTTCGGCGGACCATCGAAGCGGCTGGGCTCGAGTCGGTGGTCGTCGGTGTCCTGGGCGATTCACCGACCGTCGGCCGATACTGGGCGAGCCCCGTCGGGTTCCTGTTCATCGACGGCGGTCACGCGGAAGCAGTCGCGATGGCCGACTATGCGACCTGGGCCACCCACGTCGTGCCCGGAGGGGTCCTGGCGATCCACGATGTGTTCGAGCAGCCCGAAGCGGGCGGCCAAGCTCCCTTCCACGTCTGGCAGCGGGCGGTCGCGGATGGGTTCACTCCGCTGGCGACGACGGGATCACTGCGGACGTTGCGCCGCGGAAGGTCGCCGGTTCGACCGCGATGGTGACCACGAACGGGTGATGATCGCTCCCGGCCGGATCCAGGTTGACGACCTCGACGGCATGAACCCCGCGGCTGAGGAGGGCGTGGTCGACCCGGGCAAACGCGGGAAACAGTCCGAGGGTGCCGCGCGAGGCCAGTTTCAACGAGCGGCTCAAACCCCGGCCGGTGGCATCGTGCGCCTCGGTCAGGTCGAGTGATCGTCGGAGTTGGCCGAACGCTGGCCGGAAGCGGGTCGCGTTGAAATCGCCGACGACCACGAAGGGCGGCGCAAGCCCGGACAAGTAGTCCATGAGGTCGTGGGTCTCGGCGCGCCAGATCCGGAACCCGTTGCGCTCGGTCAGCGCCGCGAGGTGCACACCGACCACGGTGAGCTGGCGATCACCGCATTGGAGTACGGCTTGCACGATGCGCGTGCTGCCGAGATCGACCACCGCGGAACCTTCGAGCAACGGCACGCGCGCCGCAAGGGCGAGCGCGTAGTCGGCCCGCTCCGACGGCTTGTCGATCTTGGTGGGATAGCGCCGGTCGACGTCGGCGATCTCGAGCTCGGCCATGAACCGGTCGGTCCGTTCGGTGACCACGATGAGCTCGGCGTCGGTGGCCACGAGTTGACGTGCGGCGGCGGCCGGCGTGAGGTTCCCGATGTAGACGTTGGCGACGGCGATTCGCGACCGGGGGACGGCGTCGACCCAGGTCGGGAGGGGTGCCTTGATGAGTCGCGGGATCACCAAACCGAGATGGATGCCGGCGAGGAGGCTCGCGGCGACGGCGACACCCCAATGGCCGGTGGCGACGCCGTAGACCAACGGGATCCACGCCGCGCTCAACACCACCGGCGACCCGTCGTGGAAGACGGCGAGCCACGCAAACCACGAGATGTTCAGGAGCAACGCCAGCACGAGGAGATCCAGCGCACCGACCAGCCCCCACATGAACTCCAACATCACCGCGAACCGTAGTCAGCGATCTGGTGTCGGACCTATGAGTATCGGGTTACTTCGAGTGACGGTCTGACTCGATGTCGGCGCCGGCTTCGAGGAGCTCCTCGGCCGAGAGGCCGACGGGGAGGCTTTCGCCCCGGAACAAGCCCGCGGTCGGGCCGTCGCCACCGAGGGCATGGGCCGCAAGGACGACCGCGGCAGAGTTCCACGTGGGTTGGTCGGCCGTGAAGTATTCGCCCGGCTGGTCGAACCGGTCCCCGTCGAAGTTCATCCCGCACCAGTACGAACCGTCGTCGTGGCGAAGGAACTGGACCCAGGTGAAGAGGTCGAGCGCGCGCTCGGTTTCACCGATCGCGTCAAGGGCCATGACCAACTCGCAGGTCTCGGCGGCGGTGACCCAGGGCTGATCGGACACGCACCGAACTCCGCGGCCGGGCACGACGAAGGTGTCCCAGAACGCGGCGATCCGCGCCTGGGCCGGCTCCCCCCGCAGCACGCCACCCAGAATCGGGTAGTACCAGTCCATCGCCCAGCGCGACTTGTCGAGGAAGCGGTCAGGCCGATGCGCGATGGCGATCGCAAGCGCGCCGACCGAGAGTTCCCAGTCCGGTCGTTCGTGGCCGAGCCGCTCGGCGATCGCGATCGCACACCGCAGACTGTGGTGGATGCTCGACGAGCCTGTGAGCAGCGCACCGTCGGCCGGGTCGTCGGCCCGCCAGGCGATCTCGCCGGTCTTGGTCTGGAACGCCAACGCGTAATCGATGGTCCGCTCGACTGTCGACCAGTATTCGCGCAGAAACGCGGTGTCACCAGTCGTCAGGTAGTGGTGCCAGACGCCGGTCGCGAGGTAGCAGGCGACGTTGGTGTCGAGGGTCGGATCCGACACCGTGGTTCCGAGGTAATAGGAGTGCCACCCACCGTCGGGTCGTTGCATTGCGCGCAACCACGCATACGCGCGCTCGGCGTCGTCGTGGCGGCCGCCGACGTCGAGGGCCATGGCGGCCTCGACCAGATTCCACGGGTCGGTTTTGCCCCCGGGAATCCACGGAATGTTGCCATCGGCGGTCTGGACCGACGCGATCGCGTCGGCCGTGGCCCGCAACGCGGCCGCGTCGAAGACCCCGTCGACGGTCACGTCCGGTCCACCTTCTGCGAATAGATCACGAGGCTCTTCCCCATGAGGGGGTTGAGCGCCCGATCGACCGTGGCCAGCCACTTCGGATTCTTGGTCAGTTGCCAGACCAGGAGGTCGTGGTAGCGCTTGGCGATCGGGCGGTCGGGCTGACCGACGCCGCCGGCACACCGGATCCACCAGTACGGCGAGTGGAGCGCGTGCGCATGGTGGGAACCGCGCAACCAGACGCCGGCCGCTTCGAGGTCCTGTTCGAGTTCGTGCTGACGGAAGATGCGCACGTGGGCTCCGGGCGCATCGTGGTACTCGTAGTCGAGCGCCCAGTTGATCCGTTCCGGCCATCGCGTCGGGACCGTGACCGCCATGCGACCACCTGGCTTCAAGACCCGAACGAGTTCGCGGATCGCGCCGCGGTAATCCCAGATGTGTTCCAGCACTTCCGAGCAGACCACCCGGTCGAGGGAGTTGTCGGGGAAGGGGAGTCGCAGCGCGTCGCCGTTGACCGTCAACCACGGTTGGGCCGGCGGGACTTCGTTCGCCGCATGCATGGCGCCGACGGTGGCGCGCACATCTTTGAGGTCGGCTTCGGAGTAGTCGAGTGCGATGACCGATGCGCCGCGCTTCATTGCGGCGAACGCGTGGCGGCCGCCGCCGCAGCCCATGTCGAGCAGGCGGTCACCCGGCTGAAGTCGCAACCGATCGAAGTCGACGGTGAGCATTTAGCGTCTGCCCTTTCCGGCGATGTCCAAGGTTTCGTACCAGTTGTCGATCATGCCGATCGCGGTCTTGCGCCAGGTGAAGCGGTCGAGCACCCGCTCACGGCCGGCGGCACCGATCCGCGCCCGCAGTTCTGGGTCGTCCAGCATCGTGACAATCGCGCCGGCCAGGGCACTCGGATCGTTCGGCGGGACCGTGAGCGCAGCAACTCCGGACGGGCCGGTGACCTCGGGGAGCGCTCCGCCCGTCGTGGTGACGAGCGGGGTGCCGCACGCCATTCCCTCGATGGCTGGGAGTGAAAACCCCTCGTACAGCGAGGGAATCACCGCGACCTGGCATTCCGCGTAGAGCTCGACGATGCGCTCGGTGGCCACGCCGGAGACGAACTCCACATGGGCGCGCAGACCGAGCTTGTCGAGGAGTGCGGGGATCTTGGATCCATCCTTGGGCTTGCCGATCACGACCAGGTGTACGTGGTCGCGTTCGGTGCGAACCTTGGCCACGGCTTCGAGGAGCGGGACGAGACCCTTGAGCGGTTGGTCCGACGACGTGGTCACCAGCAGGCGGCCGGGGACTCGTTCGACCTCGGGCATCGGACGGAAGACGTCTTGGTCGACGCCGACCGGAACGATGCGGAGCTGTTCCTCGCGGACGTGCATCTGGGCGATGATGTCCTTACGGGAGTTCTCGCTCACGGTCACGAGGCGCGGCACCTGCCGAGCGACCTTCATCTGCATCTCGAGGAACGCGTACCAACGCTTCAGGTTGAACCGCTGGAACGCGTTGGTCGCGTGCTGGAGTTCGAGGTCGCGGTCGACGGTGATCGGGTGGTGCAGCGTTGCGCAGACCGGCCAGCCGTCGTTCATCATCCCGACCAAACCGGAACCGAATGACTGGTTGTCGTGCACCAGATCGAAGTCGGCCCGATGCTGTTGGAGCCACTTGCGCGCCCGGAGGGTGAACGCCCATGGCTCGGGGAAGACGCCCGTGCACATGAGTCCGAACTCGCCGAGGTCGATACCGTCGCGGAACTCCCACGGCCACGGGACCCGGAAGGGGTTGCCCGAGGGGTAGAGGTCGAGGCTCGGGATCTTGACGAGGCCCATCGGGTCGTCGAGTTCGGGGTACGGCGGGCCCGACAGGACCTCGACGTGGTGGCCGAGCGCGATCGCCTCGCGAGCGATGTATCTGGTGTAGACGCCCTGGCCGCCACAGTGGGGGTTACCCCGGTAGATCAGCCAGGCGACACGGAGCGACTCAGGGAGTCGGGGGGTCCTCGTCATGAGCCGAGCAGCCTAGATGAGGGCCCATCGAAACGTCCTGGCGTAGGTTTTGCCAGGTGGGATCGAGACTTTCGTCACGTGCGGTGGCCCGGACCAAGACCGTGGCCGAGCCCCGATGGTCACCGGGTGGGACCTGGCTCGGTTGGCTCGAATCGATCGACGGTCGGAGCGACCTTGTGATTCGTCCCGCGGATGGCACCACGCCGCCGCTCGTGGTGACGGCCGAACACGAACTCGGGCGAGTGGGGGCGTATCGCGGCGGAGCCTGGTGCTGGCTCGACGACGATCAGGTCGGCGTGGTCACCGCCTCCGGTGCGATTGCCCGACTTGGCGTCACCGGCGGCAACGGCCAACTCGTCGAACACGATGGCCAGTCCGCGGCGCCCGCCGCCTGGGCCGGGGGGCTCCTCTTCACCTCGGAACGCGACGACGCCCTCGATGTCGTCGAACTGACAGCTGTCGGCGGCGGTCGTCGTTGGTCGTCCGCGGATTTTGCGTGGGATCCGAGTGTGTCGGCCGACGGCCGCTGGGTGGCCTGGCACGAGTGGGACCTCAGCGCGATGTCGTGGACGGCGTCTCGCATCGTGGTGGCCGATCGCGACACTGGCGCGAGGTCGGTGGTAGCAGGCGGTGCCGGGATCGCAGTGGGCCAGCCGCGGTTCTCCGCCGATGGTCGTCACCTCGCGTACGTGTCGGACGAGTCCGGACATTGGAACGTCGTGGTCGCCGCGATCGACGGGTCCTCGCCTCGACCGCTGCTGCCGGAGGCCCACGAGCACGCGGAGCCGGCATGGGGTCCGGGTCAACGTTCGTTCGCCTGGTCGCCCGACTGCGACGCCATCGCGCTGTGCCGAAACGAGGACGGATTCGCACGGCTCGTCGTCGTCACGCTCGCCGGTGACGTGCGCGAGATCGCGAAGGGGTGGCACCACGGCATCGATTGGGGTCGGCCCGGGATTGTCGCGGTTCGTTCGGGCGCCAAGACGCCGCCGCAGATCACCGTGGCCAGCACTGACGGAATCCGGACCGTGGTGGCGCGAGGTGCTCCGGCCGGCATCGAACTTGGTGCCGGCGAGCCGCGCCCGGTCACGTGGGAGCGAGATGGCGAGACCATCCCGGGCTTGCTCTACCCGCCCGACGCTCCCGACGATCAGCCCGCGGGTCTGCCGCCACTCCTGGTCGATGTGCACGGTGGACCCACTGGGCAGGCGACGGTGACCTGGGACGGTTGGTTGCGCTACTTCACGAGCCGGGGCTGGGCGGTCCTACGTCCCAACCCGCGTGGCTCGACCGGCTACGGCCGGCGGTTTGCCCAGAGTCTCACCGGGACCTGGGGTCGGGACGATGTCGACGACGTGATCGCGGGGATTCGGACTGCCGGTGAGCGGGGCTGGTGTGATCCCGGGCGGGTGGCAATCACGGGTGGCAGCTCGGGTGGCCTCACCGCGCTGATGGTCGGCGCCCGAGCACCGGAACTCGTGCGGGCGGTGGTGTCGGCCTACGGCGTGACCGACCTCTTCGATCTCGCGGCCACGACCCACCGGTTCGAGTCGCACTATCTCGACGAGCTCGTCGGGATCCTGCCGGACGATGAAGCTCGATTTCGCGAGCAGTCGCCGGTCACACACGCCCGCCAGATCCGAGTGCCACTGTTGGTCTTGCAGGGCGATGCGGACCGAGTCGTGCCGCCGCGCCAGGCCGAACTGCTCGTCGATGCGGTACGGGCCGCGGGTGGGACTGTGGAACATCACGTCTACGAGGGCGAAGGGCACGGGTGGTCCAAGATCGAGACCGTCCAGGACGAACTAGAGCGGACGCAGGGTTTCCTCGAACGGTGGGTACTGGAGCGATGACGACACGACGCACACTCGAGTTCGCGTACCAAGGCCCGAAGCGTGGCGTGGCGAAGGTGACTGACCGCGCGGTGCTGCTCGCCCACGGTGCCGGCGCCGATATGCACGCGGCCACCCTCACGACCGTCACCGACGCGTTGAGCGCGGCGGGCATCCCGAGTCTCCGATTCCAATATCCGTATCGGAGCGCGGGGAAGAAGATGCCGGACCGTCCGCCGGTCCTGCTCGACGCCACGCGGAGTGCGATTGCCGAACTCGCTCGGCGCACGAAACTGGATGTCAGTCGCCTGGTGATCGGTGGCCGGTCGATGGGTGGTCGGTACTGCTCGTTGGTCGCCGCCGATCCCGACGATCCGGTGGCGTCTCTCGGGCTCGTGCTGCTCGGGTATCCGCTGCACGCGCCGGGCAAACCCGAGAAGGAACGGCGCGATCACTTCCCACGGCTGACGATGCCGGTGTTGTTCGTCAGCGGCACCCGCGACGCATTCGGGGCGCAGGCGGCGCTGCTCAAGGCGGCCCGCGCGGTCAAGGGGCCAACGACGTTCCACTGGATCGAGAGTGGTGATCACGGGTTCAAACCCTTGAAGCGCAGCGGCCTGACGGTTGACGGGGTGTTGGCCGAGGTGGCCGACGGCGTGGTGGGTTGGGTGCGTGGTCTTGCCGGTTAGCCTCGCGGGCGTGTCCGACACCACCACCGCGCCCACGTTCGCCCCGACCATGGAGCCGGCGATCGCCCCCGGCGAGACGCCGACGGAGTCGCCGTCGCGGCCCGTCAGCGACGACGGTGATCACGATCGGTACTCGCATTACGCCCGGAAGGATGACGTCACCCGCGCGTACATCACCGGGGAGGCGATCGTCGCGTTGTGTGGCAAGAAGTGGGTACCGACCCGGGACCCGAAGAACTATCCCGTGTGCCCCACGTGCAAGGAACGCAAAGAAGCCGGCTGGAGAATCTGAGTGCGCGTCCCTCGCGCGTTCGCCTTCGTCGACCTGTCCGGCTTCACCCAGTTCACGGATCTCCACGGCGATGCCGAAGCCGTCGCGGTGCTCACCCAGTTTCGTTCGGTCTTGCGGGCGATTGCGTCGGACATCGGTGTTCGTATCGCGAAATGGTTGGGTGACGGCGCGATGTTGGTGTCGGTCGAGACCACCACCCTGGTCGAGGCGACGGTCTCACTCGCCGATCATTTTGTCGACGTCGGGCTGCTGCCGTTACGGGCCGGGATCGCGGCGGGCGATGTGATCCTCTTCGAAGGCGACGACTACACCGGTGGTGCGATCAACCTGGCCGCCCGGCTCTGTGACCTGGCGCAGCCGCTCGAAGTGCTGGCCACCGTCGATGTCGGTATGCAGGTGCCGGAGGGGATCGCCGCGATCAACGCCGGTCGTCATGTGATCCCGGGTCTGGCCGCGCCGGTCGATGTCGTTCGGCTCGTGCACGCCTCCCGCTTCGAGGTCACCGGCGAGGTTCCCCTGCCCCGGCACTGAGGCCGAACCGGCTCGACGACCGGCGAGCGGTTCTCGCTACCCTCGGCCGATGCAGACCGAATGGAACACGCTCCGGCTCGAGATCGACGATCACGTCGGACGGTTGATCCTGAACCGCCCCGACAAGCTCAACAGTTTCACCATCGAGATGTGGCGGGAACTCCGTGAACTTGGTCAGGGGTTGGTCACCGACCCCGGACCGATCTGGGCGCTGATCGTGATCGGCGCCGGTCGGGCATTCTCGAGTGGGATCGACACGTCGGTGTTCTCGGGTGGAGGCGGTGATGGCATCACCGGTGGCGCCGACGTCGGGACTCGACACGACAACCCGATCGTCGACGGGATCATGCGCACTCAGGAGGCGTTCTCCTGGCTGGCGGATGCGCCCTTCGCCACGATCGCCGCCGCGCGCGGATTCGCCCTCGGCGCCGGTCTGCAGATCGCACTGGCGTGTGACATCCGGATCTTTGCGCGCGGTATCAGCGTGGGCTTGCTCGAGCACAAGTACGGGATCATCCCCGACCTCGGTGGCACGCAACGCTTGCCGCGCCTCGTCGGCACGGGGAAGGCGAAGGAGCTGATCTTCACCGCGAGTCGTATCGACGCGGAAGAGTCGTTGCGTATCGGCTTGTGCGAGCAGGTCGTCGCCGACGAGGAGTTGGAGGAGGCCGCGCAGAAGCTCGCTGATCGAATCGCCGCGCAGCCGCCGCTCGCGGTTCGCGAGGCCAAGCGCGCGATCGATGCCGGGTTCGATCTGCCGATCGCGGAGGGCCTGCGGATCGAAGCCGAGGCCCAGAGGGTGTGTCTCCCATCCCAGGACATGCGCGAGGCCATCACCGCGTTCGTCGAAGGCCGGGATCCCGTCTACCGCGGCGAGTAGCCCTCCCAAGACGCGACCTTTTGTCTCCAGGGGGGTGAATTCCCCGACACGCCGACCAAAGGTGGTGAGTCAGTGGGTTACTTCAGAATGTTGACGGCGCGGGCGATCACGAGGGCCACGGTCATCAGCGACACGGCCGATTGGCCGAGCATCGTCAGCTTCGCCCAATGCGCAAGTGGCATGACGTCGGTGGGGCTGAATGCGGTCGCGTTGGTGAAGGACAGATACAGGTAGTCGACGAAATGGGGCTCCCACGCCGGGGGTGCGAATTCGGGGCTCGTCATCTGGGGGAAGAGGAAGTCGGGGTAGGGGTCGTCACCCATCGCCCGGGAGGCGGGACCACCCCGATCGAACTCCCAGTACCAGACCGAGAAGACGATCATGTTGGTGGTCCAGATCGCGGCGCCGGTGAGCAGCAGCGTTTCCGGCGTGTAGTTCCCGGCGGCGTTGACGAGGTCCACGATGAGGCGACCGGCCGAGATCGCGTTTCCGATGCTCACGACGGTGAGCAGGGCGAACGCGATGGGTCGCAAGCGTCGAGACTCGCGGTCGACTCGCATCGGGTTGACCACGATCACGATGAGGAGGAGCAGGGAAGCGAGGCCGGGGACCAACCAGCGCGGATGGTTGGCGACGCGAGATGGCAGCAATGCCATGAGCACGATGGCCGTTGCCATGGCGGCTGTGACCGGGATCCGGGACTCGACGCTCGTGACCTCGCGCCAGGCAGGCCGGGCGCGATCGCCGACGGCCTGAATGGCATCGCGACCGGGTCGGAGCACCGGGCGGAGGAGTCGCTCGATGCGATCGAGTCGATCGTCCATCGATGGGTCGGTCGTACTGGCGTCGCCCGGTTCGTCAGGGTCTTCCAACGTCGGCTCGCTTGCTCGTCGTCCGGTCGTTCGCAGGTTACCGACGACGCCGTCGGTCATCGGGGGATGGGAACCCGGTGGTTCGTGCCGACACCGGTACGCTGAGCCGGGTGAATGCAGTGCGGGTGCGGCCCTCGGGGCCCTTGTACGGGACCGTCAAGGTTTCCGGTGCCACCAAGAACTCCGGCCTCAAGCAACTGGCTGCGGCACTCCTCGCGTCCGGCGTGACCCACGTGCGCAATCTCCCGCGGGTGCGAGACCTCGATGTGATGCTCGACGTGCTCCGCGCGGTCGGCGCCGAGGTCGAGTGGACCGGCCCCGACGAACTGCGGCTCGACACCTCGGGACCGCTCCGGCCGGAAGCGCCCTATGAACTCGTGCGCCAGATGCGGGCCTCGATCAACGTGCTCGGCCCGCTGGTGGCGCGTTGTGGTGAGGCGCGGGTGGCGCTGCCCGGCGGCGACAACATCGGGAGTCGTCGACTCGACATGCATATCCTCGGTCTCGAAGCGATGGGCGCGGAGGTCGTCGTCGAGCACGGTTTCATCCACGCTCGGTGTGAGGCGTTGTGTGGCAACCGAATCGTGTTGGAGTTTCCGAGCGTCGGCGCGACCGAGAATCTGTTGACGGCCGCCGTCCTCGCCAAGGGTCAGACCGTGATCGAGAACGCGGCGCGCGAGCCCGAGATCACCGATCTGACCGCGTTCCTCAACCGCATGGGTGCGCACATCATCGGCGCCGGTACCAGCACGATCACAGTCGTTGGGGTCGACGAACTGACCTCCGCCGACACCGAGATCATGGGCGACCGCATCGAGGCGGGCACCTTCCTGATGGCCTGCGGGGTGGCGGGGGGCGAGATCACCCTCGAAGGCGTGAAGTTGGAACACCTGGAGATGGTCGGCGTGAAGCTCGGCGACATGGGCATGCGGGTCTCACCCACTCCCGATGGCGTCTGGGCCCAGGCCGTCGAACCCCGCCGCGCGGTCGACATTGCGACGCTCCCGTATCCGGGCTTCGCCACCGACTTCATGCCGATGGCGGTCGCGCTGTTGTCGGTGAGTGAAGGCACGGGCATCGTGACCGAGAACGTGTTCGACAACCGACTGGCGTTCGTCGAGGAACTCGCCCGCATGGGGGCCGACATCCGCCGCGAGGGCCGCCACGCGGTCATCCGCGGTCGAACCCGGCTCTCGGGTGCGCCGGTGCGGGCCTTCGACGTGCGGGCGGGTGCGGCGCTAGCGCTCGCGGGGATGCGGGCCGACGGCGAGACGATCATCGACGACTGGTCCCACGTGGATCGGGGCTACCCCGACCTGGTGGGCGCACTGGCGTCCCTCGGCGCCGACATCGAACGCATCTGACCAGCCCGGGAGGCGTCCCCGGCCCAGCGGCGCGGTGATGGCCAGCGGGACTCGTGCGGAAGCCGGACGGGCCGAAGTGCCGTCATCGGGAACAAAGTAGGTAGCCTCGGCGTTTTCGTCGGCTGGAGGTTTCGATGCCAACTGATACCCAGGAAAGCGGCGTCCTCGAGGCGATCGATGCGATTCGCCCGGCCCTGCAGGCTGATGGCGGCGACATCGTGTTCAAGAACATCGACGACGCGGGCGTGGTCCACGTCGAGTTGGTCGGCGCCTGCGGCACCTGCCCGGTCTCGACGATGACGTTGAAGGCCGGTGTCGAGCGGATCATCATGGACCGCGTGCCGGGAATCACCGAAGTCGTCGCTGACTAGTTTCGGCGCACATGCAACGAGATCCCGCAACGCTGGTAGCGCGCGCCATCACGGGCGACCGCGGCGCGATCGCGAAGTTGATTTCGATGGTCGAGGCCGGCGGTCCCGATGCCACCACCGCCGGTGCCGCGCTCTATCCCCACACGGGGCAGGGATACACGGTTGGGCTCACGGGCGCGCCCGGCGCAGGGAAGTCGAGCCTGACCGATGCATTGGTCGGCTGCATCCGTGCCGACGGGCTCGAGGTCGGCGTCCTCGCGATTGATCCGACCAGTCCGTTCAGCGGGGGCGCGATCCTCGGTGACCGAGTGCGGATGCAGGACCACGCGACCGACCCGGGGGTGTACATCCGGTCGATGGCAACCCGTGGTCATCTTGGCGGCCTCGCGTTGGCGACGCCCCGCGCGGTCCGCGTGCTCGACGCGGCCGGAAAGCCGTGGATCGTGATCGAGACCGTCGGCGTCGGCCAGGTCGAAGTCGAGATCGCCGGTGCCGCGGATTCGACCGTGGTGGTGGTGAACCCCGGGTGGGGCGACGGGGTGCAGGCCAACAAGGCCGGGTTGATGGAGATCGCCGATCTGTTCGTGGTCAACAAGGCCGATCGTGACGGCGTGGCCGAAACCATCCGGGACTTGGAGATGATGCTCGACCTCTCGGCCCACTCCGACTGGCGGCCGCGCATCATCCAGACGGTCGCGACCCGAGGTGAAGGGGTGGCCGAGTTGTGGGAAGCCATTCGCGACCACCGGGCGTTCCAGGAGCAGGACGGCCGGTTGGCGCGTCGACGCGAGGAACGCCTGCGAGACGAGCTGCGGTCGATCGTCGTGACCCGGCTCGAGGACGAGGCCGCGGCCGCTTGCTCCGGTGAGCGGTTCGACTCCTTGCTCGACGCCGTCGCCGCCCGTCGGCTCGATCCTCATACTGCGGCCGCGGAACTGCTGCGCGACCGGTGACTGTCGACTGGCGATCGGCGATCCGCGACGTCGTAATGTCCGGACATGACTGACGAACTCGTGCTTCGCGAAGATCACGGCGACGGCGTGGTCGCGCTGCGGCTCAACCGACCGCCGATGAACCCGCTCTCGCAGGCGCTGCTCACCGCGATCGGCGACGCGGCCGAGGGGTTGGCCGACGATCCGAGGGTGAAGGCCGTCGTTGTGTTCGGAAGCGAGAAGGCCCTCGCCGCCGGCGCCGACATCAAGGAATTCGGTGACCAGGATGCAGCCCGGGCCATCGGCGCCACCTTCCGCCGGGCGTTCGACGGCGTGGCTGCGATCCCACGTCCGGTGATCGCGGGGATCCGGGGCTTCGCGCTCGGCGGCGGAATGGAGTTGGCGCTGGCCTGCGACCTGCGCATCGCCGCCGACACGGCGAGGTTCGGACAACCCGAGATCCTCCTCGGCATCATTCCTGGCGCCGGCGGCACCCAGCGGCTCCCACGCTTGATCGGCCCGGCCCGGGCGAAGGAACTCGTCTGGAGCGGCCGGCAGGTCAAGGCGCCCGAAGCACTCGCGATGGGTTTGGTCGATCGGGTCGTGCCGGCCGACGAGCTAGAAGCCGCCGCGCTGGCCTGGGCAGGCGAGTTGGCCCAGGGTGCCGTCGCCGCGATGGGCCTCGCCAAACGCGCCATCGACGACGGGCTGGACGGTTCGCTGGCCGTCGGACTCGATGTGGAAGCGAGCGCGTTCATCGACGTGTTCGGCACCGAGGACGCCCAGACCGGTGTCGCGAGTTTTCTCGAACACGGCCCCGGGAAGGCCACGTTCTTCGGTCGTTAGACCTCGAACCCCTCGGCGTGTTCGGCGAGGTCTCGCAAGCGGGTGAGGTTGGCGCGCCAGATGCGCATCAGTACCGGCCGTCCCGCCCGTTCGCCAAGCTTGCCGCCCATCCACACCGGGAAGTGCAGCTCCTCGTCCCAGCAAAACGTGGTGAGGCCGTACCCGGCAGGGTGGAGGGTGAACCGCCCGGACCCAGTGACCATGCCCCGGTGTTCGATACCCATCGCGGCGTTGGGCTCCCATTCGGTGATGCGCATGCGGTCCACGGTGGAGAGTGGTCCGACGCGGGTCAGGCAGTCGAACTCGGTGCCGACCCCGACGCGTTGGTCGGTGATGAAGGTGATCGATTCCGCGTCGGCCATCCACTCGGTGTGATCTTCCACGGACTCGACGGTGTGCCACACCGTTTCGACGGGCGCGCCGATCGTGATGCAGAGGTGGATGTGCATCAGCAGGCCTCTCTGAGGAGCGCCGCCGCTTGTTCGGGTGCGACCGAGTTCGCGTACGTGCCGCTGCCGAGTTCGAAGCCCGCAATGACGGCGGTGCGGGGTACGAGCTCCACGTGCCAGTGCATCTCGGCGGTGCGCATCCCCGGCGGCGCGGTGTGGACGATCGCGTTGTACGGCGCCGCGCCAAGGAGGGCTCCGAGTCGGCCCAACGCTTCGTGCGTCGCGGTGGCGACGACACGGATCTCGGCGTCGGTGGCTTCGTCGAACCGCGCCCGGGTCGATCGGTGGGCCACGCGCATGAGGTACGGACACCAGGATGCGGGCGGGCACCATGCCGGCGCGGGACCGTCGACGACGACGAGTTCCCGCCGTCGGGCATCGGCGATCTCTCGGGCGACGAGGTCGGTCTCGAATCGAGCGGTCATGGCCGTGATCGCGTCGGCGGGCGCGTCGGGAGCCACGATCTGCGCGTGCGGATGGGCGATCGACGCGCCGGCGCCTCGGCCGTGGTTGATGAACGCAGTCGCGAAGGCGCGCCCGGCCGCCAGATGGACACGGGCCCGATCGCGCATCGCGCCGAGGACCGCGACGGCTTGGTCGAGATCGAGATCGGCAAACGCGCGGTCGTGGTCGGGGGAGAGGATGATCACTTCATGAGCACCGCTCGCGTCGCCGAGTTCGGGTGTGCCGACGATGGGGTAGAGGTTCGGCACCACGCGGATGTCCCAACCAGGGGTGTCCGGTGCTCCCGGACCGACTCGGTAGGTTTCGGCCGGGGTCTCGGCTTCGTGACCGGGACAGAACGGGCAGGACTCCGGTCCGTTGCGGACTTCCGGGGCCAGCGTGGTGGTGTGGGGTCGGGTCGCACGCTCGGCCGCGACGATCACGCGCCGGTCGAGGATGGCATCGTGTCGGTACTCGGGCATCAGACCGAGGCTATGAGGCTGCGCCGAGAGGCCCCGACTCGGACCCTGGATTCACACCACCGTGGCGCAGCCGGGGGCCGAGCGGCCCGGCCCGGAGGGCCAGAAGCGGGCGCTCAGCCCTTGTAGGTTCTTCGCATGGCTCGGCGACTTCTGATCATCGGTGGCGGTCCGGCCGGCAACACCGCGGCAACGGTGGCCGCAACCCTGGGGGCCGAGGTCACGGTCGTCGAGCGCGACCTCATCGGTGGTGCAGCGCATCTCCTCGACTGCATCCCGTCGAAGGCGATGATCGCAACCGGCGGCGAGCTCGCCAATCTGCGGCGGGCGCACACAATGGGTCTGCGGGCCGACGGTCAACTCGACGTCGACGCGGTACGCGAACGGATCGCCGGGATCGAGGCCCGGCTGCACGCGTCGGTGCAGAACTTGTTGGAGTCCCAGGGCGTACGACTGCTTGCGGGCGCGGCGACGTTCGTGGATCCGCACTCGGTGCGCGTGGTCGGGCCCGAGCTCGACGAAGTCGTCGAGGCCGACGTCATCCTGATCGCGACCGGTTCGCGGCCGCGCATCCCGGAGTGGGCGCCGCTCGACAACGAACGGGTGCTCACCACCCGCGAGGCCTACCCACCGCCGGAGATCCCGACGCACGTCTGCGTGATCGGGTCCGGCGTGACCGGAGTCGAGTTCACCCACATGTTCAGCGCGCTCGGGAGCGAAGTGTCGTTGGTCGTTTCACGGCAGCAGGTCTTGCCGCTGAAGGACCCCGAGGTCGCCGCGGTGCTCGAGGACGAGTTTCTCAATCGCGGGGTACACCTGTTGAAGGGCGCGCGGGCCACCAACGTTGTGCGCGACGGCGACTCCGTGCGCGTCGAGTGCAACGACGGTCGCCGCGTCGACGCGTCGCACGTCATCCTCGCGATCGGATCGATCCCCAATACCGACGAGCTCGGTCTGGACGCGGCGGGCTTGGTGTGTGACGACGGCGGGTACATCCCGATCAACCACAACTGCCTGACCGACGTGCCCCACATCTACGCGGCCGGAGACGTGTCGGGGAAGCTGCCGCTGTCGTCGGTGGCTGCAATGCAAGGTCGCAAGATCGCCGAGCACCTCATGGGGTTGCACACTCGTCAGCACCGCCACCTCGATTACGAGAAGGCTGCCTCGGCGATCTTCACCGAACCCGAGGTGGCCGACGTCGGGTTGGCCGAGGCCGATGCGTTCGCGTCGGGGCGCAAGATCCGGGTGACGAAGGTGCCGTTCGCGACGAACGCGCAGGCACTGATCAAGGGAGATCCGCGCGGGTTCGTGAAGGTGATCTCGGACCCGGCAACGGGGGAGGTGCTCGGGGGATCGATCGTCGGCCGGGGCGCCGCCGAACTGATCTCGGTGATCGCCCTGGCCGTCACCAACAACCTGAAGGTCGTCGACATCGCCGATTCCCTGTTGGTGCACCCCGCTATGGCCGAGTCCCTGGCCGAAGCCGCGTCGTAGCGACCACTCCGGGCGCACGGTCTGCGCGCGCGTGCGTTCCGCGGAACGCCCAGAAACTGGAAGTTCCAAGGGTCGATGACTGATGCTCGATTTCGGAAAATTCGGCTTGGCTCTACAGGCGTATAGCTAACGGGAATTCCCAAAAAGCACTATGTGGCGGTCCGCTGTCTCCCAGTTCCTGACACGTTCCGCGGAACGCATCGAGTTCAAGTGAGGTGTCGACCCGGATGGTCACATCATGGACCTGGCAGTGGCGGCGAGCCATACTCCCTTGATGGTTCGGATCTTGCGGGTCTTGATTGCCCTCCTGATAAGCGGTTCGGTCGCGCTGATCGGATCCGATTTGGTTGGCTGGATCGGTACGGCCTTGTTGTCCGGCGCGAATCACGAATCGTGGAAGTCGTTGTTGATCTTCCTGTTTGAGTGTGTTGCGTTCATCCTCATTGTGCCTCCCGTGTACGCCCTCGTCGGTCGGGTCTCGGTTCGAACGTGACTTGAACGCGCGTCTGCCGGTCAGCGCAGAAGGCAGCGCGTCATACCGGTGAGTTCGGCGCGATCGGCGCGGCTCATGTCGCGTGTGGCCGCAGCGAGCCGCCGACAGAAGGGCCGCGACGACGGCACC
>JANLRZ010000085.1:0-2429 GCA_031362155.1 Acidimicrobiia bacterium | reverse complement strand
CCGCTGGCGGTGCAATCGATCAAGCGGCTGTTCCGCGCCGGCATGAACGAAGACTTCCGCACCCACTCCGAGCACGTGTTGCTCCAACTCGGTTCATTGATGCGCACGCAGGACTTCCAGGAAGGCCTGCTCAGCTTCATGGAACGCCGCGCCCCCGACTTCACCGGGACCTAGAAAACGACCCGCGATTACGCGACGGCTTCGTCGCCGGTGGGATCCCAGTTGGCGAGATCGGCGAGGCGGGGATCGTTGGAGAAGACCTCGACGATCGGCCGATCGAGTTGCAAGCGCCGCTGGATCACCCGCACGTCGTTCTCTTCGTTCCACAACGACAGCATCACCGCGACCCCCATCTCGCCGGCACGGGCGGTTCGACCGGATCGGTGGATATACGCCTTGTGATCCTCCGGCGGGTCGTAGTGCACCACCACATCGACGCCGTCGACGTGGATCCCGCGCGCCGCAACGTCGGTCGCGACGAGGACCGGCAGCTTGCCGTCGGAGAAGTCGGCGAGGGCGCGCTCGCGGGCGGCCTGGCGCAGGTCGCCGTGGATGGCGCCGGCCTTGATCCGCTCGCGCATCAGCTGCTCGACGACCTTGTCGGCGCCGCGCTTGGTGCGACAGAAGATCAGGGTGCGGTCGACCGACCGGGAGATCGCCGCCGCGACCTTGACCTTGTCCATCTGGTGCACCAGGAAAAAGTGGTGATGCATCAGATCGACGGTCTCTTCTTTGGACTCGACCTCGTGCGACACCGGATCGGTGAGGTACCGATCGACCAGGCGATCGATCCCACGGTCGAGCGTGGCCGAGAAGAGCATCGTCTGGTGGACGCCCTGCACGCGATGGAGGATCTTCTGCACCTGGGGCAGGAATCCCATGTCGGCCATGCGATCGGCCTCGTCGAGCACCAACACTTTCACCGCCGCAAACGACAGTTCGCCGCGCTCCATGAGGTCGATCAACCGACCCGGGGTGCCGATCAGCACATCGAGCCCCCGTTGGAGCGCTTCGACCTGGGGGTCCATTCCCACGCCGCCGTAGAACGCGGCGACGCTGAGCCCGAGCGTCTTGCCCAGGGGCTCCAGCACCTCCCGCACCTGATTGGCGAGCTCGCGGGTGGGCACGAGCACCAGACCGTGGGGCTCGCGTGGCGCGGCCTTCTGAACCCGGTCGAGCAATGGCAGACCGAAGGCCAGCGTCTTGCCGGACCCGGTTTTGGCCTTCCCCAACACGTCACGGCCCGCGAGGGCGTCGGCAATGGTGAGGGCTTGAATTGCGAAGGGCTCGTTGATGCCCTGGGCGCCAAGCGCGTCGGCGAGAGGGGCCGAGACGCCGAGATCGGCGAACGTCGAAGTCATGTTTCGCTTTCGATTCGGGGCTCTCATTCTATGCGGCCGGCAAGCCAGCGCGCCCGATCAGCCCAATTCGGGCCTCGCGGGCGCTGAGCCCCTCCTGAACCGGGCACGGGTGGCCGGCTCCGGCGTGGCAGCATCGGTCCATGCGGGTCCTGGTGGTCGAAGACGAAACCAACATCGCCGACGCATTGGCGACCGGCCTGCGAGCGGAGGGTTTCGACGTCGATGTCGTGAACAACGGCGACGACGGCCTCTGGCGGGCCCGGGAGACGGCCTACGCGGCGATCATCCTCGACATCCTGCTGCCCGGGATGAACGGATTCCGTATCTGTCGGACCTTGCGCGCCGAGGGCGTCTGGACGCCCATCCTGATGCTCACGGCCAAGGACGGAGAACTCGACGAGGCCGAGGCCCTCGATACCGGCGCCGACGACTTCCTCTCCAAGCCGTTTTCGTTCGTCGTCCTCGTCGCCCGCCTGCGCGCACTCCTCCGGCGCGGCGCGGCCCCCCGCCCGGCGGTGCTCCAAGTCGGTTCACTCACCCTGGATCCGGCGTCGCGCGAGTGCCACCGCGGGGAGACCGGCATCGAGCTGACGGCCCGCGAGTACGCGCTGTTGGAACTGTTGATGCGTCGATCCGACGCGATCGTGTCGAAGGCGGTCCTGATCGACGAGGTCTGGGGACCGGACTTTCCCGGCGACCCGAACATCGTCGAGGTCTACATCGGCTACGTGCGCAAGAAGATCGACGCGCCCTTCGGGCTTCAGACGATCCTCACCGTCCGCGGCGCGGGCTACCGGCTGATCGCGGACCCGACGGATACCTGATGACCTCGGCGCGCCGCGCGTCCTGGGGCACGGTCCGAGTTCGGGTCACGGCGGCAGCGACGTTGGTCGTGACCTTCGCCCTCATCGTCTCGTCGTGGTTCGTGGTGCGAGCCGTGCGCACCTCGCTGCGCGAAGACCTCCGGACCGAGAGTGCGCTCGCCCTCGCCGACGCGCTGGAACGGTTCGAAAATCGCGGGCCGTCGAACCCGTTGCCCGTGCCGAGCCCGTCCGGCTTCGTGATCGT
>JANLRZ010000079.1:0-21228 GCA_031362155.1 Acidimicrobiia bacterium | reverse complement strand
TACGACGGCCCACTCACGATCGTCCTCGCGGACAATGGTTCAACGGACGACACCTGCGACGTCGCCATGGCCACGGCCGCGGAGCTGCACATCGATCTCCGGATCGTTCACGAGTCGACCCCGGGCAAGTGCCACGCGTTGAACCAGGCCCTCGAAGAAATCACGACTCCGTACGTCGTGACCGTCGACGCGGACACGCTGCTCCATCCCGACGCGTTGCGCCGACTGGTGTCGCGGATTGAATCCGCGCCGATCGACACCGTCGCAGTCGCCGGTGCAGTACTGGTGCGTAACTCGCGAGTCAATCTGCTCACCCGCATGCAGGAGTGGGACTACTACCTCGGTATCGCGGCAGTGAAGCGCATGCAGGGCCTGTACCAGAGCACGCTCGTCGCCCAAGGTGCGTTCTCGCTGTATCGAACTGACGAGGTCCGCCGCATCGGCGGATGGCCCGACGCGATCGGGGAAGACATCGTGGTCACGTGGCGGCTCATGGAGAACGGCCAGCGAGTGCTCACCGAGCCGACGGCGGTGGCGTTTACCGACGCGCCGACCGAGCTGCGGCACTTCATGCGTCAGCGGGCTCGATGGGCCCGAGGCATGTTCGAGGGATTGCGCGCGGTTCCGCCGTGGCGGCAGTCACGGGTGTTGTCGCGACTGATTGCGGGCATCGACCTGATGATCCCGCTGCTTGATATCGGCTACGCGTTCCTGTTCCTTCCCGGCGTGGTGCTCTTCCTCTTCGGTGTTCCCGCGCTCGTGAGTGTCTGGACGCTGATGGTCCTTCCCGTGACCCTGCTGGTATACGGCGGGCTGCGCCGACATCAACGCGTCAAGGTGTTCGGCCCGCTGGACTTGCGGGTGCGGCGCAACCGGTTCGGCTACATCGCGTTCCTGCTCGGGTACCAAGCGTTGTGCTCGGCCGCGTCGATCGCCGGCTACGCGCAGGAGATCGCGGGTACCCGGCGGCGCTGGAAGTAGGCGCGCGTCGGACTACCAGTGACTCGCTCGACGTGATGTCTGCGGGCCAGTCCTACGCTGAGCCGATGACGGTATCGATACGACGAGATGTCGAGTTCCGCTCCCGCGGTGCCACTTTGCGGGGTTGGCTGTACCCGGGGTTCGGTCCCGAGCCGCGCCCGGGGATCGTGATGGCGCACGGCCTGAGCGCGGTACGAGAGATGTTCCTGGCCGAATACGCGGCCGCGTTCGCCGCCGAGGGATGCACCACGCTGGTGTACGACCACTTCGGATTCGGCGCGAGCGACGGTGAACCGCGCCAGTGTCCGATGCCGAGTATCCAGCTCGACGGATACCGCGATGCGATCGCCTGGCTGGGATCACAGCCGACCGTCGACGCCGATCGCATCGGTATCTGGGGATCGAGCTTCTCCGGCGGTGAGGTGATCATCCTGGCGGCCGAATCGTTGCCCATCCGATGCGCAGTGGCGCAGGTGCCCGCGCTCGGCGAAGGAAGTCCGGCACCGTCGCCGGCGACGATCGCGGTCATGACCGAAGCATTCACCGCCGGGCCCGCCGGCACGGTCGTCCCCGCGGCCTCGGCAACCCCCGACGGTCTGGGGATCATGTACGAAGACGGGGCCTACGAGTGGATGACGCGTACGGCGGCCACCCGCGCTCCCAGCTGGCGGAATGAGATCGAGCTTCGCGCCTTCACGGAGCCGTTCCGCCCGATCGAGCACCTCGCACACTCGCGGGTCCCTCAGTTGCTGGTCGTCGCCCCGGCCGACACGCTCACCCCACCGGGCCCGGCGACGCCCATCGCGGCCACCACCCGAATGTGGAGATCGTCGAGATCTCCGGCGGACACTTCGACGCGTACGAGCAGGGCTTCGCGGCGAGTTCGGGCGCGGCGATCGACTGGTTCCGGCGGCACCTCGACGGCTGAGCCCGTTGTCGGCGCTCGGCGATCAGGCCGGGCGCTTGGGACGCGCCGCGGGCATCCAGTTCTCGCCCGCGGTGGCATCGATCCGGTCCATGAATCGTTGACCGACCGGTTCGACGAGATCGAGGAATCGGAGCGTCGCGGTTTCACCGAACGTCCGCCAGGTCAACTCGGTGATCTGGTTCGTCCGGGTCTCGATCTGCTCTCTCAGTTCCAGTCCGGCGGCGTTGACCCGGCCGTCGGTGGCCAGGCCCCGGGCTTCGAGATCGGCCAACGCGATTTCGAGTTCGGCGTCGGTCGCGCCTCGACTGCGGGGAATCCAGTCGCCGGGGTAGTTGAGATGGGCGTCGTGCAAGAGGCCGGCTTGGGTGCCGGAAATCCCCTCGGCGATCAGGATGGCGAAGTGCGTGTCGCCTCGGTACTCGCGGAGGCAGTTCAACGCGAGCCAGGCCGACACCAGCTGATCGTCGGGTCGGGGCCACTGGCGATGGGCCGCGAACATCACCCGTCCGGACGACGGCAACGCGGCTGCGGTCGCCCACAACCCTTCGGCCATAGCCGCGAGTTCGTCGCAGATCTCGGGTGCATACGTGCGCAGTCCCACACCGACGGCGCGATTGCGCGCGTCGGTGATGTCGGTCCACGACGTCGCGGCCGCTGCGAGCGTGAGGGAGAGCTCGATGAATCCGGGATGGATCGAAAAGAACGCGGCCGCGACCGCCTCGCTGCCGGCGGCGGCCAGCGGCGCGCTGCGACTGCTCACGTAGTAACCGAGACCGTTCTCGATCCCGAGCTCCGTGTACGCCTCGATCGCCGGCGGGTCCCAATAGATCCAGCCGATCAGTCGATGCGAAGCCATCGACGCTCGGGCGCCGAGGCCGGTCCAGTTGGTCACTGGTTCACTGTACCGAGGGTGAGGCGACAGGCCGGAGGGTCAAACCGGAGGGTTGGTGGTTCCGTGGCGGGGTCATGCGGCATAGTGGTCACGCCAGAGGAGGGCCTATGAGCGTCGACTGCCGGACCCGACTTCAGAAGGACATTCGCGACCTGGACCGCGACGCCGTGTTCGATGAGGTGGTCCCTGACGCGATCGCCGAGCATGGTGCCCTCGCAGCACGCGGTCTGAGGTACAAGGAACTTCCTGCGCTCGGTCTCGACGTTGACGGACAGAGCGTCACAGTCGGCGCGTCCGATGGTGTGCTCGCGCTTCGGCCCGGGACCGATCCGGCCGGGGTCGTGGTCGAGCTCGCGGCCGACGCCCTCTCGGATCTGGTGCAGGACGTGCAGTCGACGATGGGCTTGATGATGACGTCGCGTGTGCGCATCGCGGCCGGGAACGTCAACGACTGGATTGGGTGGGAACCGGTGCTGCGAGCCCTGTTCGACGGGCGGAAGGTGCACGAACCCGGCGACGTCACGTTTCTCGACCTGAACGGAGGTCCCCTCGATCTGACGCGGACGTTCACCGTCGACGACGGCCGCGCGGAGATGGCCCACTTCCTGGATCAGGCCGGGTTCCTCCACCTTCGTGGGGTCTTCGACGCGAGCGTCATGGACGCCATCAGCGCCGACATCGACGAGTGGATCGAACGGGCAACGCCCGACGATGGCGAGTCCTGGTGGGCCGAAGACGGCTCCGGTCACTCGCAGGCGGTCCGAGTGCTGTTCTTCTACGAGAAGTCCGCCGCGCTGCGCGAGGCCGTCGCCGACGAGCGGTACCGGTGGTTGGGCGAGCTCACGGGTGACGCTCACGTTCACAAGGGTGGCGGTGAGGGTCTGGTGAAGCCCCTCGGGATCGTGCGCGGCCTCTCGGATCTGCCCTGGCACAAGGATTGCGGGCAGGGCAAACACTCGTACACGTGCAGCGGGCTCACGTGCGGAATTTCGGTGACGGGTGCCGATCGGATGAGCGGTGCCCTCGGTGTCATACCGGGGAGTCACCGGGCGAACACCATCGCCACGAGCCGCGACCCCGATCTTGATCTGGCGCCGCTGATGCTCGAGACCGAGACCGGGGATGTGACGGTGCACTGCAGCGACACGTTGCATCGGGCCCATCCGCCAGTCGAACGGCCGCGAAAGGTCGTCTACTCCGGGTTCGGATTGGCGCCACTCGCCGGCGATGAGGTGGTCGACGATCCGCGGTACGGGCGGGCGGCGCGGGCTGATTTGTCGAGTGTGCAGGACCGCATCGAGGCGGCCGACAACGCGGAGGATCCCCGTCGTTACCGGGCGCGCCGTGGGTCGTGACCACGCTGCGGTTTAGAGTGCCGACGATGGTTGGGCGCCGATCGGTACTCGGAGTGATGGTGGTGTGCGTCGGGTTGCTCGGGGCGTGTTCCAGTGACGGAACGTCCTCGAGCACGCCGTCGTCTACGGAGCCGTCGGTGGACTCGACGACCACGACGACGTCCTCCTTGCCGCCGACCACGACCACGACCGGCGTCGTGGTCCTCACCCGCGATCCCTTCGAACCCATCTCCTGATCCGCATCGACGCCACCTGATGTCGACGGACCGCACCTACGGACACTCCATCCTCGACTTGGCGATCGTCGAGCGCGGATCGAGCACCCGAGACGCGCTCGAAGCGACAGTCACCGTGGCCCAGCGAGCGGAAGCCCGCGGGTACCGGAGGGTCTGGTACGCCGAGCACCACAACATGGCGGCAATCGCGTCGTCGGCCACGAGCGTGCTCATCGCGCACGTCGCCGCACACACGACGTCGATTCGGTTGGGCGCCGGCGGGATCATGTTGCCGAACCATTCGCCGCTGGTCATCGCCGAACAGTTCGGGACGCTTGCCACACTCCACCCGGGTCGTATCGATCTCGGACTCGGTCGAGCCCCCGGCAGCGACCAGAACACGATGCGGGCGTTGCGCCGTGATCCGAACTCGGCCGACGAGTTTCCCCAGGATGTGCTCGAACTCCAGGGCTACTTGAAGGGGGAGTCACGCATCGAAGGTGTCGCGGCGATCCCCGGTGCGGGCACCGACGTTCCGCTCTACGTCCTCGGATCCTCGATGTTCGGTGCTCAGCTCGCGGCGCTTCTCGGACTCCCGTATGCGTTCGCGTCGCACTTCGCACCCCAGGCGCTCGGCCCGGCGGTGGCCGACTATCGCCGCAAGTTCCGACCCTCGGAACAACTCGCCGAGCCCTACGTCATCGCGGGGGTCAACGTCATCGCGGCCGACACCGACGAGGATGCCCAGGAGCAGTTTGTGCGGGTGCGACGATCGCGGGTCGCGCGCTTCGTCGGACGGGGCGAGAAGCTCACGGATGAGCAAGCGGATGCGGTGCTCGCGTCACCGCAAGGTCGACAACTCGCCGGCATGATGCGCTACACCGCAGTTGGGACCGGCCCGGTCGTCAGCGAGTATCTCGATGGGTTCGCGGAACATGCCGATGCCGACGAAGTCATCGTCGCGTTCGCCGGCCCGACACTGGAGGCGCGGCTGCGCGCCCTCGACCTGGTCGCCGACGGTGCGCGGCTGACGCCCGTGATCGCGCGGACGGGAACCTGCACGTCGGCCTGACGTGCTCAATGGGTGTTGACCCACCACAGGTAGATCAGATGGTCGGCGCCGACGTCGTGGAGTTCGGTCATCGTGAGGCCGGTTCGGACGGCGAGTTGCTCCATGGCGGCGACTTCTGAAGGGTCGGTGTAGCGGGCCGTCAGGGTCCCGGGTCCCGGGTTGGGCGCGGGCGGGGTGAAGCGACCAATGCCTGCGGGTTGACGGAGCGCGTCGATGAAGCGCACGATCCGCGCGCCGTGACGCAACGCATCGGCGCGCGGGATACCGAAATAGTCGGCGGCTTGGTTGATGTATCCGAGTTCGGTCGCTGAGAAGGTCACCGTGAACGACATCGAGCGACAGCAGACGTTGAAGACGAACACGCCGTACCGGAGCGGGTCACCGGCCGAGCGGCTGTCGTACCCGTCGAGGACGAAGAGCTGATCGCCGATGACCTCGACCGCCCGCGAGTCGCGCACGCCGAACGGCTCGAGGTCGAGTCGCCAGCCGGTGCGGAGCCGCTTCGTCGACCAATCGACACGGAGGAGTTCGGTCGACGAGTTGACCACGAACAGGTCGCGTCCGTCGTCGGAGAAGGACATCCCGCGAATGCCCGACACTCCGCTGACCGAGAAGACCGAGCCGGGAGCGTTCGTCCGGTACTCGTAGGTCCGGAGGTTGCTCCCCACACCCACGTACAACGCACGCGTCCCGGGATGCCATGCCGCCGCCGTGTAGTCCGAGCCGCTCGGAAGTGCCTGAAACGAATCGGGATGGAAGCTCCCGTCGCTGCCGCGTCGCAGCCGGAACGCAGTCGGAAGCACCGAACTCGTGCAGCATTTGCCGCTGAAGGCGTACAACGTGTCGGAGGCCTGGTCGTACGCAAGGGATTCGAAGTCGGCATCGCGGTTCGAACCGGCAGTGGCCCCAGTGCCGGTGTCGGCGTTGGTGTCGTACTGCTTGGTCACCCGCCAGGTTGCGTCCTGGATGCTTGATTTCAACGCTCCGCTGACCGGGTCGACCTCCCACAGGGTGCGACCGTTGTCGTCTGCCATCCACAGCGAGTCGGTCGCGCCGATGTTGGGGTGCGCAGCATCGTTGGGGACGTAGGCGGCACCTTCTGCGTCGCGCATCGACGACGAGGTTCCGGCGAACGGTGTGGTCCGGATCGTTCGGGTCAGTGCGAGGACCGGTTCGTCGGTGTCGATCACCGCGCCTCGGGCCGAGGTCTGGAAGCCGACCGACGCGGTCACCACGAGGGTGGCCAGAATCACATGGCGAACGATCGAAGTGCGAGCTGATTCCACGTGAGCCTCCACTGCGGCGGGGGCTGCGCTACCCGTCGCAGTGCGAACGTAACCACCGGGCCCGAAGGAACGGTGGATGCTCGTCACTGACGGGTCGGGTCAAAGACCGAGCGGGGCCGGGTCGGTCGTGGGAGTGGTGTCAGGTCCGGATGTCTTGGCGCGAGCCCGGACGCGCCGGATGACGACAGCGGAAATAACGGCCGCGAGTCCTACGACGACGATTCCGATGTCGCGGCGGCGTCGACTTCCGACTTGGTTGCCTCGGCGCAGCGCCTTCCGGACCTTGCGTTTCGACCTTTTCGCGGCTTGGGTCGCGGTGGCCGCCAGCTCGACCGCGGTGTCGATCGGTGCGTGGAGATCCACGTTCCGAATCAGATTGGACGCGTCGGTTCCGATTGTGCCGGCTGCGCCGAGCGGTGAGTGGGTGAGCGAGCGCAGTTCCAAGGTCATGTCAGGATCTCTTCCCGATACCGGCCGCCTTGAAACTGAAAAATCAGGCGCGGACTCGACGGCGGGGTCAGACCGTGGCGTGCTCGAGATCCATTGCCCACCAGAGGAAGTTGCGGGTCTGCTCGATGATCTGATCGTGGTGCTCCCCGTACGGCACGTGACAGGTTGCGTCCCACGACTCGAGGAAGGCCGGAAGGCCGGCGGCCTTCGCCCGGTCGATGGTGCCCGTAGCCCACGCGTAGTTGACGAGCGGGTCGGTGGTGCAGTGGAAGTCGAGCACGGGGGCGTCGCCGGCCGAGATGGTGCCGGTCACCAGCTGCGCGCCCGAGATGCCCACTGCGCCGCGGACGCGGGCAGTTGGGTCCTCCGAGGTCGAGTACGCCACGTTGATGGCGGCGATCGCGCCGGCCGATGATCCCCCGATCGCGATGCGGTCGGGATCCACGCCGTAGGTCGCGGCGTTGGTGCGGAGCCAACGAACCGCCGTCTGCGCGTCGGCGGTCGCCTCTTGAATCGCCTGGATGCAGTTTGACTGATTCCCCGAACAACCGGGCGTCTCCAGGCGGTAGTCGATCGAGACGTTGACGTAGCCGAACTTCGAGAAGTTGTTTGCTTCGTCGACCAGTTCGCCCGAGGTGCGACTACCGCAGCAGAACGAACCGCCGTGGACCCACACGATCGCCGGACGGTTGGTGACGGTGTCGCCGGTTGGCGTGTACAGGTCGAGCTTGAGATCGAGGGTCTGACCGCTCAGGTTGGTGGCGCTGGCGTAGGAGATGTTGTTCGTGACGGTGGCGCCGGTGAAGATCGGGTCCCGGTACCGCACCGGAGCATCCCCGGGCGGGGTGGTCCGGGGCCAGTTGCACCCGGCGGCGACGATCACCAAGAGCGCGGCGAGTGGGAGCAATCGGGTACGAATCATCCAGGGATGGTACTGGTCATGTGATGGGCTGGGAAACGTGGGCCTACCGTGTCGGCATGGTTGGACCTGAACTCATCGAGGAACCGCGGTGGCGCTCCGCGCGTCAGGCTCGGGTGGCGAGCCGAATCCATACCGTCGGGGATGCTCGGAGGCTGGCGCGTCGCCGTCTGCCCCGCCCGGTCTGGGACTACATCGAGGGCGCGGCGGGTTCGGAGTCAACCTTCGCGGCGAATCATCGCGAGGTCGAGTCCGTCGGATTCCGTCCCCGCGTCGGCGCCGCCCGGCCGCCGTTCGGGCCCGATATCTCGACCACCGTGCTCGGGGTCCCCATCTCCATGCCCCTCCTCGTCTCGCCCGTCGGTTTCACCCGCATGATGGATATCCGAGGAGACGTCGCGGGTGCGCGTGGCGCGGCCGCGGCCGGCACGGGCTTCACACTCAGCTCGATGTCTGGTCATTCGATGGAGGACGTCGCGGCCGCGGGTGCCCCCGCAAGTTGGTTCCAGCTTTATTGCCTGGGTGGCCGAGCTGGCGCCGAGCAGTTGATCGAGCGTGCTCGGAAGCACGGATTCGGCGCGCTGGTGGTCACGCTCGACACGCAGGTTCCGGGCAACCGGGAACGCGACGCTCGGTACGGACTGTCGCCACCCTTGCAGGTCAACCGACAGACGGTGAAGAAGATGGCACCCCACGCGGCACTGCATCCGTGGTGGACGGCCGATCTCCTCATGGACCGGTTCCAGCTCGACCTCGTCAACGCGACCGGGCTGGAACGCGACGGCGCACCGATCTCGGCACTGGAGGCGCTGATGCACTGGGTGGGCTCACCACCGGGGTGGGACGACTTCGGCTGGATGCGCGACCAGTTCGACGGACCGATCATCGCCAAGGGTGTCATGACCGGTGACGACGCCCGTCGGGCGGTCGACTGCGGCGTCTCGGCGATCATCGTCTCGAACCACGGCGGCCGACAGCTCAACTCCGCACCAGCCACGATCACCGCGCTCGTCGACGTGCTCGATGCGGTGGGGGATCAGGTCGAGGTGCTGGTCGACGGTGGGTTCCGACGCGGCGCAGATGTCGTCAAGGCGGTGGCGCTGGGTGCGCGCGCGGCAATGGTCGGACGGCCGTGGGTCTACGGCCTGGCCGCCGCCGGTGAGCCGGGAGTGACGCGGGTGCTGTCGATCTTCCGGGACGATATCGACCGGACGATGCGCCTCATCGGCGCGGCGTCGATCGATGAGCTCAATCCCGACTTCGTGACCGTGCCGGGTCGGCCATGAGCAACATCGTCGAACTCAGTGATGCAGCCGCGGCCGTCGCCGCTGCACACCCCGGCACGTCGTGTCAGTACGCCGTCGGTCTGGGCGGTGACGTCGTCGCCTTCGAGACCTTCGGGGTCGCAACGAATGCCCACCGCTTCTCGATCTTCTCGGCCACGAAGCCGTTCGTCGCATCGGTGGTGTGGTTACTCATGGCCGACGGGCTGGTCGATTTCTCCGCCCGCATCGATCAGTACGTGCCGGAGCTGGGCGCGGCCGGGCTCGGGGGCGTCACCGTCGAGCAGGTGATGGTGCACACCGCCGGATTCCCCACCGCGCCGATGGACACGGTCGAAGGCGGTGATGCACCGCGCCGGCGAGCGAGATTCGCGACGTGGAGCACGGAGTGGGAGCCGGGGAGTCGCTTCGAATATCACGCCGAGAGCGCGCACTGGGTGCTCGCCGACGTCATCGAACGGGTGACCGGTGAGGACTATCGGAACGTGCTCGAGCTTCGAGTCTGCGCGCCGCTGGGTCTCCCGAGGATGCTCGGGATCCCACTCGACGATCAGGCCGACATCGTGGCGATGGTCCCGACCTCCGATGCCGCCGCCGCGGACCCGCTTCGACGACTCGACGAACCATTGGCCCGCGCGTCCGGGAATCCGGCGGGCGGCGGTTGTATGACCGCCGCGCACCTGGCGCGCTTCTATCAAGGACTGCTCCACAACCCGGGCGCGGTGTGGGATACCGAGATCCTGCGCGACGCGAAGACCAACATCCGGTGCACGTTCCCCGATCCGCTCATGGGCGTGGCGGCGAACCGGACCGCAGGGCTCGTGGTCGCGGGTGACGACGGCAAGCACGAGTTGCGCTACGCCATCTTCGGGCGCGGATGTTCACCGGGCTCCTTCGGTCACGCCGGCGCGCACGCGCAAGTTGCCTGGGCGGATCCGGAGTCGGGGATCTCGTTCGCCTTCCTCACGAACGCGATGCATGTCGACATGATGCAGTCGGGCATCTCGTCGAACCGGCTGGCGACGATCGCGGCCGACCTGCGCCTCTGAGGGTCAGGCGCTGAACGTCACCCCTGGTCGCGACCGACGATCGACACGAACGACACCATCTCGCCGGGATAGCCGCCGAGGTTGTGGGTGAGTGCGAGCGGACGATCGTTCTGAATCTGGCGCGCCTCGGGTGCCTCGCGGCGGAGTTGCAGCCAGCACTCGAACAGCATGCGCAGGCCCGACGCACCCACCGGGTGGCCGAAGCTCTTCAGTCCGCCGTCCGGGTTGATCGGCAGCTCACCGTCGAGATCGAAGCTCCCCGCCAGGATCTCTTTCCAGGCCGTGCCGCGCGCTGCGAACCCGAGGTCTTCCATGAGGACGAGTTCGGTGGGCGTGAAGCAATCGTGCACTTCGGCCATCGCCAGCTCGTGGCGAGGATCGGTGACCCCGGCTTGGGCGTACGCGTCGGCCACGCTCGCTTCGACCTCGGGGAAGTGGGTGTAGTCGTATTCCGGGTCGGTGAGGCCGGCGCCGTTCCCGGCTACAAAGGACAATGCCTTGATGTAGAGCGGGTGGTCGGTAAAGCGGTGCGCGTCCTCGGCCCGGACGACGACTGCGGCCGCGGCGCCGTCGGCGACTCCCGCGCAGTCGAGGATGCCGAGCGGTCCGGCGACGCGCGGTGAGGCACAGATCTTCTCGATGCTCATCTCGCGCTGAAACTGCGCCCGCGGGTTCTTCGCCCCGTTCGCATGGTTCTTCCACGCGATGCGCGCGAGCACGTTCTTCAACTCGTCCTGATCGACGCCGTACTTCTTCGCGTACGCCGGTGCCACCATCGAGAACATCGCCGCGGCAGTGAGGGTGCGCGCGGTGCCGTCGTTGGGGATGGGATACGCGTTCAAGCCCGCGTACCCACTGTCCTTGACCTTCTCCGCGCCGACGGCCATCGCGATGTCGTACGCGCCGGATGCGACGGCATAGGACGCCTGGCGCAACGCCTCGGAACCAGTGGCGCAGAAGTTCTCGACTCGCGTGACCGGCTTGTCGTGAAGCTGCAACGGCCGGGCCAGGGTGATGCCGCTCATCCCGCTTTGGGCCGTGCCGAACCAGTACGCGTCGACTGCGTCCTTGTCGGTGCCCGCGCTGGTGAACGCCTGGTTGGACGCGTCGACGATCAGGTCGTCGAGGCTGGTGTCGAACCGCTCACCGAAGTTGGTGCATCCCATCCCGACAATCGCGACGCGATCCTTGATGCCGTGTGAGCTCACGGTGTGCTCCCTTCACCGCGGGCGCGGATGGGCCGGGCTTTCCAGAAGTAGTCGTGGATGCCGTCGGCGGTGAAGAGGCGACGGAACGTCATCTCGACCCGGTCGCCGATCTTCACCTCGGTCGCGTCGACGTCGGTCATCTCGACCGGGAACCGCCCTCCGCCGTCGAAGTCGACGACGGCGAACACGATCGGCGGGCTCGGTGAGTACGCGAGTTTGTCGATCGTGAACGTGACGATCGTGCCGGCGACATCGGCCATCGGCGCCGGTTCCATCTCGACCCCCGGCACCGAGGTCGCCGGGGGAAGGTGGAGTTCACCAGTGGCCGGGTTGCGGGAGCCGACGAACCCGAACTTCCACTCCCCGGAACGACCGGCGGCCGATGCTGAGACGCGCGCCGGCTCCGGGCGGCGTGGCGGCTCGACCGTGACCATGCCGCGCCAGCTCAAGAACTTGCCGTAGAGCACATCGGCACCGGTCGCGAGCTGGGTGGCGACGGCGCGGGCCGGTGTGAAGTTGGCAATGGCGTCCGTCGTGCGGAACAGCAACACGTCGGCGCCGTCGGCGAGGGAGACGACGGCGATCACTGCACCGGGTGCGGCCGTCTCGAGCGTCGCTGCGAGCAGCAAGGCTGGGTGCGCCGTCCCCGTGTTGCCGACGGTGGATGCGAGTCCGTCGACCAGAACGCCGTCGCGCAACGCGAGTTTCTTGGTCAGCGCGGCCGCCGCCCGCGTGTGCATGCCGGTGACGATCGCGTGGTCCACGTCGACCGCATCGATGCTTGCGGCTGCGAGTGCGGCGGTCCACGCCTGAACCCCGAGCGGTAGGTACTTGGTCTCGCCGAAGCGTTCCTCCCAGACCTTCGACCGCCGCTCGCCCGGAGTACGCCACCGGTCGACGAACTCGTCGGTCGCGCTTCCGCTGCCGAGGTACTCGGCGATCACCGACGCACCCTCGCCGACGAGGATCGCCGCGGCGCCGTCACCCCCGGAGGCCTCATCGGGGCTGGTGGGAAGGCCGGTGCGGATGTCGGAACTGACCGCGAGCGAGGTCCCCGACCCTTCGAGCGCCAGGCGCAGGGCGCCGATGCCCGAGCGGACGGCTCCGCCGAGATCGAGCGCGACACTCGACCGGTCGAGACGGAGGGCCGCGTGGATCGCGGTCGCGTTGGTCTTGTCGAGATAGGCCGGTTCGGCGGTCGCGTACGTGAGGCAGTCGATGGCGGTGTCCGGCGCACCGCTCCGGGCGAGGCGCGCCGCCTCGACGCCCATCGTGGTGGTGTCCTCGTCGTAGGACGCGACCGTGCGCGTGCCCTTGCCTCCGCCCGCGCCGAAGGTCGCGGTGATCGCACTCCGTTGCAGCCGGCGGAACGGCAGGTAGCCCGCCGCGCTCACAATGCCCCTCACCTCGAACATCCCCTCACGCGCGACTCCTCTCGGCCGGAGGCGGATACTAGGGCCGACCCTAGAGTGGCCGGACATGAAGCTCGGAGACGTCGCGAACGAAGCTGCCCTGCCGTACGGCAAACCCCTCGACGGGGTGCGCATCCTCGCCGCCGAGCAGATGCAGGCCCTGCCCTACGCCACCCAGCTGCTCGCCCGCCTCGGCGCGGAGGTCGTGAAGGTCGAACACCCGGTGCACGGCGAGTCCGGCCGGGGATCGGCACCGGCGATGACCGATCCCGAGGGACGCGCCGTCGGAGCGACGTACCTCCGCAACAACCTCGACAAGCGCAGCCTGGGTCTCGATCTGAAGGCACCCGAGGGTCGTGAGATCTTCCTCGCGCTCGTTCCGAAGTTCGACGTCGTGGCCGAGAACTTCAAGGCCGGGACGATGGACCGCATGGGCCTCGGATACGACGTGATTTCCCAGCTGTACCCCCGGACGATCTATGCGTCGATCTCCGGCTTCGGCAACACCGGTAACTCGCCGTATCGGGATTGGCCCGCCTACGCATCGGTCGTCGAGGCCATGTCGGGTATTTACGACTGGAAGAACCCCGACGGTGCCCCGGTGACGATCCCCGTGGGCGCCCTCGGCGACATCAGCTCCGGCCTGTTCGCGGTCATCGGGATCCTGGCTGCATTGCGTCATCGTGACCACACCGGTGAAGGGCAGTACCTCGACATCGCGATGCTCGATGCCGCGATTTCGATGACCGATGTCGTGACCAACTTCTGGTCGCTCGGCGTCCGGCCCGAACCCGAGAAGGGGTTGCAAGTGATCTGTGAAGGGTTCCGCGCGTCGGACGGCTATGTCGTCGCGCAGATCGTGCGCGAACCGCAGTTCGCCAAGGTCGCCGAACTCATTGGCCATCCTGAGTGGATCGACGACCCGCGGTTCGCGACCCGCGCCGGATGGGGTCCCAACCTCGAGACGGTCATCCGCCCGGCGATCGACGCATGGGCGTCCCAGCGGACGAAGCTCCAGGCCGCGCAGGAACTGACGGCGGCCGGGATCGCGGCCGGCCCGAGCTATCACGCCCCGGATGTCATCGCCGACCCCCATGTCGCCGCGCGCAACATGCTCGTCGAGATGCCTCGCACCGACGGTGTTGCCGACCCGGTCCTGATTCCCGGGAACCCGGTGAAGCTTTCGAAAGTGGCCGAAGGTCCGGAGACGCGCGTGCCCTGGGTTGGCGAACACACCGAGGCAGTCCTCGGTGCCGAACTCGGACTCGACGCGGCCGCCATCGCCGATCTGCGCACCCGCGGCGTCATCACCTGACCTCCGCCGACCGCCGAGGAACCTCCGGACCGTTTGGCAAACGCTGGAGGCGGGGTGCCTTCGTCGGGGAATCGGCGCTCCCTCTAGGATCTGACGACCCGTCAGATTTGGCCGATTGGTCGAGGAGTAGGCATGGATTTCGAGTTCTCGCCGGAGCAGCAGGCCTTCGCCACTGAGGTCGACGAGTTCCTCGACGCGCACGACGATCCCGACGTCTTCGACCTGACCCGGGAGAACATGGCCCAGATCGTCGACACGCCGAAGCGGCGGGCGTTCATGGCCGAACTCGGGGCCAAGGGGTGGCTCGGCCTGACCTGGCCGGAGGTCTACGGCGGCTCGGCGGGGGAGGGCATCTACGAGTACCTCCTCAACGAGCGCCTCGCGGGGCGGGGTGGTCCCCAGATCGGGAAGGGCGTCGGCATCATTGGCAAGACGCTCATCGCGCACGGGAACGACTTCTTGAAGGAGAAGTTCCTCCCGATGATCCTGCGCAACGAGGTGGAGTTCGCAGTCGGCTACAGCGAACCCAACGCCGGCTCCGACGCCGCATCGATGCGGCTCAAGGCGGTCCCGCACGAGCAAGACGGCACAACCGGCTGGCTGCTCAACGGGCAGAAGACCTGGACGACCTCTGCCCACTTCGCCGAGTGGTACTGGCTCGGCACTCGAACCGACCCGACCGAGAAGCACAAGGGCATCACGCTCATGCTCGTCCCGCTCGACCAACCCGGCGTCACGATCAATGCGATCAAGACGATGGGCGGCGCGCCGATGGGCGATGAGCGCACCAACGAGGTCTTCATCGAAGACGTCTTCGTGCCCGACGAGTACGTCGTGGGTGAAGTCGGACGCGGGTTCCAGTACATCTCGCAGGCCCTCGATCTCGAGCGCTTCACGATGTTCACGTTCTCGCCCATCAAGCAGCGCCTCGACCTGTTGTGCGACTACGTGAGGACCGCGGAACGCGACGGCGAACCGTTGCGGGAAGACCCGATCATCCGTCGTGAGATCGCGCGGCTCTCGACCGATGCCGAAGTCGCGCGGGTCCTCGGTCTCCGGGTCGTGGCCGAGTCGATGAAGGCGGAGAAGACTCCGGGCACGCCGCCGCCGACCGTGGCGTCGTCCCAGTACAAACTGTTCGCCACCGAGTTCTCCCGCCGGCTCGCGAGCGCGTCCATGGACATCGGCGGTCCCGGGAGTCAGTTGCGAGTGAAGACGCCCGAGGCGCCGATGGCAGGCCGGTCCGAGTCGACCTACCG
Organism: Acidimicrobiia bacterium; assembly: GCA_031362155.1. Classification (GTDB taxonomy): domain Bacteria; phylum Actinomycetota; class Acidimicrobiia; order IMCC26256; family JAENVU01; genus JAENVU01. The sequence goes on along the minus strand of JANLRZ010000079.1, from coordinate 5,604 downwards.
CTACACCGTGATCGACACCATCGGCGGGGGATCGTCGGAAATTCAGAAGAACGTCATCGCCCGTCGCGGGCTCGGACTCCCGAAGAACTTCTGATCCGTCCGATGCCGACCGCTCCACTCCTCGACGGGATCACCGTGCTCGACCTGGCGAGCGTCGGCCCCGCCGCGCGCACGTCGCGCTGGTTGGCCGACTACGGCGCCCGCGTGGTGAAGGTCGGTCCGCCGCCGAAGCACGGCAAGGCCCAGATCACGCCGCCGTTCTATGCGTACGCAGGCCATCGGGGCATGCAGCGGGTGCTGCTCGACCTCAAGACCGAGGCCGGGGTCGACGCGTTCCTGCGCCTGGCGGCGACCGCCGACGTCGTGATCGAGAGTTTCCGCCCGGGGGTGGTTGACCGCCTCGGAATCGGCGCCGATGCGGTGCATGCGGTGAACCCGGCTGCGGTCTATTGCTCGACGAGCGGGTACGGCCAGACCGGCCCGCGCTCGCAGTGGGCCGGCCACGATCTCAACTACCTCGCGGTCGGCGGCTACCTCGATTGCTCGGGCCGGGACCCCGCCGGCGGTCCGGCCCTGCCGGGTGCGACCGTCGCCGACAGTGCCGGCGGCGGCATGCAGGCCGTCATCGCGATCCTCGCCGCGCTTGTCGCCCGCAGCGCGACTGGTGAAGGCACCACGCTCGACATCTCGATCGCGGACGGCGTGGTCGCGCTGATGTCGTTGAACGTCGATGAGTACCTTGCCACCGGTGACGTGCCCAGCCCGCGCCACAGCCTCTTGACCGGCCGGTACGCGTGTTACGACGTCTACCCGTGCGGCGACGGGCAATGGATCGCGGTGGGTGCGATCGAACCGCACTTCTACGCCAACCTCTGCCGGGCCCTGGCCTGTGAGCAGTGGATCGCACATCAGAACGACGACGCCGTGCAGGATCAGATCCGGGCTGACTTCCGCGCCACGCTCGCCACGAAACCGCGCGACGAATGGGTTGCCATTCTCGGCCCGGCCGATACGTGTGTGTCCGAGGTCGCGACCGTTCCGGCGGTCACCACCGACGCCCACTTCCGGGCGCGTGACGTGTTCGTGACTGCTCAACGGCCCGACGGCGGGCCGTTCGAACAGGTCGGTTGGCTGCTCGCCGGTGCGAACCGTGATCAGCCGGGGCCGACCGTGCGCGAACCGACCTTCGACGACACCGAGGCGGTCCTCGCCGCCGCCGGCTTCACCCCCGCAGAAATCGCGACGCTGCACGACGAAGGAGTTGGTTCGTGAGCGGTTCACCAGGTGCAACGCTTCCGCCCCAGGTGGCGTCCCTCATCGGGCAGGTGCAGTACGAGGAGACGGGGGAGTTCCCGGTCGAGCGCGGGTACGTGTGGACCACGTGCGCGTCGGTCGAGAACGGCAACCCCCTCTTCTGGGACGACGCGGTCGCCGAGGACATCACCGGTGGCCCTATCGCCCCGCCGACGATGCTGTCGGCCTGGTTCCGGCCCCACCATTGGAGCCCGGGGCGCGACGTGCAGCCGATGCCGCTCCAGATCCACTTCGACCTGAAGGAGATCTTCGATCTCCCGGAGGCCGTCATGAGCGACAACACGATCATCTTCTACGAGCCGGTGCGTATGGGCGACCGTCTTCGAACCCGCCAGATCCTGCAGTCGGTGTCGGAACCCAAGACCACGAAGCTGGGCACCGGCCGGTTCTGGGTCATCGACGTCGAGTACCTGAACCAGCGCGACGAACTCGTCGGCGTCGAGTCCTACACTGGCTTCGGCTACCGCCGCGAAGGGAGCCCTTCGTGAACGCGACGTTGACCTTCGATGCGGTCCACGCGGGCGACGAGCTTCCGGAACTGTCCTATCCCGTGACCGCCACGACCGTCGTGCTCGGGGCCCTCGCGGCGCGCGACTGGCGACCGATGCACCACGACTACGACTTCGCGGTGAATCGCAATGGCACCCAAGACATCTTCATGAACACGCCGAACCAAGCCGCATGGTTCGAGCGCTACGTCACCGACTGGACCGGGCCGACGGGCCGCCTCGGTCGGATGACGTTCCGGATGTCGGGCTCAGTCTTCCCCGGCGACACCATGACGCTGCGGGCCACCGTCGAGTCCACCGAAACGGACCGCGCGGGCTGCGGCTGGGCGAAGCTCGCAGTCGCACTCACGGTCGCCGGCGACGTCAAGACCACCTGCTCGGTGCGCGTCGCGATCCCGACCGCGGCCGACGACAACCCTTGGACCCGACGCGGCGACCAGTGGATCCCATGACCGTTCGCGACACGATCACCTCGCGCCCCCGCCTCACGATCAGGAAGTAACCGATGGATCTCGATTTCTCTGCCGAACAGGACATGCTCCGCGAGATGGTGCGCGGCCTCTGCGCGTCGGCGTCGCCGCTCGACACCGTGCGCGACCTCGAAGACGACGCGGTCGGCTACTCCACCGACCTCTGGCGCCAGCTGAGCGAGCTGGACCTCATCGGTCTCATGCTCCCCGAGGAATACGGCGGCTCGGGAATGACCGCACTCGAAGGGTGTGTGGTCTACGAAGAGTTCGGCCGGGCCCTCGTGGCCTCGCCGCACTTCGTGAGCGCAGTGATTGGCGCGGGGGTCCTTCTGGGTGCCGGGTCTGATGCCCAGCGGCAGTCGCTGCTCCCCGGGATCGTGGCCGGAACCGAGATCCTCACGACCGGGTGGCTGGAGTCCGAAGGTGGCTTCGGCGCCCGCAGCGTGCGCACGATCGCCACCGCCGACGATGATGGCTTTCGCCTCGACGGCGAGAAGTGGCACGTGCCGTTCGCCAGTTCGGCGACGCGCATCGTGGTCCTCGCTCGGACCGGCCCGGGCGACGACGCCGTCGACCTCTTCCTCGTCGACCCGAACGCGGCCGGGGTGAGATTGACCCAACAGTTCGCGCTGGCCTCGGACAACCAGTATGCGGTCGCACTCGACGGTGTGCACGTCACCGACGCGGATCGGATCGGTGCTCCGGGTTCGGGTTGGGCCACATGGAACGCGACCGTGCTCGAAGGTGCGATCTTCCTCGCGGCGCAGGCGATCGGGGGCGCGCGGGCCGCGCTGGAGATCACCAACCAGTACGCCAAGGACCGAGAGCAGTTCGACAAGCCGCTCGGCGCGTTCCAGGCGATCGCGCACTACCTGGCGGATGCGTCGACTGCGGTCGAAGGCGGTGAGATCCTCGTGCACGAAACGGCATGGGCCCACGCGAACGGTCAGTCGATCGATCAGCTCGCGCCGATGGCGAAGTTGTTCGCGGGTCGGACCTACCGAGACGTGACCGCGATGGGCGAGCAGATCTTCGGTGGCGTCGGCTTCACGCTGGAGTACGACATCCAGTTGTACTTCCGGCGGGCCAAGCAGGCCCAGATCTCCTGGTGGGACGACCGCGTCCTCGAAGATCGCATCGCCGCCACGATTCTGGACTAGGCGGCTGGTGGAGTACGCAGTGACTGCCCCGGGCCCAACCGAACGGAGCCGACACTCCTTCGTGATTGCGCTGCTTGTGATCGCCGTCGTAGCGCTCGGGATTCGCGTCACGTTCGTTCTCACGCGTGGGCCGGACAACTCGCTGTACGACGCGTCCTTTTATCAGGGCCAGGCCGAACTCCTCGCCGACGGGCAGGGCTTCGTCGACCCGCCCTTCTATCGCTCCGATGGTCGCATCGGGGAGGCCGCTCACCATCCGCCGTTGACTGCGTTGGTGCTGACCCCGGTGGCCGCGTTGTCGGACGGCGACACGCCGATGCGACTGAACTTCTGCGTGGTCGGGGCGATCGGCGTGTTCCTTATTGGGCTCCTCGGCGTCGAGCTGGGCGGCCGCCGGACCGGACTGATCGCCGCCGCCATCGCCGCGGTGTACCCCTTCCTTTGGGTGAACGATGGCGTGCTGATGGCCGAATCGCTGGCGATCACCTTGACCGTCGCAGCGCTGCTCGTCACCTACCGCCTGCTACGGGCACCTCGGGTCGCACTCGCAGTCGGAGCCGGCGCGTTGTGCGGACTCGCCGCACTCGCACGCGCCGAGCTGCTCCTCCTCGGCGGGCTCCTCGCCATCGGCCTGATCCTGATACTGCGAGGACCCGCGCTCGGGCGGCGCGTTGTCCTCGCCGGCGCCGTACTCCTGTCCATGCTCGTTGTGGTGGCACCGTGGGTCGGCTACAACCTCACCCGATTCGAGCGTCCGGTGCTGATGACGACCGACGGCGACGTGAACCTTCTGTTCTCTACTTGCGACCGGACATTCTTCGGCTCCGACATCGGCGGGCCGCACTACCTGTGTCTCGTCGCGCTGCCCCCGGGTGGGGGTGATCATTCCGTCGAAGCCGAGCACTTCCGGGAGGTCGCACTTCGATACACGCGTGCCCACGCCCTGCAGTACCCCGTCGTGGTCCTGGCCCGGTTGGGACGGATCTGGTCGGTGTTCCAACCCGATGATGGCGTCGTGACCTTCGAGGGTCGTCCGAGTTGGGTCATGGGTCTCGGCCTGGTCTTCTACTACCCGCTGCTGGCGCTCGCCGTCGCCGGCGCCGCGAACCTGCATCGCCGCCGCCGGGTCTGGTGGCCACTCGTGATCCCGGCGGTGCTCACCGTCGCGATTGCCTTGGTGTCATGGGGTCAAACTCGATACCGGGCGGTTGCGGAACCGACGATCGTCTTGTTCGGCGCGGTTGCCATCGAAGCCCTCGCCTGCCGGGTCCGCCGTCGGCGATCCGGGTCCGGGCCGAGCGCGATCGAGGTCGGTGCACTCGCGGATGCCGCATCGGTCGGCCCGGTCGCCCACTGATTCTGTCGCGGTCGGCGAGCGCTGCTATCGAATCAGGCCGAGGCCCTGTTGGCAGTGGGGCCCGCCCCAGTGTTCAACGATCTTTCCATCGCGCATGCGCAGGATCCCGGTGCCGTTGATCTCGACCGGCTCACCCGTAGGGGGCAGGTCGTAGAAGGCGGTGCCGGTGTGGGTGCCCTTCACCGTCCAGTTCGACACGATGATGTCGCCGGACTCCACGAGCAGGTCGACGGTGAAGACCATGTCGGGGAACGCCGACTTCACCTGCTGCCACCACTCCTGTTCCTCGCCGCGGACGTCGGTGCCGACCTTGCCCGGGCTGACCCGCTCGGTCACATGACTGTGAAAGTCTTCCGACCAGAAGTCGAAGACCGCAGCACCGTCGCCGGATTCCATCGCCGCGCTGTACTGACCGAGGATGCGCAGGTTCTCAGACACTCGGGCTCCCTTCGCCACATCGTGGGAACGCGAACCTACCCGGCGAAGCAGTTGGTCAGGAAGGTGGTGAGGGGTGGTGTCATCCGAGTGTCGTCCGGTGCGCCGATGAGCCGGTTCACGTCGCCATGGGTCAGGCCCCGAGCGTCGATGGTCGTGGCGGCGAGGCCCGCGTTGCGGATCGCCGCCAGGAAGTCCTGTTCGATCGACACTCGTCGTGGCGCACCGCGGAACACGCCGATCATGTCGGGTATCCCGATGCCGGGCTTGACGTTGAGGGTGGCCGACGTCGTGGTGAGGTAGTTCGGGTCGTTGCCGAGCGCGATCTTCCACTGCAGCTTCTCGCCGTCGGGGTCGTC
>JANLRZ010000238.1:0-20991 GCA_031362155.1 Acidimicrobiia bacterium | reverse complement strand
GGGGGGGGGGGCGGGGTTTGTTCGCGGGGGGCCGCACGGCCCCGGTAATACCCCGGTCCCCCGTTTGGGGGGGGGGGGTCCCGCCCACCCCCCCCGCGACCGAGATCCTGCGCGGGCTCGGATACTGGTTCTTCTACGGCGGTGATCGCGCCGGACCGTGGAACGAGGCGGTCCTCGACTTCACCCGTCGCCCGATCCTGATCGGGATCAGCTTCATGATTCCCGCGTTGTCGCTCCTCGCCGCCGGTCTGCTCCGTTGGCGCGACCGCGCATATTTCGCGCTGATCGCCCTCCTCGGAATGGTGATCGCCGTCGCCGCGTCGCCCTACGACAATCCGACTGCGCTGGGATCGCTGTTCAAGGCATTCGCCACGAGTTCGACTGCGGGCTTCGCGCTCCGGAGCACCGCGCGCGCGGTACCCCTCATCTCGTTGGGGCTGTCGGTCCTGCTGGGCGTCGGGATTTCCGCGCTCTGGGTCATGTTGGATCGGAAAGGCCGCGGCGGGATCGGTGTCGTTGCCGCGACACTCGTCGGAGTGCTCTGTGTGGCCAACGCGCCGGGCCTGTGGAACGGCCGCTACTACAGCAAGTACCTCGAGCGCGACGAGGCCGTGCCGCAGTACTGGACCCGAGCCCTGGCCGCGCTCGATGCCCGAGGCTCCTCAACGCGGGTGCTCGCGGTACCTGGCGCGGATTTCGCGGCGTACCGCTGGGGCGACACGATCGATCCGATCGAACCCGGACTCATGGATCGACCCTATGTGGCCCGCGAGTTGGTGCCGTGGGGTACCGAGTCGTCGACGAACCTCCTGATCGCCCTCGACCGACGCCTCCAGGACCGGCTGCTGGAGCCCGACGCGATCGCGCCGATCGCGCGGCTGATGGGCGCGGGCGATGTGCTCGTCCGCAACGATCTGGTCACCGACCAGTTCTCGCTGGTCTCCGCCCGGTCGCTCTGGAACGATCTGACCCGGTGGGGAAACCCGGCCGGGCTCGGCCCACCCACCACCTACGGCACCAAGATTCCGGGATCGTTGATTGCCGTCGACCTCGGCGATCCCACCGAACCACCCCAGACCGATCCGGCGCCTGTTGTTGTGTTCCCGGTGAAGGACCCCGTCCCGATCGTTCGGGCCCGATCCGGACGCGACCCCGTCATCGTCGACGGTGACGGCGAGGGTCTCGTGGACGCGGCCGCCGTTGGGGTCATCGACGGGTCCCGGCTGGTGTTGGCGTCACCGAGCGACGAAGCCACGCCGAGTCGGCTGCGAGCGGCGACCACCCCGGGTGCGGTCCTGGTGCTCACCGATTCGAATCGGCGACGCGGTATGCGGTGGGCCGGGATGCGCGACAACTACGGGTACACCGAGACCAAGGGTGAGAAGCCCCTTCGGACCGACCTGTTGGACCAACGGCTCGAGGTGTTCCCCGGTTCGACCGATCGGTCAAAGACCGTGGTCGAACTCCAAGGTGTTCGCTCGGTCCTGGCGACGACCTACGGCACCCCCGCCTTCGGATACGCGCCGGAGGGTCGGCCGAGCCAGGCCATCGACGGTGATCCCAGAACCGCGTGGGAGGTGGCTTCGGGCCTGCCCCGGGTCGGCCGGGAACGCATCGAGATCACCCTGAACCAGCCGATCACCACGGATCGAATCGCGCTGCTGCAGGCCAACAAGGGTGCCCGGGGCCGCTGGGTAACCCGCGTCGGTCTGCGATTCGACGGCGGGCCGACCCTGCACCGCGACCTGTCGTTGGACTCCCGCAAGGGCCAGGGCCAGGAATTCAGCTTCCCGATCCGGACGTTCTCGAAGGTCGACATCACCATCGAGGACACCGTCGCCAACAAGGTCGGCAAGGTCGCGACCGAAAAGGCGCGACGCCGATTCACCGGCGTGGGGTTCGCAGAAGTGACGCTGCGCGATCAGGGCGACGCCAAGCCGGTGCGTGCGGTGGAGATCGAACGGATGCCGACGGATCTCCTGCACACGCTCGGCGCCCGCTCGGCGACGCATCCGCTCGCGATCATCATGACGCCGACGTTCGCCGATTTCCGGCGTCGGTTCGAACTCCCGACCGGACGCGCGTTCGCGCTGGAGGGGGAGGGGCGCCTCAACGCCAACGCCCGGGACGATGCCATCGATACGGCGCTCGGAATCGCGGGGCTCGCCGATGGGGGGATACGCGTCACGTCGAGTGAGCGCTACGGATCCGCCGCGGCGCGCGGGTCACAAGCGTTCGACGGCGATCTCACCACTGCATGGACCTCGCGGGCTCGCGACATCGTTGGGCAGTCGGTGACGGTCGAGGTGCCCGCGCCCGTCACCGTCGACCATTTCGATCTCCAGTTTCTCGAAGATGGGCGCCATTCGATCCCGACCCGACTGCGCATCTCGACCCGCGACGGCGCGAGCCAGGCGTTCGACATTCCTCCGGGGACGCCGGTCGACGGGTTGCGGTCGGTGACTGTCCGGTTCCCGGCCTTGACCAGCGACCGGTTTCGGGTTGTGCTCGACGGCATTCAGCCGGTGCGGGTGCAGGGCTCCGACGGCGCTCCCATTGTCCTGCCGGTCGGCATTGCCGAGCTGGGCGTCGAGGGCGTGCGGCGCGCGCCGCTGCCGGAGAGGATGCCCGAGAGCTGTATCGAACGCCAGCTGACCATCGACGGCCAACCGATCGGGGTTCGGGTCTCGGGGCGCACCGCCGATGCGGTGCGCGGCCGCGCGCTGCCGATCGAACCCTGCACGCCGAACGCGTCGGTCGAACTCGCCGCCGGATCGCACCTGGTGCGAGGGCGGACGACCCGAACCGACGGTGTGTCGTTCGGTCGGATGGTGCTGACCTCGGACGCCGAGGGCAAGGCTGCGTCGGTCGATCGGTTCGCGCCGAGCACGAACCCGACGCCGCGGCCGGCGTTGAAGGTGCTCGACAGTGGCCGAACCTCAATGAAAGTCCGGGTCAACGGCGGCGCCGGCAATTGGTTGGTGCTCGGTCAGAGCCTGAATCCGGGTTGGCACGCGTCGATCGACGGTCAGGACCTCGGTGCGCCCCGACTGGTCGACGGGTTCGCGAACGGGTGGCGCATCCCGGCACGGTTCGGTTCGGGACCGGTCACGGTGCATCTGGAATGGCAACCCCAGCGTGTCGTCGCGATCGGTCTGTGGATCTCGGGCCTTGCGGCGCTGGCGTGTCTGTTGATCATCGCGTTCAGCTGGTCGCGGCGCCGGACGTTTGTGGCCGCGGGTCATCGCTCCCGCGACCACGCTGACGACCACGATCACGACCGTGTCGACGGGGACGAGCCCTTGATCGCGCGTGGCGTTCGTGGCACTGGCCAACTCGTCAATGTGTTCGCGTTGGGCGGCGGGCCACCGTCATGGTCCACGACGGTGATCGCGACCATGGGTGCAGCCGTCATGACCGCGCTGATCGTGCGACCGTGGCTGGGGATCGTGGTCGGTGTGCTCACGTTCGGCGCGCTGCGGCTCCGGCGGGTGCGGGGGGTCGTGCGGTTGCTTCCCGCCGCGCTGATGCTCGCGATCGGCGCGTACGTCGCTTCCGGGCAGCTCCGCCACAACTATCCGCCGCGGTTCCTCTGGCCGAACTCGTTCGAGGCGGTACGGAACCTGAGTTGGCTCGTCGTGATTCTCCTCGCGGTCGAGGTCGTCATCGGTCGCCTCGTTCGCCCCGCCGGATCGACCCCTTCCGCCGAGTCGTGACCGCGCCGACGTCGCGACGCGCGCAGCCCACGGGCATCGCGCGTGACCGCGCGTTCTTCGGGACCACCCTCGGGGCCACGGTGGTGGTGATCGTTGTCGGTCTGGTCGTCCCATTGCTGGTTGCCGCCAACGCCGGCGCACTCGGCGTGCCGCGCAGCGACGACTGGTCGTACCTGGTGACGCTGTTCCGTTGGTCCGACGGTGGTGGCGTGCACTTCAACCACTGGGTGTCGATGACGCTGCTCGGCCAGCTCGTAGGCGCACGCCCGGTGGTCGCGATCTTCGGCGCGTCGGTCTACGCGGTCCAAGTATGGAGTGCCGTCGTCGGTGTCGTCGGGCTGCTCTGTCTCTTCGCCCTCGGCCGACGCGTCCAGCTGCGAACCGGAGCGTCGCTCTTCGTCGCGTGCACGATCGCCGTCGGGCCACTCTGGGGTCAGCTGTCGACGACGTTCATGACCGATGTGCCCGCCTTCACCGCCCAGATGGCCGCACTCCTGTGTGCGACCCGGGGGGTGGCGCGCGGAGCGCGCCTGCGGTGGATGGTCGCCGCGCTCGGGTTGGGAGTGGTCGGGTTCTCGATTCGTCAGTACGCCGCGGTCCCACTTGCGGTGATCATCATCGTGGGAGTGGCGACTGCGTGGAACGACCGCGCCCTGCGTCGACGGGTCGTCGGGTTGAGCAGCGCCGCGATTGTGGCGTGCGTCGCGATCCTGTGGATCTGGTCGCGGGTGCCGGATCCCCTCACCGTGACGCCGAAGTTTCCTACTGGCGGATCCATCTCGACCACCACGGTGGGTCTCGCGGGGCTCCTGCGCCTCTGCGGGTTGCTCCTGCTGCCGATCATCGTCTGGGTCGGCCCGCGTCGGATCGTCGGGCGGGCATTGCGCGAGTTTCGGCTGCCGTCGATCCTCGTGACGCTGGGGACGGTGGCCTGGCTGACGGTCGCCTACTTCCGGTCACCCCGGTTGCCGTTCGTGGGGAACTACCTCGATCGGTTGGGCACACTCGGCAACGACGTCGCGGCCGGACATCGCCCCGACGTCATTCCTGGATGGCTGTACGACGGGCTGGTCATCGTGGCATCGGTCGCGGCCATCGTGCTCGTCCTCGCGATCGTGCCCGCGATCGCCGACCTGGTCGGTCGGTGGCGGCGCCGAGAGTGGGCGATACGCGACCCGGCTCGCGCACTGCTGGTGCTGACCATCGCCGGCTTCGCCGGTGCCTATTCGTTGGCGATGCTCGTCGGTCTCCCGATGTTCGATCGCTACGTGCTCCCTGTCGTCCCGCTGATCGGGCTACTGCTGATGACGCAACGCCCGGCCACTGAACCGGCCGACGGCGGAGCCTCGCCGGCCGGGTTGAGGGGTCGGCGATGGATTGCCGCCGTCACCCTGGTGGGGATCGCGTTGTTGGGACTCGCGTACACCGCCGATTCGGCGAGCTTCGATGCTCGACGTTGGCGAGTGGCCGAAGCCGCGACGCGAGCGGGCTATCGACCGCTCCAGGTGTACGGCGGGTTCGAATGGCTCGGATGGCATCGCCGGGTCGGGCCGCCTCGCTCGGAGGACCCGATCGTGCGCCAACGGGAACGAGTCGAATACTTCCGTCACCTCTGCGTCTTCGTCGTGGTGAATCCGATTCCGAGGGCACTGCGCAAGTCATTGGCCCACGACACCGTCGAAGGCGTGTTCCACTCGTACCCGATTGCTGCGGTCCGAGTGGACGAGCCCTGCTGATGCCCCGAACGGGGCGTCGCCGACCGGCGCCCTGGTCATCACTGTCACACCCTCGGGCTAGGTTCGTCGCGGAGCTTCCCCTTCGTATTTCCCCCCGACCAGGGCGATCGTCGCTGGTCGAGCCTCACGATGGGAACTCGCAATGGAACTGAACTTGGCAGTGGTGCGAGGGCCGATTTCGAGCTCACCCGAGATCCGGGTGCTGGCGTCAGGCAGTTCGGTCGCCACGATTGGTGTACGGGCGCCGGCCGGTGAGCAGATGACCTCGGTCCCGGTCTCGGTCTGGGATCCACCGGCCTGGATCGGTGAACTCGCGCCGGGCGACGAGGTGATCGTGCTGGGAGCGGTCCGGCGCCGGTTCTACAAGGGTGCCGGCGGCACCGGGAGTCGGGTCGACGTCGAGGCGGTTTTCGTCGGCCGACCGGGAAAGCGCCAGCTGCGATCAGTGGCCCGCCGGATCGAAGCGACGCTGGCCGAGCTCACGGAGATGTCCGGCTGAGCCGGGCCCCGCCGTCGACGGTTCGGGGCGTCAATGACCGATTGCGCCGGGATCGATCAGTACACTTGCGTAACGGTGGCGGGGAAGCACGAGGGAGACGAGGTCACGTGACCGACACAACATCGGCGACCCGCCGGCCGGAATCGCTCGAACGAGTGGTGATTCGGTTTGCCGGAGACTCGGGCGACGGTATGCAGCTGGTCGGTGACCGGTTCACCGACGTGAGTGCCGCCTTCGGCAACGACCTGGCGACGCTGCCGAACTATCCGGCCGAGATTCGTGCTCCGGCGGGGACTATTGCCGGCGTTTCGAGCTTCCAAGTCCATATCGCGGACTTCGACATCGTGACGCCGGGCGACGTTCCCAACTTGTTGGTCGCCATGAATCCCGCGGCACTCAAGGCCAACGTGGCCGATCTGCCCCCGGGTGCGGCGATCATCGCCAACACCGATGCATTCGAGCCCCGCAATCTGGAGAAGGCCGGGTATCACGGCAACCCGCTCGATGACGACACGCTCGCGGCATTCACGGTGTATCCGGTCCCGATGACGAGCATCACCGTCGAGGCGACCCGGGGGACCGGGGCCAAGCCTCGCGACGCCGAACGGTCCAAGAACTTCTTCGCGCTCGGACTGATCACGTGGATGTACACCCGCCCGACCGAAGGCATCGTGTCGTGGATCGAAGAGCGGTTCGCGAAGAACGCCATGGTGCGCGACGCGAACATGGCGGCGTTCAAAGCCGGGTATCACTTCGGTGAAACCGCCGAGATCTTCGAGACGCCGTTCGAAGTGCAGCCGGCGACGCTGCCGCCGGGTCGGTATCGGAACATTTCCGGCAATGTGGCCCTGGCCTACGGATTGATTGCGGCGGGGCAGCAGTCGAAGTTGCCGATCCTCTACGCGTCGTACCCGATCACGCCGGCCTCGGACATCCTGCACGAGTTGTCGAAGCACAAGAACTTCGGTGTGCGCACGATGCAGGCCGAGGACGAGATCGCGGCGATCAGCGTGGCGATCGGCGGCGCCTTCGCGGGCCAGTTGGGCGTCACCGCTACGAGCGGTCCCGGTGTCGACCTCAAGGCCGAGGCCTTAGGTCTCGCGCTGAGCCTCGAACTGCCCCTCGTCCTGGTCGACGTGCAGCGAGGCGGTCCGTCGACCGGACTGCCGACCAAGACCGAACAAGCCGACCTGATGCTCGCGATGTACGGCCGTCACGGAGAGGCACCCTTGCCGATCGTTGCGGCCTATTCGCCGAGCCACTGTTTCGACGCCGCGTTCGAAGGCGCCCGCATCGCGCTGAAGTACCGGACCCCGGTGATCGTGCTCACCGATGGCTATCTCGCCAACGGCTCGGAACCGTGGCTGTTCCCCAACGTGGACGAGTTGCCCGACATCTCGGTGCCCTTCACGACCGAGCCGAACCATCTCAACGAGGATGGCACGACCGAGTTCTGGCCCTACGTCCGCGACGAGACGACGTTGGCGCGGCCCTGGGCGATTCCCGGGACCCCGGAGCTGATGCACCGAATCGGTGGCATCGAGAAGCAGGACGGCACCGGCAACGTCAACTACGAACCCGCGAACCACGAGCTCATGGTGCACCTGCGGGCCCAGAAGATCGCCGGGATCGCCAACGACATTCCCCCCGTCACCGTCGACGATCCCACGGGCGACGCCGATCTCCTCGTGCTCGGCTGGGGGAGCACCTGGGGCGCGATCAAAGCCGCGGCCCGCCGGGTGCGGGGCGCAGACCGGAAGGTCGCGACTGCGAACCTGGTGCACCTCAACCCCTTCCCGTCGAATCTCGGTGAGGTGTTCGCCCGGTACCCGAAGGTGTTGATTCCCGAGATGAACCTCGGCCAACTGTCACGCCTGGTCCGAGCCGAGTACCTCGTCGATGCGAAGAGTCTCACGAAGGTGTCGGGCCTGCCGTTCCGCGCCGCAGAGATCGAAGCGAAGATCTTGGAGATGATGAATGCCTGAGCCGGTGGCGCTGACGAAGAAGGACTTCACCTCGGACCAGGAGGTTCGCTGGTGTCCGGGCTGTGGTGACTACTCGGTCCTGACCGCGTTGCAACTCCTGATGCCCGACCTTGGTGTCCGGCCCGAGAACCAGGTGTTCGTCTCGGGCATCGGGTGCTCGAGCCGGTTCCCGTATTACATGAACACCTACGGGATTCACAGCATCCACGGTCGGGCCCCGGCCTTCGCGACCGGAGTGGCGGTGGCCCGTCCCGACCTCGATGTCTGGGTCGTGACCGGCGATGGCGACGGTCTCTCGATCGGCGGCAACCACCTGATCCACGCGTTGCGCCGCAACGTCAACTTCACGATCTTGCTGTTCAACAATCAGATCTACGGCCTCACGAAGGGTCAGTACTCGCCGACGAGCGAGATCGGGAAGGTCACCAAGAGTTCCCCATTCGGCTCGCTCGACTACCCGTTCAACCCGCTGTCGGTGGCGATCGGGGCCGAAGCCACCTTCGTGGCGCGTACGCACGACCTCGACCGGAAGCACATGCAAGAGGTGTTCCGGCGCGCGCACGAACACAAGGGCGCGGCGTTCGTCGAGATCTACCAGAACTGCAACGTGTTCAACGATGGTGCGTTCGAACACATCACGAGCAAGGACAAGCGGCCCGACATGTTGGTGCAGTTACGCCACGACGAGCCGGTGACCTTCGGTGCCGAAGGCCAATACGGCGTTCGCCTCAACGAGTACGGCGAAGCCCAAGTGGTGACGGTTGCCGACGTCGGCACCGATGCGTTGCTGGTCCACGACGAGGCCCGGCATGATCCGACGGTCGCATTCGCACTGTCTCGCCTCGCCGAGACGCCGACCAGTCCGACCCCGATGGGCGTGTTGCGGGCGATCTCCCGGCCGACCTACGAGGCCGAGGTGCAGAGCCAACTCGGCGCCGCGCAGGCGAACCGCGGTCCCGGCGACTTGCGGGCCCTCCTCGAATCCGGTGGGGTCTGGGACGTCGGGTAGCCGCAGTCACCCGGTGAGCGATGGAGTGAAGTACACCGCGACCGCGTGGGTCCGGTCGGCGAGCCTCCGGATTCGGTCGGTGCGTGCGGCGGTTGGCGGCGCGTCTCGATCCGAGAGGTAGAGCCGCCGAAGCTCCGCCAAGTCCTTCGCTCGCCGAGCTCTCGACTCGGCACCGTGGTAGGCAATCTCACGAAGGTGAGGAAAGCGCGCGAGCTCTTCGATCTCTTGGTCCACCGCCAGCGTCAGGACTCCACGGACGCGTTCGCCGCGAAGCATGCGGTGCGCCCCGACCGCGGCGGGGAGTTCGCGTGTGGCTTCGAAGCGAATGGGGACCTCGGCCGATTCGAGGCTCACCGCCAGCGCGCTCGTGAACAGTCCTCCGGTGAGCGATGCGCGTCGTATGACGATGACGCCGGGTCGGGCGGGGAGCCGGGCCAGCACTTCTCGATCGATACTCGTCATGGTGCGGACGAAGGTGGGTTCGGGCAGGTCGGAGGTGGCGGCCTGGACAGTCGCGACACCGGCCAGGCCAACCACGGTGGCGACCAGGAGGATGGTGGCACTGCGCAGCGCGCGCGGCGTCGCCCATCGGTTGATTCCCATCGCGATGGCAACGCCCGCTGCCGTGGCGGCTACCACCCAGAGAAATCGCAGCCGGTAGTCGTACAGGGGCCCAATCGTCTGTGCGATTGCGAGCAGGCATGCGCAGACCGTGACGGTGACGCCGGTTGCGAGGACGCGGAGTTCGCGCCGAGTTCGGTGCCATGAGACCACCGCGATTCCGATGATCGCCGCCCCGAGCCACGGCCACGGTGTATGGAGCAAGCTGGTCGGCTCGCCGGTGAACTGACTCGCGGCCTTGGTACCGACGACCCAATCGGGGGTCACGGTGAACTCGTGGCCGACGACCCGTGCGGCCGCACGGAACCCTTTGGTCGGTGCATCCTGCGAGAAGTAGCTGACGGTGCGACTCAGATTCCGGCCGCGGCCAAGTTGGTCGACGAGCGGTCCGATCCACATCAGTCCCAGCAGCCCGACGGTCACGAGGATGACGGCGGTCGGGGCCCGTGTGGGGGTTGTGGGTGGCGCCGACCCTCGAGTCCTCCGGCCCCAGAGGGAGGTGCCGATGGCCCACAGTCCGACGACGAGGATGAGGGGTGCATATCCGATGTGCGATTGGACGCAGAACGTCCCCGCCACCGCCGCAACCGGTAGGTACCACTCGCGCCCGCAGGCGAGCGCCCAGGCCGCGTAGAGGAACAATCCGAACGGCAGCACCGTGATGCGCGGATTCCACGGATCTCGGAGATACAGCGCGCCGAGGTTGACGAAGAGCAGGCCGACCGCGCTGGCAGTCACGATCATGAGCATCCGCCCCGCGACCCGCCGCGCGATCGCGACCATCCCTACTGCACTCAATGCATTGATGATGAGCGCTCCGACGACGATGCCTGCGGATCGGCTCCCGAACAGGCGATAGGGAACGGCGAGCAGGTAATACAGGAGCGGGCCCGGGTGGTTCCATCCGTCTCGCGAGTACGGGCCGACCAAGACCGCGTGGTTCCCGACGTCGCGAATTCGCAGCTCGTTGATCGCGTTGTCGCCGACCAACGAGACGCTCGGATGGGCGCCGGCGAGTAACGCCACGATTCCAACGAGGAACGGTGCCGCGACGACGCCGATCACGAGCCAGTCGAGCCAGGACCACGGCGTCGTGGCGTCGACGTCGGCGCCGTCGTCGGAGGCCGAGTTTCGGTCCACCGCTCGTCTCGTCGCGATCAGGACTCGTCGAGGCTGCGGAACACGAGGCCCGTCCGCGGTTTCGGCGCGAAGAACGTGGTCTTCTGGGGCATGCGAACCCGGGCTTTGGCGGCGGCGCGTATCTGATCAACGGTCACGGGGGCCAGGAGGATCGCCGCGTCGACCGTCCCGGCGTTGACCATCGCCGCGATCGCCTGCGCGTCGTGGCGATAGGTGATGTCGAGTTCGGCGAGGGCGTCGCCCGCGACGGCCTCGAACCAGGCGGTCGGCACGTCGGCGAGTTCGGGTTCGATCGTGCCGCGCGCCGCTTCGAGATCGTCGAGATCCGGGACCAATCGGGCCAGGCCCTCGCCGTCGACCAACGCCACGCCGCCGTCGGTGCGAATCTTCGTGAGCATTCGAGCGACCGCGTCGGGCGTGTTCGCGGTGGCGTCCACGATGCGGAACCGAGCGCCGAGCTTGAGCCGGAGACCGGTCGGGGTGCTCACGCCGTTCAGGAGGCGGTGGATGGGTTGTACCCACAGTTGCTCATCGGTCAACTCGACGATGAGACACATGACGGCGTCGTCGCCCGCGTCGACGATTCCGGCCGACCGGCGTTCTTCGCGATACGCGATCGCGGTCTCGAACCGGTGGTGACCGTCGGCGAGTACGACCGGCTCCTGGGCGACGAGCTCCTGAATGCGAGCGACGTCGTCCGGGGCGGTGATCGCGCCCAGTTCGTGAACGACGCCGTCTTCATCGGTCGTGCGGGCGAGCGGCGCGGAACGGGACGCGATTGCACTGAGCCCGGTGGCGGGCGTGAGGCCCCAGATGGGATCGAGGTTCACTCGCGTCGCGCGCAGCAGCGCCAACCGATCGCTCTTCGCCTTGGGGAGGGTCCGCTCGTGCGGGAGGACATCACCTTCACCGGACGCGCGGGGTGTGACGAGCCCGCCCAGGACTCCGACGGTGTGGCGCGCGACGCCGAGATCGTCGGTGAAGTGCATCTGGTACGAGTAGAAGGCGGCCGCGTCGTCGCGGACGAGGAGGCCCGTGGCGAGCCAGTCGCCGATGAGGCCATGGGCCTGCTCGTACCCATCCCCTTCACCGGGCAGGATGAGCCGCACCGAGTTGTGCTCGGAGCGCGCCATGAGCGCGTCTCGCTGCTCGGGATCGATCACGTCGTAGGGTGGCGCCGTCACGGCATCGAGATCGTCGGTGCGGTAGCGGATGCCGGGAAACGGGCGAAACTCGGGCACGGGTCGGGCCTCCGGGGTCGGTAGAACCGATTGTGGCACGGCCGCGCCAGACCACCCGGCACCGGACCAATCGAGAAGGGCACGCAGCTTGGAGCATCACACGGCGTCGATTGTGTGCGACCTCGACGGGGTGATCTGGCGGGGCGAGCAGGCGATCGACGGATCGGCGGCGGCGATCGCCAAGTTCCGGGCCGCGGGTCGGCCCGTCGCGTTCCTCACGAACAACTCGAGTCATCGGGTCGCCGATGTCATCGAGCGGCTGGGCGCGGTCGGGATACCGGCCGACCCGGCGGAAGTCCTGTCCAGTGCGCAGGCCGCGGCAACGCTGCTCGTCGATTCGGGTCTTCACCCGGGTGCGCGGGTACTGGTCTGCGCGGGACCCGGCGTCGTCGAAGCGCTGACCGCGGCGGGGTACCAGGCGATCGATGCCGGCCCGAGTGGCGGGGGAGCGGTGGACGCTGTGGTCGTCGGCTTCCACCGGACGTTCGACTTCGACCGCCTGGATCGGGCGGCGACCGCGATCCGAAGCGGGGCTCGGTTCATTGCCACGAACCTGGACGCGACCTACCCCGGGACCGCTCGGGTGCTGCCCGGCGCGGGATCGCTGGTGGCCGCGGTGGCGACGGCGTCGGGGGTGCAACCAGAGGCGGCCGGGAAACCCGCCGCCGCGACGGTCCGTCTCGTGCGGTCGCGCGTCGGTGATGACGGGATCATGGTCGGAGATCGCCCGTCGACCGATGGGCGGCTGGCCGAGGAACTCGGATGGCCCTACGCGATGGTGCTCTCGGGGATCGGCGGTCACGACCCTTCTGAACCCATTCCGGACAATCCACCGCCTCGTTGGGTCGGCGCCACCCTCGCGGACTTGGCCGACGAGCTGATCGGGTACCCGGATCCGTGAGGTCGAGGGGCTACCGTTGGGCACCCATTTTTCAGGAGAACCCGCCATGCCCCAGACCCCAGACTTCTCGAAACTGCTGAGTGCCGGCGCGGAGTTCGTCGCGCTGACTCGCGCCCAGGCACGGGATCGAGCCGCCGAACTGGTCGGTCAGGGTCAGTTGGCGCAAAGTCAGGTGCAGGGCTTCGTCGACGACCTCGTCGACGAGAGCCGGCGGCGGACCGACACGATGATGGACATCGTGCGAGCCGAGATCGGTCGCCAGGTCAAGACCCTCGGCATTGCGACCAAGGACGACCTCACCAAGCTCGAGGCCAAGCTGAGCGCGACGATGCGCTCCGCACCGGCGAAGAAGCCGGCCGCGAAGAAGGCCGCGGCGAAGAAGCCGGCCAAGAAGCCGGCGGCGAAGAAGGCCACGTCGGCACCGGCGTCGCCGGCGTCCTGAGCCAGCCGTTGCGTCGACGTCTCGACGCAGAACTGGTCCGCCGGGGCCTGGTCGCCAGCCGCGCTCGCGCGGTCGAGATGATCGGGGCCGGGCGAGTCACGGTGGGCGGAGCGCCCGCGACCACTCCCGCCCGCCAGGTTGCGCCCGATGAAGCGGTGGTCGTGACCGGCGCGCCGGCCCGATTCGTCTCACGCGGCGGCGAGAAGCTCGATGCGGCGCTCGAGTATTGGTCGATTGATGTCACCGGCCGGCGGATCCTCGATGCCGGTGCCTCGACGGGCGGGTTCACCGATTGCCTGCTCCAGCGGGGTGCGGCGCGGGTGATCGCGCTGGATGTCGGACACAGTCAACTGGCGTGGTCGGTACGCAACGATCCGCGGGTGCAGGTCTTGGAGCGCACCAACCTGCGGCTTCTGACCGAACTCGATGGCGGGCCGGTCGAGATGGCGGTGGCGGATCTGTCGTTCATCTCGTTGGTGACGGTGGCACCTGCCCTCGTGCGGGCGGTCACGCCCGATGCCGCGCTCGTCCTTCTCATCAAGCCGCAGTTCGAGGCAGGACGATCCCGGCTCGGAAGTGGCGGAGTGGTCCGAGACCCGTCGGTGCATCGGGCCGTGCTCGGTGAGGTCATCGCGGGGTTGGCAGCAGCCGGTCTCGTCGTGCGAGACGTCATACGATCGCCACTCCACGGCGCCGATGGCAACGTCGAGTTCTTGGCGTTGGCGGCCACCACCGGACCCTTGGTGTCGCCCATCACCCTCGACCAGGTCAGTGAGGACGAATGAAAGCAGTTCGGCGAATCGGCCTGGTGGTCCACCCGGACCGGGAGGAGGCTGCGCGCCTCGCCGCCCATACAGTCGCGTGGTGTTCGACACGGGAGATCGAGACCGTCGTCGTCGAGGCCGGGCCGCTGGACGACGCGCCCATTCCACCGTTCGACGACCCGCTCGATGCGGTGCTGTCCTTCGGCGGCGACGGCACGATGCTGCGCTCGGTGGCCGCGGTCACGGCCGTTCGTATCCCGGTGCTGGGTATCAACTGCGGCCAGATGGGCTACCTCACCGAGATCGAACCGGCGGGCCTCGACGAGGCGCTGGTTGCGCTCTCGACGGGTAACTACAGCGTCAGTGAACGCACGATGCTCTCGGTCGACGTTGCGTCCCACGGTCCGGCTGGGGGCGTCTGGGCCGCACTGAACGAGGCGGTCGTCGAGAAGCCGAACCCCGGCCGCCTCGTGCGGTTGGAAGTCGTCGTCAATGGTGCGCCGTTTACGAGTTACGCCGCGGATGGCGTCATCGTCGCGACACCGACGGGTTCGACGGCCTATTCGTTTTCGGCCGGAGGACCGATTGTCTCGCCGCGGCTGGCCTGCTTTCTGATGACACCGGTCTCTCCCCACATGTTGTTCGACCGCACCCTGGTGCTCGACGACAACGAGGAGTTGGAGTTGCAAGTCATGGACCGCCCTGCGTTGCTCACGATCGACGGGCGAGAACTCGGTGAGATCGAGGTTGGCACCGTCGTCCGCTGCACGTGCGGTCCCGCTCCCGTGCGCATGATCACGCTGGTCCCCCGGGACTTCCACCAGATCCTCAAGGCGAAGTTCGGTTTGGCGGATCGCTGATGCTGGCCGAACTCCGGGTGACCGATCTCGGCATCATCGACGAACTCCATCTCGTCATCGGTCCGGGACTCACCGCGATCACCGGCGAGACCGGCGCGGGCAAGACCCTGATCACCGGCGCGCTGGCGTTGCTGGCTGGAGAACGGGCTGACGCCGGGGTCGTGCGCGACGGCGCCTCCGAGGCGCGGGTGGAGGGTCGTTTCGAAGACTCCGAGGGCGAGGAGATCGTGTTGGCGCGAGTGGTTCCGGCCATCGGTCGGAGCCGGGCCTACGTGAACGGCCGGTTGGCGACCGCCGCGGAACTCTCGGAACGAGCGGGTTCGCTGCTCGACCTGCATGCCCAACACGCCCATCACGCCTTGCTCGAACCGGCCGCGCAGCGCCGGATCCTCGACGCGTTCGCCGGGCCCCCCGCCGTTGACGCCCTGGCCGACTATCGACTGGCGAGACAACGACTCGCCGAGATCGATGATGAGCTCGAAGGGCTCGGCGGTGACACCCGAATGCGCGCCCGCGAGATCTCACTGCTGGAGTTCCAGATCGCCGAGCTGGTCGCCGCGGCCGTCGATGACCCCCACGAGGATCAATCGCTCGACGTCGAGGAACAGCAGCTGGCCGATGCCGCCGGCTTGCGGGACGCGGTGGCCCAGGCCCGCCAGGCGATCGACGGTCAAGTCGCCGACGGCATCGGTGACGCGCTCGCGGCGTTGAGTCATCGCGATCTGTTGGCCCCGATCGAGGCGCGAGTGCGGGCACTGCAGGCCGAGGTCAGTGATCTCACCCAGGAGTTGCGGGCCCACCACGAAACGCTCATCGACGATCCGGTCCGGCTGGACGCGATCCGCGTGCGCCGCCAACTGTTCCGGGACCTCGGTCGCAAGTACGGCGCCGACCTCACCGAAGTCATCGCGTTTCGTGACGATGCCGTCGTCCGCCTCGGGACGCTCCGCGGCCACGATGAGCATGTCGCCGCGCTCGAGGCGGCCCGCGGCGACGTGCTGGGAACGGTCGATCAGGCCGCGGGTCGGCTCCGCGCCGCCCGCACGGGCGCGGCGGAACCGTTGGCCGCGGCGATCACCGAGTATCTGGCCGATCTTGCCATGCCCGGCGCGTGGGTCGGGATCGAGGTCACGCCCGGTGAGTTGGGCGAGGACGGCGCCGACGACGTCACGATGGTGCTGGCGGCCAACCCGGGCGAACCGCCGGGTCCGTTGGCCAAGGTCGCGTCGGGTGGGGAGCGGTCACGGGCGCTGCTGGCGGTGCGGGTGGCCGCGCAGACCCGAGGTGCGGTGCCGGTGGGTCGGGCGCTGGTGTTCGACGAGGTCGACGCCGGTGTCGGCGGAGAAGCCGGTGCGGCAGTCGGGGTGGCCCTGGCCGGACTCGCGGAGACCTCACAGGTACTGTGCGTGACCCACCTGGCGCAGGTGGCGGCCTGCGCCCAGACCCAGGTCGTGGTGCGCAAGGATGCCGCACACGGACGCACGGTGGCCCGGGCCACGATCGTGGATGGGGAGGACCGAGTGAGCGAGTTGTCGCGCATGTTGGCGGGGGTCGAGGAGTCCGACCACGCGCGCCGACACGCAGCCGAACTCCTCGCACGGGCCGGGGCCCGTTCGTGACTCGGAGCGGGAGGACCAAGACGAAGGTGCCGGCGCCGATCTCGGTCACGGCGATCGCTCGGATCGATCCGCGCACCAAGGACCTCACGAAGCGGCTCCAACCGGGAGAAATCGCGGTGATCAACCATGCCGATATCGACCGGGTCGCCGCCGAAGGCCTCATCGCTGCGCAGGTGGGTGGTGTGGTGAACGCCGCAGTTTCGATCACGGGCCGCTACCCGAACGGTGGGCCGATCCGCCTGGTCGAGGCCGGCATCCCACTGATCGACGGTCTCGGCGTATCAGTCCTCGGCTCGATCACCGAGGGTGATGTCGTGTCGCTCGACGGTGGCGAGGTTCGGTGCGGCGGAGTGACGGTGGCCATCGGGACGGTGCAGACCATCGAGATGGTGCGCGCCGACATGGAGGCGGCCCGCGCCAACATCGGTGAGGAACTCGAGCGCTTCGCCGGCAACACGCTGGAGTACATCCAGTCCGAGGCCAAGATCACGTTCGAGCCGCTCGAACTCCCCGACCTGCACACCAAGTTCAAGGGGCGACACGCCATGGTGGTCGTGCGCGGGCACGACTACCTGAACGACTTGAAGGCGCTCAAGGCCTACCTGCGGGAGTACGAGCCGGTCATGATCGGCGTCGACGGCGGGGCCGACGCGCTGTTGGATCTTGGTTTCACTCCCGACATCATCATCGGGGACTTCGATTCGCTGTCGACGAACGCCGTGCATTGCGGCGCGGAACTCCTGCACCATGTGCATCCCGACGGGCGCGCACCGGGACGAGAGAACCTCGAGGCGCTCGGATTACACGCGGGGGAGGAGTACCAGGAGTTCGTTGCCGAGGGGATGAGCGAAGACGTTGCGATGCTCTTGGCCTACGAAGCCGGCGCGTCGCTCATCGTGGCCGTCGGCACGCATTCGACGATGGTCGAGATGCTCGACAAGGGCCGCAAAGGAATGGCGTCCACCTTCTTGACCCGCTTGCGCCTCGGGCCGATCCTGGTTGATGCCAAAGGGGTCCACCGCCTCTACGAAGGGCGGCTGCGTCGCCGCGACATCCTCGTGTTGATCCTGGCGGCGATCTTCACCATCGTGGTCATCGGTCTGGTCGCCCAGCCACTGCACACCTACGTCGACGGCGTTCGCCTCACCCTCGACGACTTCTGGTATTCGATCACCCACTGAAGGTCTGATGATCAATTTCCGTTATCACGTGGTCTCGATTCTCGCGGTCTTTCTCGCGTTGGCGATCGGAACGGTCATGGGCGCGTCCTTCGTCGGGCAGGGCGTCATCGACGGCCTGCGCGGGCGGATCGACGAAGTCGAGAAGAACAAGGACGCAATCCGCGACGAGAACACGGCCCTCACCAACGAGAACGACCGACTCAATGCCTTCGTGGACGAATCCGCGCCCTTCACGGTCGCCAACCGTCTTCCTGGTGTGCGGGTGAGCCTGGTCGCCGAGCGGGGAGTCAGCGCCGACGCGGTCGATGCCCAGGCCCGGTCACTCCGCGCCGCGGGCGGGATTGTCCCCGGCGTGATCTGGCTCGAGGATCGGTGGCAGCTCGGATCCGCGGCCGACGCGGCGGCGCTGCGTGACGCGACCGGCCTCACCAACCGATCTCGGGAGAGCCTGCGCGCCGCCGCGGCCCGGTTGGTGGGGCAACGGCTCGCCGGCGAGCCGCCGGTGAGTGATGACGTCCTGACCAAGCTCGCCGCGGCACAGTTCGTGACGCTCACTGGCGCGGCCGGTAGCGCCACACCCGCCGTCACCGAGTTCACCGGCACGTCGTCCCGGCTCCTCGAACTCGGTGGTCCGGGCCATGCAGTTCCGCCCAGCGTCAGTACCGGTGTGGCGGCGGGAGCGCTCGACGCGAAATTCCCGGTCGCGATCGGTCAGGTGTTCGAGCCTTCGGATGAGGCCATCGATCGCGGGGCCTGGATCGGTGTCGTCGCCGACACCGACACCATCCGGGGCCGGGTCAGCACGATCAATGATGTCGAACTGGTCGAAGGCCAGATCGGGGCCACGCTGGTGCTCGACGAAATCGGGCGCGGAAAGACCGGCACCTACGGGATCGGCGAGGACCGGGCGTTGCCCGAGTTCCCGGCGCCCGTGCCGGTCGGCGGCTAGCTCCGCGGCTCGCGCGGCGGGAGCGACAAGACTGCGCCGGTGGGTGTCATCCTGGCGTGGCTGGTTGGTTTTCTGGCGGTGAGGTACGTGGTGCTGGCGGGTCGCGATCTGTTCGCAGCGCCGGCACTCGCCCGGGTCAATTACCGCGGCCACACGGTGTACACCGCCGCGGGCCTGGCGCTGGTCATCGTGGTGCTCGCGATCGAAGCGGGTCGGTCCGGTCTCGGCGCCGTCGGCCTGGGTGACGAACCGGGCCTCAACGCGGCCCGGCCGTTGGTGCTGTACGCCGTGCTCGGCTTCGGGCTGCTGGGATTCATCGACGACATGCTGGGCGGCGAGGACCGCGGGTTTCGTGGTCACCTGCGCGCCATGGCCGCCGGCCGGTTGACCAGCGGCATGGTCAAACTCGTGGGCGGCGCGGCGCTGGCCTTGGTGCTCGCGGCGTCACGAGGGTTCGTGACCTGGCAGCGCCTCGTCGCGGATGCCGTGCTGATCGCGTTGGCCGCGAACCTCGCCAACCTCTTCGATCGCGCGCCCGGGCGCGTGATCAAGGTGTCGATCGCGGCCTACGTCCCGCTCGCCTTCGTGGCGGGGGCCGGACCCGTGGCCGTCGCGATTGCGCCGCTCATCGGAGCCGCACTCGGCCTGTTCCCCGAAGACGCTCGAGAGCGGGTGATGATGGGCGACACGGGTGCGAACGTGCTCGGTGGTGTGCTGGGCCTCGCGGTGGTCCTCGAGTGTTCCCGCACGACCCGTAACGGGGTGCTCATCGGACTGATCCTGCTCAACCTCGCGTCCGAGTTCGTCTCGTTCAGTCGGGTCATCGAGCGGGTGGCGCCTTTGCGGTGGCTGGATCACACCGGCCGCCCGAGGCACCCGGCCGGGTAACTGGGCCGGTCACTGGGTGCCGATCAGGCGCAGTCCCGTTTGACCCAGAGCACCTCGGGGCCGTGGGCGGCCTTGATCGTGGATCGATAGCCCAACGCTCGGAGGCGGGCGCCGAGGGCCGGGAAATGGGTGAAGCGTTGATCCGACCAGCGCACCACCGCGCAGACGTCGGGTCGGGCCGCGGCGCGGACGATGTCGTCACCGGTGAGGCGCAGCGATGGGGTCGGCGACGTGATCCGCAGGATCGACACGTCGACGAACTGGTCGGGGACCCGCCGTCCCGCGCGCCAGACGAGCCCGGGGGTGTCGGAGATCACGAGGGCTCCCGCCGGAAGCGCGCGCAGCTTCGTCGCGAGGAGCGCGTCCCGACCCGATGCAGCCTGGGGGTGGAGGATCTCGCCGAGATGGATGATCGACCACGGCGCGATCAAGAGGGCGCACGCCGCCGCGAGTGGCACCAGGCGTTTCGATGAGCCCGCACCGACCGCGACGAGGATCGCCAACGGTACGACGACGTGCGCCACGTGGTTGCGCCACATCGGCGACTCGGTGAGGACGACCGCAATCGTGGCCGCCAACCACACGACGACGGGGAATCCCGGTGCGAACCCGGGGTCCGATGCGGTGGCGCCGACGGCGGGCGTCGATCCGCGGCGGCGGGAGACCCATGCGGCGCCGACGGCCAGGGCAACGATGGCCGCGGCGACCAGGAGCGGCGCATCCCGTTCGAACAGCGTACGGAGGAGCTTCGAGGTGTTGGCCGCGATCGGGCGATCGGCCACCGCGTCGGTGTGATAGCGGACGTACTGGTCATACACGCGGCCGAGTCCCCACGGCACCGACGCCACCAGCACCGCGGCGACACTGACCAGCGGAATGACCGCGAGGTCGCGACCACGCTTGCGAAGGACGATCCAGAGGCCGGCGGCCATGAGGCCGGGGATAACGAGCAGGCTCTTCACCGCGAGCGCCGCGCCGGCGAAGAGACCGATGGCGATGGCGCGCCGGGTGCTCGGGCGGGCCCAGTAGACCAACGCGCTCAGCACCGTTGCGGCAGTGAGTGCCTCACCAATGCCGTCGGAGGTGAGCGGTCCGGTGGTCCAGAGCACGGAACCGCTGAACGCGACCAGGACCGCGCCGAACTGTGCGGCCCCCGGCGTGGTGAGTCGGCGGCCGATCTGGAGTACCAGCACCGCGAGCACTACCCCGGCGATCACGGACGCAGCCCGAGGCGAGTTGATCCCGCGGAAACTCAGGAGGTCGCCGAGCCAGGCGATCGGAAGAAAGAGCGGGCCTTGGGACGAGAAGACGTCTTTGAACGGCAGGCCGCCGTGGCGCATTGCGATCACCGACATCGCGAACTGGCCGTCGTCGAAGCCGAGTGGTTGCGGCGCGAAGAACGCAGGGATCCGAACGAGGAGGGCGATGGCTCCTACGACG
>JANLRZ010000107.1:0-3407 GCA_031362155.1 Acidimicrobiia bacterium | reverse complement strand
GACCGGTGCAAACGACGAGACGTCG
This sequence comes from Acidimicrobiia bacterium, assembly GCA_031362155.1. GTDB lineage: Bacteria > Actinomycetota > Acidimicrobiia > IMCC26256 > JAENVU01 > JAENVU01. The sequence goes on along the minus strand of JANLRZ010000107.1, from coordinate 3,382 downwards.
CGGACGCTGAAGTAGCTGATCCCCCACCGCTCGCGACACTCGACCAGATGGCGTGCAATCTCGGTGTGGGTGCCAACTGCGAGGAACGGCGTGGCCAACGCATCGTCGACAGTTGGTACGAGGCCTTTCTCAACAAACGTCGACACGATTCGGCGTTGGTCGTCGGTGACGACGACGGCCTGCACCAGCGCGTGGAGTTCCGGATCGCGACCCAGGCGGTCGGCCTCGGAACGGACGTGGGCGATCGTTGCGTCGAGTCGGTCCGCCTCCCACCGCGTTTCGTGGCGTTGACCGTCGGGGAGTGTCGGCCCGAGCATGGTCAAACCAATCGTGTCGGCGTGCCCGATGGCGTGGGTGAGCGCGGCCTTCCCATTCACGCCGACGAGAATGGGGAGCCGCGCTTGGAGTGATCGCTGAGTGCGAGCGTTCGTGAGTTCGTAGTGCGCACCGGAAAAACTGACCGCTTCACCGTCAAGTAAGCGGCGGATGATCTCGACCGATTCGGCCAGCCGCGCCTTGCGGACCGCCGGCGGATCGAACGTCATGCCGATCGCGTCGTACTCGGTGAACGAGTGACCCGCACCAATCCCCAACTCCATCCGACCGGCGGTGAGGTGATCGAGCGCCGCCAACTCTCTCGCCAGTTCCACCGGATGGCGAAAGTCGTTGTTCAGCACCAGCGGGCAGAGCCGTATCCGTTCGGTGGCGGCACCGAGTGCGGCGAGCGTCGTGAGTGACGCCCAGTCGCCACCGACGTGATCGGAGGTGTGCAGCACGTCGAATCCGACGGCCTCAGCGGCGCGAGCACGCCCCAGCATCTCCTCCGCCGAGCCACCACTGAGCTGGACTCCGAATCGAAGCGGTCGCACCTCAGGAAGCTACGCCGCGGATTCCGGCGGCGGCGCCCAACCGACGCGCGCTCTGCACCCCAGGGGGTGCGATACCGGCGCGGGTTCGGGAAAAAGGGGGCGGGTTAGGCGCTCACTGGTGGGCGACGGTCGGTCCAGGGGGCGGCGGCTTCGAGCTGGGACGCGAGCCGGAACAGGAGGTCTTCCCGGCCGAAGGGTGCAATCAACTGCACGCCGACCGGAAGACCGTCGGCGCTCGTGCCCAATGGAAGTGACATCGCCGGTTGGCCGGTCGCATTGAACGGCAGCGTGAACGTGATCAGTTGGCCGGCGTCGAGGAGTTGCAGGAACGGCTCCGGCGCCGCCGCATTGATGCGGCCCCGCTCGATCGCGGGTTCGGGCACGGTCGGCACCATCAGCACGTCGAAGTCGGCGAACCAGCCGGCCACGCCCCGCGACCACGCCTGGAGGAGGTCGACGGCCTGGAGGTACGCCGCGGCCGAAGTCCCCGCGGCCAGATTGACGAGTTCGCGGTTGATCGGCTCGAGCTCATCGACAGTGATAGGCCGACCGATGATCTCACCCCAGCGGTCGACTTCACGTGCGATCACCGCGCCCCACATCGCCGGCAGCGCTTGGCCGAGCCGAGGGTCGTCGAGTGCGGCGACCGGATCGGCGCTCACGTGGTGGCCGAGCGATTCGCACAGTCGGGCCGCGTCCTGCACCGCCGCAACCACGTCGGGATGCGAGTCGCCGGAGCCGTCACACCGCATCGTGCGGAACCCGATCCGCAACGCGCCCGGATCAGCGCCGACCTCCTGCACGTAGGGCCGCGCCGGTGGTGCGATCTCGTACGGATCGCCGACTCCAGGCCCCTGGGTCGCGTCGAGAATCGCCGCGCTGTCGCGCACTGTGCGGGTGAGCACGTGTTCGTGCGCGGTCTGACCCCACAGCTCGCCGAAGTCCGGGCCCAACGTGTTGCGCGAGCGGGTGGGCTTGAGCCCGACCAGGCCACACCACGAGGCCGGGAGCCGGATCGAACCGCCCATGTCGTTGCCGTGCGCGGCCGCCACCATCCCCGACGCGACCGCGGCGGCGGCACCACCGCTCGACCCACCCGTCGAGTGCGCGAGGTTCCACGGATTGCACGCCGCGCCGTACGCGACCGGTTCGGTGGTGACGGTGCTCGTCATCTCGGGCACGTTGGTGCGGCCGAGCGTCACCAATCCGGCGGCGCGGTAGCGCTCGACAAGCCACGTGTCGGTCTCGGCCCGCCAGCCGATGTCCTTCAAGACCCGCATCCCCGCGTGAAACGGCTCACCCGCCTCATGGCACACCGCGTCCTTGAGCAGGAACGGAACGCCCCGGAACGGACCGTCGGGAAGATCGCCACGCGCGGCATCACGCGCCTTGTCGTACTGCGTGTGGATCACGGCATTGAGCTGCGGATTCAGTGCCTCGATCCGCTCGATTGCTTCCTCGACGAGTTCGAGCGGCTTCACGTCACCCGACCGGACCAACTCCGCCTGTGCGGTGGCATCCAACCATGCGTCGGTCATGAACCTCTCCTCTCGTGCAACCCGTCACGCCGTGATGTCATCATGACCCAATGCCTGCGCACGATGCCGCTGATCCCGAGTTCGACCCGCGCCGGCGCGCCAACTTCGAGAACTGGCAGGACCGGGTGCCGATCCATCTCGGGCCCGACGGCTACGAGCTCGCAGCGTTCGACGATCCCGCCCACATCAGCCGGGTCGTGCAGTTCGACCGTGAGCAACTGGGCGATCTGACTGGACTCGATGTGGTCCACCTGCAGTGCCACATCGGGACCGACACGGTCTCGCTCGACCGACTCGGCGCGGGTTCGGTCACTGGGTACGACTTCTCCCCCGCCGCGATCGCCGCCGCACGCGAGCTCGCGGCGCGCACCGGTTCGACCGCGACGTTCCAAGAGGGTGAGCTGTACGACGCCGTCGAGGTGCTCGGCGCCGCCCGATTCGATCTCGTCTTCACCGGGATCGGCGCGCTCATCTGGCTGCCCGACATCGCGGGATGGGCCCGGGTCGTTGCGGATCTGCTGCGGCCGGGCGGTCGTCTCTACCTCCGCGACGGGCATCCGATGTTGTTGGCGATGGACGATCCGCGTCCCGATGGTGTCGTCGCGGTCGAGTTCCCGCGCTTCGGTGCCGCGGGACCCACTCGGTTCGAGGAGCCGGTCTCCTACGAGGGCGACGGCACACCACTCTCGCACGCCGTCACCTACCAGTGGAACTGGGGGCTCGGCGAGATCGTCACTGCGCTGTTGCGCGTTGGTTTCACCCTCGACGCGCTCACCGAATATCAAACGGTCCCGTGGAACGCGCTCGACGGCCAGATGGAACCGGTGCCGCCGTTCGGGGAGTACCAGCTCGTCGATCGGCCCGAACGGCTCGCCTGCACGTACACGATCAAGGCGTCCCTTCCCGGCTGACTCACCGTCACCGGCAATGGCCCGACCGCCGAACACCGGCGGTGCCATCATGAGTGGGTGCCTG
>JANLRZ010000216.1:0-2987 GCA_031362155.1 Acidimicrobiia bacterium | reverse complement strand
GAGTGCATGGGGAACTCGCCCGCAGTCAGGCCGTTGCCGCTCACCCACGCGAATCCGCGATCGGAGTGCGCGCCCGAGCGATTGATCGGAACCGGTCCGATGATCCCGAGCTCCGGATGCTCGAACGCGTCGATCGGTCGGCTCCATTCGAAGAGCAGGTCGGCGTAGCGGTCGCCTTCCGGATTGAGTGGATCGGCACCGCCGAGCCGTTGCACGCTCTCGACGATGGGCTCGCCCGTCCGCACATCGCGACACGCACGGATCAGTGATTCCACGGCCGCGCATTCGGACTCGAACTCGGCGAGGGGGACGATCCCCGATGACTCACGCCCCTCCAAGTTGATCCGCACGTACGCGCCGCCAAAGGTTGGCAGCGCAAATGCACGCATCGCGCGGCGATCCTCGCGGTAGTTGCCGATGAACAAGAACTCGTCGGCGGAGTCGGGCACGGCCTCCAGGGTTTCGGGGTCGGCGGTGCACTCCGGAGGGACGGGAACGCCGAGCACCCCGATCTCCATGCCCTTGCGGCGCTTCTGGATGCGACGCCCGAGCGGCGAGAGGCGAGCGACGTGGTACCCAGGTACCCGATGGGTCCACGGCTCGGCCGGCGGCTCCACCATGCGTGCGTTCAGATCGACGCGCCAGGGACGGCCCCGCTTGGGAACGAGCGGTGGGCAGCCGGCGCGTCGCCAGGCTTCCGGGTCGATGTCGCGCAACTTGGGGGTCCCGAAGCTCTGTCGATGCAGCAGTTCAGGCAGGAGGACGAGCGATGGGACGTCTCCAGGACTGGAGCGCATCCCGTCGAGCGAGAACACGACGATGACGGCATCCTCGGGGGCGGCGGCGACGATCGTTCCCACCGCGTCGTCGATCGCGGTGAACACCCTCACCAAGCGAGCCCGGGCGTCGGGATCGAAATCGGCGAGCGGGTGCCCGGGTTCCACGGCATGCCACATGATTTCGGACGCCATGTGCGCTTCCGACATGACCATCAGAAACAGTTCCCAGTCGGGGAAGCGCTGCATCAGCTCAACCGCGATCTCGGCTCGACGCCCCGCACCGGTGACGCAGGCCCCGGTGAAACGATCGAGGCGCTTCGGGTCGTGCCAGCCGCAGTCGTAGGTCTCGTACCCCGGGTGAACACCGAAACGGGCGTCGAGCTCTCGAAGCAATCCCTGCGGTTGTGATGCCCGCGGGTACAGCGCCGCATCGGCGCCCCACGCAGTGATGTGCACGCCCGGCCCCATCACGGTGGTACCCGGCACGTCGAGGGTGATCGTGCGAGCGTTCGCCGGTTCCCAGAACGGCAGGTTGCCTTCGATCCGGTGCCGAGCTCCGGTTTGGAAGCCTTCGTAGGTGGATCGGTCGAACGAGAACCGCAACCATTCGCCCTCGAGTTGGGCGTCCCCGCCGGCGACGAACTGGGGCCAGAGCACACCGTGCCGGTGGCTCGGCGCACCGTCCAGCCGCACACGCGCGCTGGCGTCTCGCAACGCCCGGAGGTGCGGAAGCGATCCCGCGTCCACGAGTTCCTCGACGAGCCCGATGGAGCCGGCGTCGATGCCGATTCCGATCACTTGCGCCATCTTGCCCACTCCTTCCGGCGCGCCGGAACCGTGCGAGTGCACCCAGACGTACCGTCAATGATCAGGAAAGAAGTTTACTGCCCGTCAGAGTGGCGTCGGAACGCGATCACGGCCTGGCGTTGGACCAGCGTGCGGAGCAGGACGACGCCGTGGTCCTCGAGCCGTCGGGCTCCCAGCCGGGCCGCGAGAAAGACCCCCGCGTAGGCAACTCCCCGCAACGCCAAGCCGAAAAGTCGAATGCCGGCGGCCTGGCGTGCCCACACCACGAGCCTGTGCTCTGGTCGCGTGCCTGCCTCCTGGTCGCCGAGTTCGGGATATTGAGCCCTCATCTGCGCGATCTCCACGGCTTGCTCGGAAGCAGTGGCCAGGAACTGACGAAGCGAACGTTCGAACTGATGCTCTGCGATCAGTGACCGATCGAAAACCCCGGTGAGTCCGGCCCGGGCACAGCGGAGTCCGAACTCCTGGTCTTCGCGCCGCTGGTACGGCGAGGTGGCCGCGACGGGGGGGACCCTCTCGATCGAAGCGCGAGACATCGAGACGTTCCCGGCCCACAGATCGTTGAGGATCCGATCCGGTTCCTCCTCGAGCTGCTCGCACGTGAAGAGGTAGTCGTCGGCGTAGACGCGTGCGGTGGCGGCCCGTAGGTAGGCCTCACCCACGGGCATGTATCCGATCACGACGAGGCCTTCCTGGTCGCGGTGGCGGCGGGCGTGCGCCGACGCGAGCCCGGGCGACGGAAACACGTCGTCGTCGAGGAACAACACGATCGGCGCAGTCGAGACCTGGGTGCCCCGTTGACGAGCCCGCGCCGCGCCCCAACCGTCTCCGGGAACGATCCGTACCCGCGGATCGTCCGCGAACTCCGACAGTTGGGCGTGCACGACCTCGGCCCGAGCATCGGCGACGATGACAACCTCTTCGACCCCGCCGTCCTCGAGCACCGACGCGACGGTTGCGGGCAAGGTCGGTCGTCCGATCGTCGGAATGACCACTGCGACCTCACCCAGGCGCGACGCTGCATTTCCCTGAGGCACCATCCGACGCTACGTCGGCGGGAACGGGGTTGGGGACCATCGACGCGCGGCAGGAAGTCACGCTCCCGTGGCTGAGGCTGCCGCCTCAGTGCCAGGCGCAGATCGCGTCGATGACCGTCCCGGGGTCCTTCGTGTTGACTTCGACCAGGGTGGCCGGGCCGCCGAACCACGCGAGTCGTTCGGCGCGTTCATCCGGCGGTGTGGTCGACGCGGGCGTCTCGATGGCGAGGACCGGTTGGTCGATCGTGGCCCAGAAGCGTCGGGAGAAGTTGGCGCTCGTCATGACGCCGTAGCCGAAGGTGGCGCGGGGATCGAGCCCCGACTCCGGCGCGGGACCGGTCGCGACGGCATCTGCGGCCACCGC
>JANLRZ010000214.1:0-9996 GCA_031362155.1 Acidimicrobiia bacterium | reverse complement strand
CGGGGCAAGTATCACCCGTTCGACGGCGACGGCATGCTGCACGCCGTCTACCTCGAGGGCGGCACCGCGCGGTACCGCAACCGATGGGTCGATTCGAAGGGACTCGAGTTCGAACGCGCCGCGGGCCACGCCCTCTTCGGGGGACTCGCCGACTTCTCGACCCAGCCACCGCCCGAGGTGATGGCCGAGGTCGGGTTCATCAAGAACACCGCGAACACGAACACGGTCCGTCATGCGGGCAAGTTGCTGGCACTGTTGGAGGCCGCGCTCCCCACCGAGGTCACCCCCGACCTCGAGACCGTCGGCGAGTGGGATTTCGACGGTCGCCTGACCGGTTCGTTCACCGCCCACCCCAAGATCGATCCGGTCTCGGGCGAGATGATCTTCTTCGGCTACGGACCGTTCCCGCCGTACGTGCGGTACCACGTGGTGGCCGCCGACGGGACACTGATCCACTCGGCCGACATCGAGCTGCCCCGGCCGATCATGATGCACGACTTCGCGGTGACCGAGCACTACGTCGTCTTCCTCGACGCCCCCGCCATCTTCGACGGCGAGTCCCTCGCGGCGGGCGGACCACTGATGCGGTGGGCACCCGAGCACGGCACGCGCATCGGCGTGATGCCTCGAATGGGCACCAACGCCGACGTGCGCTGGTTCGAGATCGAGAACCAGTACGTCGTGCACTTCTTCAACGCCTGGGATCACGGCACGACCGTCGAAGTCCGTGCGCCGCGGTTCTCGAGCATGCCCGGCGCCTTCGAGTTCGACGATCCGACTGGCCAGGACGCACCGATGCCGTGGAGTTGGAGCATCGATCTCGCCAACGGGACGATCCGCGACGCCCAAACCGACGATCGCGGCGGCGAGTTTCCCCGCGTCAACGACGCGCTCGCGACTCGCAAGACTCGCTACCACTACAACTGTCTGGCACGGACCTGGGAGTTCGAGTTCGAGTTCCACGGTGTCGTGAAGTACGACACCGAACGCGACACCGCCCAGGAGTACTTCTACGGAGCGTCCGAAGTGTCGGGTGAACACGTCTTCGCGGCCGATCCGAACGGCACGGCCGAGGACGACGGTTGGCTCGTGAGCATGGTCGCCGACCATGCCACCGACACTTCGTACCTCGCGGTCCTCGACGCACGAGACGTCGCTGCCGGCCCGGTCGCCCGGATCATGATCCCGCGCCGGGTGCCGCTCGGATTCCACGCCAACTGGTACGCCGCGGGATAGGAGCACTCATCCGCCGGGGCGTGGCAGGATCGGCCGATGGTTGCCGTCACCGAACTTGATCCCAAGGATTGGGATCCACGCGATCCAGCATTTCGCCACGATCCGTTTCCTTGGTACCAGGCGCTGCGCGAACGGGCGCCGGTCCATGTCCATCCCGAGGTCGGGGTCGTGCTCTCCCGCCACGCCGACGTCGACGCGCTGCTCCGCGACGAGCGGTTCGGGGTTGCCACGCCGGGCGCGTGGCGAGAGGCGTTCGCCGCATTGGCGCCGCCGTCGGTTCGGATGCTGTCCGAGAACATGCTCCTGTTCGTCGACCCGCCTCAACACACGCGCATTCGCAGTCTTGTGTCCCAGGCGTTCACGCCGCGTCGCGTCGAGGCCCTCCGCCCACGACTGACCACCATGATCGACTCGATGCTCGACGGCCTCGCCGACGAGTCCGGGTTCGACGTGGTCCACGAGATCGCCGAGCCGTTCCCCATCATGGCGATCACCGAACTGCTCGACGTCCCCGACACCGATCGCGACCTGCTCCGCGACTGGACCATCGGGTTGACCGCGTTCGACGACATCCCCATCGATATCGACGCGCTTCCCGAGGCGGCGCGAGCCGCCGACGCGTTTCTCAAGTACACCGGTGAACTCATCGCGCATCGTCGGGCTCAGCCAGGAGACGACCTGATCTCTGCGCTCATCGCGGCCGAGGACGGCGGTGAGCACCTCAGTCCTGACGAGCTCCAGGCGATGATCGTGTTGCTACTGATTGCCGGCCACGAGACGACGATGAGTCTGATCTCGACCGCGATCCTGCTGCTCCTCGATCGACCCGACGTCGCCGCCGAAGTGCGTGACGATCCGTCGGTCGCGCCGGCCGTTGTCGAGGAGACCTTGCGCTACATGGGACCGCTCCAGGTGGCCTCCGGTGGCGGGCGCTGGCCGCTCGAACGAGTCGAACTGCACGGTCACCGCATCGACCCCGGCACGATGGTGCGCGTCCTCCTGGGCTCGGCCAACCGTGACCCCGAGGTGTTCGAGGATCCCGACCGTTTCGACCTGCACCGCAACCACAGTCGCCATGTGGCGTTCGGCAAGGGCCTGCACTTCTGTGTGGGTGCGGCACTCGGCCGATTGGAAGGTCAGGTCGTGATTCCGGCCGTCCTTCGGCGATTCCCGGCGCTGCGCCTGGTGGATGCACAACCGTCCTGGCGGTCGAGCTTCGTGACCCGCCAACTCACGACCTTGCCGGTGACGACCGGCGCCTGAACCGGCCCGGCCCGAAGGGCCACGAGCGGAGAACGAGAGGCCGAGTCGGTGCGGGCGTGGGTGCACCGACTCGGCCGCTCGTGCCCTAGCCGCCGAACGCGTGGGGCCGCCTAGTTCGTGTTGCAGGCCTGCTGGAAGATCTCGGCTGGGATCGGGTTCCCCGACCCGGCGGCACAGGGCTGGACCCGGTCGATCGACACCCACGAATTCCCGCTCGCGATGAACAAGTTCGTGATGGTGATGGAGGCCGGCGGTGCCAGATCCACGGAGGCAACCGCGTAGGCACCGCTGCACTGGAACGCTGACGGATCGACGGTACCGGCGGGTGCCTGGTCGGCCGGGAGCGCCGCCTGCAACGCGGCGACGGTGCACGGCGGGTTCCCCGCGGCTTGGGTCGAGCTGGTGGTCGGCGGCGGCGCGTCGGGGCACACGGGCGCACCGGCGGCGACCGCCGCTTCGAGCTTCAATCGGGTCGCCTCGTTGAAGACCGTCGGCAGCGACATGGCTTCGGCCTGCTTGAACGCTTGGAGTCCGGCGAAGGTCTCCGGCCCGAAGATGCCATCGTCGGCACCGACGTTGCAGTTCACCTTGTCGAGGTCGACCTGGAGTTTGCGGATCGTGATCTTGGTGAGCTTGATCGGACCGTTGCTCGGGGTCGAAGCCTTGGAATCGGTCGTCTTCGTGTCGGACTTGCTACTGCTACTGCCGCACGCTCCGAGGGCGGCCACCAGGACGGCGGTCGTGAGGACGCGGCCGGCGAGGCGCCGGCTCGATCGGGACGCGGATGAGCGGTTCCTGGGCTTCAACATGGCGGGGACGATACGGGCACCGAGTCCGAACGGCGGGGATACTCAAGGTGCTCGCGCTGCCGCGTTGCGTGAGATCGGGAGTTGCTCCGCCGATTCCGTTTCCGTCAGGATCGCACCCATCGACCCCCAAACCGTTCCCTCACCGCTGACCATCACGCACCGAAGTTCGGTGACCGAGGACCAGATCGACCACCTCGGCCACATGAACGTGCGCTTCTATGGCGTCAATGCCCAGGCGGGCACCGCGGCGCTCGCCCGGCACCTCGGTGGCGAGCACCTCGTCCTGCGGCCGGTCGACGTGTACACGCGTCACCACCGAGAACAACTCCTCGGCGCATCCCTCACGGTGCGCAGCGGTGTGGTCGGTGCCGGACCCGACGGCCTCCGCCTCTATCACGAGCTGGCCAACACCGCCACGGACGAGCTGGCCGCCACCTTCGTCCACCGGGTGCGGGCCGAAGACCCCGACGGACGGGTGATCGCGCTGTCGACCGCAGCACTCGAACGGGCCCGCGACCTCGTCGGCGCGGTCCCCACCCAGGGCGCCACCCGCAGCATCAGTCTCGACACCGACCCGGTGGGCACCGCGCCGGAACTCGCCGAGCTGCACACGCGAAACCTCGCCATGCGCAAAGTCCGAGCGATCGGTCCGGAGGAATGCAACCCCGACGGTTCGTTCATCTGGGCGTTCGCGCCCGTGCTCACCTGGGGTGGTGAACCGGTCCATCGACGAATGCCCGAGATGCTGCACACCGGCCCGAACGGCGAACGGATGGGATGGGCGTCGATGGAGACCCGCATGGTCATCAAACGAGTGCCGCGCCTCGGCGACCGCATCCAGAGTTTCAGCGCGGTGTTGTCGATCCCGGACAAGACCTCGCACCGCATCCAGTGGGCGTACGACGTCGACCGCGGCGACCTGTTGACCACCTTCGAAGTCGTCAACCTCGCGTTCGACATCGATCGGCGGCGCCCGATGAGCATCCCGACCGATCTGCGCGCGATGGAGGAGTCAGTCCTCTACCCGGACTTGGCGCCGCGGGTGAACTCAGGCGCGAACTTCGCGTAGCTGCCGCAGCACCGCGGGGAGGTCGAGATCGCCGATCGCGGCCTCCGCATCGTCGATCAGCGCCGTCGCCCGTTCGGAATCGCCCCGTGGGAGCAGGGTCTCGGCCCAGTCCAGGCGGCAGCGGGCCCTCCAGATCGGAGACTCCGAACGGTCAGCGTCCTCGACCGCCGCCGCGAACATCTCGTCGGCCGCGTCGTGATTCCCCATGACGACTTCCAGGCGGGCGACGAGCCGCGCCGCCGGACCGCAGATGATCCCGCCGGTTCCCAGCTGCGCGCGGTCAGCCGCGAGGGGTCGGATGATCTCGACCAGGGTCGCCGCGGCGCGCCGGTCGACGACCATCGCGGCCGTCTCGGCGTAGAGCCCGATGGCCATGGGCCACCCGGCGTCGTCGGGAACGTCGGCGAACTCGTTCCCCGCCGCCCGTTCGAGCCGCACGGCGGCCTCGTCGATCTCACCCGTCGTCGCGAGCATGAACATGACCGCCGCGTCGGTCGCGTCGAACACCAATGGCCGGGAATCCCGGAACTCAGTCCAGACTGGGATCATCTCGGCGAGCCGGTCCTGTTCGCGCCGACCCGCGAACCCCATCGTCGCCCGATAGGTGATCGCCTCGGGCAGACCCATCGCGCTCAGGAGCTGGTACAACTCCGCCGACCGGGCCTCGGCGACGACCAGTTCGCCGTCCGACGCCGCGATCATCTCGCCGATCATCAGGATCGCCCGGTCCGTTGCCGCGCCATGACCGGCGGCAGCCAGATCTTCCAACGCCGCGAACGCGGCCCGCATACCCGGGGCGTCACAGCTGGCGAGCGCCAGGAACCCACTGCTCAGCAGGGCCGACGTCATCGAGATCGGGTCCCCTAGCGAGTCGGCCGCAGCGAGCAGTTCTCGGTGAAGTTGGGCTTCCTGACGAAACACCTCGCCGTTCCACGTCTTGCGGGAGCGCGCGTTGAACCGAGCAGTACCGACCTCGACCAGGGCGATCTGGTCGCCGGACGCCCGCGCCGTCGCGAGGGCATCGTCGAGCAGCGCGAACCGACGGGTGTCGCCCACGAAGATCAGCTCGACGGCCAGGGCGGCAAGGACCCGAGCCCGCAATGCCGATTGGTCTTCGAGCCCGGTGAGGGCATGTTCGAGGAGTTCGATCTTCTCGGGATCGCTCGGCTGATCTTGATCGAACGACATTCGGCCCGACACCAGGAGTGCTTCAGCCATCGCCGTTGCGAAGCCATGCTCCCGGCACTTCGTGGCCGCGCGTACCACCGTGTCGCGCACGGCTCCGAGCGCGGTCTGCTGCTGGGCCCGAGCCAACCGCGTGAGCAGATCCACTTCGGTCGCAACGTCGATCTCGTCGTCCTCGAGATGCTCCAACGCCAGCGAGTACCAGCGGATCGCATCGTCAGGCGCAGATGCCTTCATCGCCGCATCGCCGGCGCGCCCCGCATACTCGACCGCCTTGTCGGCGACGCCGGCGGCGGATGCCTCGCCGAAGTGGAATGCCAACTCGGGAAGGACCTTGCCCGGATCGGCGCCGTGGCGCGCTTCGAGGGCCTCCGCGATCTTGCGATGGGTGCGCACCCGGCGCGTCGTGGTCAGTTCTTCGAGCAGCGTCGTGCGTACCAGCGCGTGCCCGAACCGATACCGATCGAGACCGACCTCGTTGAGGAGACCCGTAGCCCGAGCACGATCGAGTTGGTCGAGCGCTTCGTCCTCGTCGATCCCGACGACATCGGCGAGGACGCGGACGTCGAACTCGGCGCCGATCACCGCGGCGACCGACAATGACCGCTGGGTGGGCTCGTCGAGCCGGGAGATGCGCCGACCGACCACCTCGCGCACGCCTTCCGGCAGACCGACCTCCGCCAGGGTGAGGTCGCTGGTCCACCGACCATCGCGCACGACCAGGGCACCGGATTCCACCAGGTTGCGCATGATCTCGCCCACGAAGAACGGGTTGCCGGTGGTCTCGGCAAAGACCGCGTCGGCCAGTTCGAGGCCGGCTTGGTCGAGATCGTGACCGGCCGAGCGTTCGAGGAACTGCGCCACACCGTCGCGGTCGAGACCGTCGATGGCCACTCGCTGCACGGAGCCGATGCGCCGAAACTCCGCCAACGCGGCTGCGAGGGGGTGCGACCGGTCCAGGTCGGTGTCGCGGTAGGTGCCGAGGATCATCACGCGGTCGTTGGCGGTCTCGTGCACCAGGTGCCGGAACAACGCGAGCGTGGGTGGGTCGGCCCAGTGGAGGTCGTCGAGTACCAGCAGCAGCGGCGCGCCCGCAGCCGTCGTGCGGAGCCAGCCCGTGACCGCTTCGAAGAGTCGCGCGCGTTCGGACTCGGCGTCGCCTCGGCGGGGCTCCGCACCCGGGATCCGATCCGCGACTTCGGGGACGAGCCGCACCAACTCACCAGCGAGGGGGCCGAGCCACGCGGCCGGTGCGACCTCGTCGGGGAGTTCGAGTTGAAACCGCAGTGCTTCGACAAAGGGTTGGAATGCGAGACCGAGGTCCTCGTCGCAGCGGCCGGCGAGCACGAGTGCGTCCTGCTCCCGCGCGGTGAGGGCGAGCTCGGTGGCGAGGCGCGTCTTGCCGACGCCGGGTTCGCCGGCCAGGAGCACGACTCGCCGCGACCCGGTCGCCGATTCCTTCCACTCGGTCACGAGCTGATCGAACACTTCGGTGCGGCCGGCCAGCGGGAACGCCGACGGCGACGCGAGCGCGGGCGGCAAGGGGGCTTGATCGACCGCCCCCATCGTCGGTGCGGCGATCGGCTCCCATGCAACTGCGGCCGTCGGCACGGTGCCCGGGATGCCCTTGAGTTCGAGGTCGCCATACTCCGTGAACTCGAAACCACCCCGCCCGCGCGCGAGATGGCGCACGATGTCGGCGCAGAGAATTCCGCCCGGGTCGGCCGCCGATTCCAGCCGCTGGGCCTCGACGACGGGAAGCCCGAAGCAGTCCTCGCCCTCGAAGGTCACGTCACCGACGCTGATGCCGATCCGAACTTCGATCGCTTCGGTCTCCCCGCGGCGGTTGTGGAGATCGACGGCCTGCTGGATGGCGACCGCGGCGCCCACGGCGTCGACCGCAGCCGAGAACGTGGCCATCACCCCGTCGCCGGTGTGCTTGACCACCACGCCGCGGTTGATCTCGATTGCGGAGTTCACGAACGAGTCGTGGGCGTTGCGCAGTCGATCCGCGGCTTCCTCGCCGATCCGCGCCCGCTGCGAGGTGGACCCGACGACGTCAGTGAACAACACCGTCGCGGTGTCGACACGTGCTTCTGCCCCGGACATGCTCGGAGACTAGGCAAGATTGTGGAGACGTGGACCCGGGTACCGCAGGCCGCGGCTCTGGCAGGATGGGCCGGATGGACGTGATGGGTGACTCCGACGGCGATCTGGCCGCCGCGTGGACCTCCTGGTGTACCCGGGTGAGCGCGGCCGGGACGAGCATGTCCGACCCGCTCGACGTGCGCCACCTGACCCGCCAGGTCGTGCTCGCGCTCCAGAGCGAGGTCGAACACGGTGATGCCGCCCATCCGTCGTTCCATCGGTACGAGGAACCATGGACCCAGTGGGGTGGACCCAACCCCGACAACGTGTACACGCGCGCGGTCATCGACCCGGCCGCCACCTACCGCGTGGCCGGTGACCTCACCAACGTTCGGCTCGCGTTGTTCTCGCTCCTCGAAGGTGACATGCACCTCGGTCAGTACGGCGTCTTCGGCGAACTCGCCAGCACCGACCTGACGGTTGCGCGCGATGGGACCATGGAACTGTGGATTTCGCCCGAGCCCCACGAGGGCAACTGGCTCGAGTCGGATCCCAGCGCCCACTTTCTCGTTCTCCGCCAGTACCAGTGCGATTGGGAACGGGATCGCATCGCGACCTTCACCATCGATCGTGTCGACCCTGCGCCCACCGCGCCATCCGGTCCGACGGCCGCCGCGCTCGGCGCGGCCCTCGACCGCGCCGCCACGTGGGTGGAGTGTTCGGTCGAGTTCTGGCGCGAGTACGTCGAACGGGCCCGTTCCGGCCTGACCCACAACGCCGTGGCGCCGCCGGGCACGCCCAAGGGTGGCGCACCGAACATCGCGTACGGCGCGGGCTGGTGGGACCTGGGCCCGGATCAGGCGCTCGTCATCGAGACCGATCGTCCCGACGCCGACTACTGGGGATGGACCGTCCATCATCGGTCCCGGCTCGACTCGGGGGACTTCGCCAACCATCAAACGAGCCTGAACCTGACTCAGGCGCACGTCGACGCCGACGATCGCGTGCGGCTGGTCGTGGCGGCCACCGATCCCGGCGTCCCCAACTGGATCGACACCGAAGGCCAACCCGAGGGCATGCTCGTCTACCGCTCGATCGGCACTCGTTCGCGCCCGACCCCCGAGTCGACCGTCGTTCCACTCACCGAAATCCGCGACCACCTCCCGCCGTCTCATCCCGTGATCGACGCGGCCACCCGCGCGACGCAGCTGCGGGCGCGGCGAGATGCAGTGCTGGCGAGGTACACGTGAGCGACGGCTGGACACTGCCGACCCGCCCGGAGTGGGTCGAGGAACTGAACGCGTTCGGTCGGCACCTCGGCTCGCCCCTGGCGCTGGTCGCACTGGACGAACCGTCGTTGCTCGAGACCGCGTGCCGGATCACCGGTCTCGACGATTTCGGTGACGGTCGATGGCGCGAGGGGCTGGAGGTCTTCCTGCGCGCGTTGGACGAGGAAGCCGACCTCAACCTGCTCGGCCGGCTCATGGCGCGCAACGACATCCTCCGCGCGTTGGTCAACCGCCTCGAACTTCGGGCGACGCTCGCCGCCCATCCCGAGATCACCGACGAACGCGTCACTGCGCCGCTGCTCGTGGTGGGTACCGGTCGATCGGGGACCTCACTCCTCCACGAGTTACTCGCGCTCGTCCCCGAGCACCGCGTCGCCCAGACGTGGGAACTCCTCCATCCGTGCCCACCACCCGAGACCGCGACCTACTCCTCGGACCCGCGGATATCGGCCGCCGAGCAGGAGTACACCTTCTGGCATCTCGTTGCGCCTGAGTACCGGACGATGCACGAAAACGGCGGAGACGTTCCGAACGAAGACCCGTTGATCGACATGCTGGAGTTCGCATCCGATCACCTCATGGGTTCGTACCCGGTGCCGAGTTACACGCGGTGGTTGTCGCGAGCCGACGCGGGCCCGGTGTTCCGAGCCCATCGGCAGTTCCTGCAACTGCTCCAGTGGCGCTGCCCCGGCGAGCGGTGGGTACTCAAGTCGCCGTCGTACCTCGTGAAGCTGCCGGCGTTCTTCGCGGAGTATCCCGACGCGCACGTCGCGATCACCCATCGGGACCCGCTCAAGGTGCTGCCCTCCCTTGTCAGCATCATGGTCACACTCCAGCGCATGCACAGTGACACCGTGATGGTCGACGCGATCGTGAAGAGCGCGGTGTTCGGCACCGCGATCGCCATGGATCTCGTGACCGGTTGGCGCGCCGACGGCACCCTGCCCGACGAACGCATCATCGACGTTCGGTTCGCCGACCTCGTCGCCGATCCCGCCGCCACCGTTGCCACCGTCATGGAACGCGCGGGTGGAGTCCTCTCATCGTCGAGCGCAGC
>JANLRZ010000195.1:0-27275 GCA_031362155.1 Acidimicrobiia bacterium | reverse complement strand
GGGTGTGGGGGCCCCGTTCTGGTTTTAGCCGGGGTTTCCCGTCGGGGTCCTTCCCCGCACGGCCACCGCTCCAGCTTTGATGTTCCCCGGCGGGCACGGCTCGAAACCCCCGGGATTGGTCAGGCGAAGAGGCTCACGCCTCCCGGACCCACCAACAGGCCGACAACGATGAGCGCCAGCCCGTACAGCACTGCGCCACGAATGAGTGTCACGATCCCCGAGACCACGAGAACCACTGCGATCAACCAGAGCAAAGTAGCCATGAAATGTGCCTTTCGTTAGTGGGCGCGACGCGGAGGTGTCACGCTTCAGGGTCGAGGCGCCTAGTCGGCGTCTTCGATGGCCGTGATCGAACCCTCGGTGAACAAGTAGGTCCGAAGATGGCGGTCGAGCGCCGCGTCATGGCGACGGAGCCATTCCAGCGTCATGGCCGCATGTTCTTTTTCCTCATCACGGTTGTGCTCCAGCACGGCGCGCAGGTCCTCGTCGTCGGCGCACGACGCCCGTTGGTCGTACCAATCAACGGCTTCGAACTCCTCCATGATCGAACGAATCGCACGATGCCGATCGATGACGATCGGTGGGAGATCCCCGGGCAATTCGTGGAGCCCTTCGGCTGCCATCACGCACACCTTTCGTTTCGAAATACGGAACCAGCGGTGACAGTCGTACCCCGGTTCGCGGAATCACAAACCACTGACCGCCGCAATGCAGAAGGCGGTGGTCCCCGGTACCGGAGACCACCGCCTTCGTGCAGCGTTCGAGTCGGGTATGCAACCCGACGGCCGGGTCAGTCCCGGTTGACCAGGTTCTCGACCTTGTCCTTGACCGAATCGATTGCGTCGCCGACCTTCTTCTTGGCGTCGGCCGCGTGCTGCTCGACCTTGCCTTCGCGCTTCAGGTCGTCGTTTCCGGTCACCGCGCCGGCGGCTTCCTTCGCCCGGCCACTGACTTCGTCCATTTTGTCGCTCATCGGTTACGTCCTCCGACGTCGGGGGTAGGTGTGCCACGGGTACATACCCGCTCGGGCCGAGGTTCAATCGCGGGCCGAAGGGAAATGTGGCCTGATCGCGATGTGGTGGCGATCTGGGAGCCGCGCAACACTGTGTCGGTGTCGAAATCCCGACCCATCCGAGTCGCGCTGACCAACGACTTCGAACTAGTCATCGCCGGTCTGACCAACGTGCTCGCGAAGTTCCCCGACCGCGTTCACGTGCGTGACACGGCGATCCGCGGCGGCTCAGTCGAGGCCGAAGTCGACGTCGCGCTGTTCGATACCTTCGCTCATGCAGGTCATGGCTTCGACGAAATCGGGAGACTCCTGCGCGACCCCGACGTTCGGCGCGTCGCCGTCTACACCTGGGAGTTCGATCCGGCGATGGTGCAGCGGGCACTCGATATCGGAGTCACCGGCTACCTCAGCAAGTCCCTGCGCGGCCCGGATCTCGTCGACGCGCTCGAAGCCATTGCAATGGGCCGTCAGACCGTGAGCGTCGATCCGGAATCGGACCGCCATACGCCGGCGGAACGGGACTGGCCCGGACACCGGGAGGGGCTCTCGGAACGCGAAGCCGAGATCCTCATCTTGATCGCCGAGGGCCTCAGCAACGCTGACATCGTCGATTCACTCCACATCAGCCTCAACTCCGTGAAGACCCACGTCCGGAACGCGTACCGGAAGCTCGGCGTCGAAACCCGCGCCCAGGCGGTGCGCGCCGTGCTCGATCGCGGCATGATCCGACCGAGCATCCGCAGCTAGGAGTTCGACCTACTTCTGAGCCGCGGTTACGCCCTTCGTGCGAAGTACAGGATCGCAAGGAGGATCAGGACGACCACGAGAGTCCCGATTCCGATATACATGCTTCGGTTCTTCCCCAGGCCGGACGCGCCGAAACGTCGGCCGAACGCGAACATTTCTCGCCCAGGATTGAATTCGTCGCCGTGTGGGTATGCCGGGCCGCATGACTCACGCACCGGCGAATGACCTGCCGTCCCGCGTCGGCCCGCAGCGAAGCCCGAACGTCGAACTCGGTGACGATGGCGGCGACGCTGATCTCTCACATCCGATCGCGACCCTGGCGGGACTCGTCATCGGCAGTTACCTGGCCCTCACCGCCGTGTGGATCGGTCTCGGGGCGCTGTTGACCGAGACGTCGTTGTTCGCCGGTGTGCGGCGCTGGGACGTGAGCGTCAACCGGTGGTTCGTCGACCACCGATATTCGACGATCAATGCCCTGACGTCGGTCGGTTCACACCTGGCCGAAACGCTCACCGTCATCGCGGTCGCCGCGATCCTGGTGCTCCTCCTGTGGCGACGGCACGACGTCCGAAACATCGGGCTGATCGTGATCGCACTCGTACTCGAAGTCGGGACGTTCCTCACGACCACCGCGCTGATCGATCGGCACCGGCCTCCGGTCGCCAAGCTCGACACCGCGCCGCCGACATCGAGCTTCCCGAGCGGCCACACGGCCGCGGCCGTCGTGCTCTACGGATCCCTGTTCCTCCTCGCGGGTCATTACATCCGTCATACCTACCTGCGTCGCCTCATACAGGTCCTTCTGCTGCTCGTGCCGATCGCCGTCGCACTCTCCCGAGTGTCCCGCGGCATGCACACCCCAACGGATGTCCTCGGCGGTGCACTCCTGGGCGCGCTCGCACTGACGCTCGGCGGCATCATCACCGACGCAATCCGGTCGCGTCGCGACCCACACGCCGAATCGGTCGACCACCACCACCTCACCAACCAAGGACGGGAGCTGTCATGACCACGGTCGCCGTGATCGCACACGCCAAGAAGCGCATGGGCCCGACGCTGCCCGAGTTGCGGAAGGCACTCGCCGCCCGAGGCGTGACCGACCCCATCTGGCACGAGGTGCCGAAGAGCAAGAAGGCACCCAAGCGCGTCAAAGCGGCACTCGAGGCCGGCGCGGATCTCATCTTCGTGTGGGGCGGCGACGGCACAGTGCAGCGCTGCATCGACGCCTTGCGCGACGCGCCCCACACCACGCTGGCAATCCTGCCGGCCGGGACCGCGAACCTGCTGGCGACCAATCTCGGTATCGAGCAGGACCTCGACCGGGCCGTGGATGTCGGCCTCAACGGCGATCGCCGGACCATCGACGTCGGAGAGATCAACGGCGAGCGCTTCGCGGTCATGGCCGGATGCGGCTTTGACGCGGCCATGATCCGGGACGCGGATCGGGGCCTGAAGGACCGCTGGGGCCGGGCCGCATACGTGTGGACCGGCGCGAAGAACCTCAAATCCGGCACCGTCGAAGGCACCATCAAGATCGACGGGAACGAGTGGTTCACGGGCAAGTTCTCGTGTGTCCTCGTCGGCAACGTCGGGTCCGCGTTCGGCAGTCTCGACCTGTTCGAGGACGCTCAGCCTGACGACGGACAACTCGACGTCGGGGTCGTATCGGCCGAGGGATTCGTCGATTGGATGCGGGCGTTCGGCCGGATCGCGTTCAGTCACGCCGACCGGTCCCCGTTCATCCAGACCACGGTGGCCCGCAAGATCGACATCAAACTCGACGACACGACCCCGTACGAACTCGACGGCGGCGACCGGTCCCCGACGAAGCGGATCAAGGTCAGGATTCGGCCGTCCGCCGTCACCATCGCCGTGCCTCACCCAGCGCAGTCGTGAGCACCGCGACGAAGGTTCCCGAGACGTGGGAACTCACCGGCGACGACGCTCGCGAGACGCTGCGCGAGATCGGGACGTGGACCTTGGCCAAGGACTCGTTCCAACGACTCCGCGTCTCGGACGGGTTTAGCCATGCTCGCTCGCTCGCCTACACGATCTCACTGCTCCTGGTGCAGGCCATCATCGGATTGGTCGGTCTGGCGAGCGCGTTCGGCACCGACGGGGCCAACTCCACCGTGGTGCGCGTCCTCCAGGCCGCGGTGCCCGGACCGGCCGGCGACTTCCTCACCTCCGCCGTCGACCAAGCCCGCCGAGCCGGGTCATCAGGTCAGTACCTCGGGCTCGCGTTCGGACTGATCGGATCACTCGTGACCGGCGCAACCTTGATGGGCCAGGTCGAGCGCGCCCTCAACCGGATGTACGGGATCGAGCAAGATCGGCCCACCCTCGAGAAATACCGACGCGCCCTCGCACTGGCGGTATCAGCCGGAGTCGCCGCGGGTCTCGCGTGCGCGTGCATCTCCGTAGGTCGTTCGGCCGGTAGGTCCATCGGGAGCGACTTCTTCACCGTCTGGCGCATTGTCCGGTGGCCGGCCGGTCTCGCCCTCATGATGGCGTCGATCGCACTGCTCTTCCGCTGGTCGCCACGTCGCCATCAGCCGAGCTGGTCCTGGCTCGCCTTCGCCGCCACCGTGTCGGTCGTGCTGTGGTCCCTCGTGACCATGGCCCTTGGCGAGTTCTTCACGCTGAGTTCCACCTTCGGTTCGACCTACGGACCGCTGGCGGGCATCGTCGGACTGCTCCTCTGGTCCTTCTTGTCATCGGTCGCGCTCCTGCTGGGGGGAGCGATGGCGGCCCAGCTCGAGTCGGTGCGGGCAGGCGAGCCGGAACCGCAGGATGCTCAGAAGGTCGAGGAGTCGGACCCGACGATCGACAACGCCACGCCGGAACCGGTCGGCGCATGACGGAGGCGAACGGTCCGGAGAAGGAACGGAGCGGTACGGAACTCCGGCCCATCGTCGACGGCTCGCGCCACGCGACATCGGGCAGTCGATGGGTACACCACTTCGCGGCGGCCACCACACACTCGGGCGCGACCGTCATCGTCGTTCTGGTACTCGTCGCCTGGATCATTGTCGGAGTCTGGAGCCAGTTCCCCTCCTGGTGGGCGACGGCGCTGTATTCCACGAGTGCTGCGGTGACCATGGTCATGGTGTTCACGATCCAACACACCCAGGCGCGCTCGGAGATCGCGACCCAACGCAAGCTCGACGAGCTCCTCCGCGCGGTTCCCCGGGCCGACAATCGACTCATCGCGGCCGAGGTCGCATCCGACGACGAGCTCGCCGAGATCACGCGCCGCCAACTCGAACAGCGTGACGGTCCCGACGCCGAACGATCGCGCCCCTGACCGACCGATCGGCGCGAGCTAAAACCGATGATCAGCGGACGCCCGAACCTCGGACCGGGTGGAGGCACACCGTGGCCTTGAATGGACGGTGGTCGGACCCGACCGGATCGAGGTCGTCGATCTGCACCACCGAAATCCCCGGCGACACCAAGAGGTGGTCGAGGCGCGCGACGAACGTGGGGACCCAACGCGGTAACCAGGGGGCAATGCCCCACGACGGAGCCAATGCCTGGCCCAGCACCGCGTGCGCGTCGCGAAACCCAGATTCGAGCAATCGTTCGTATGGCACCTGGAGGGTCCCGGCGTTGAGGTCACCGAGCATCACCGCGGGGTGGCCCAGTTCTCGGAGCATGAGCCTCGCCTCGCGAAGCTGACGACGCCAACGGCCAAACGATTGCCGATTCGTTGGCGCCTCGGGGTGAATCGCACGCACGATCAGCGCGTGGTCTCCCTCGGTCCAGGTCGCGCCGACGACCCGCAACTCGGACCGATGTTCCACCGCCGCCTCGTCCATTCGGGACCCGCAGAAAATACCGACGACGTATTCGCCCTCGATCGGTTCGGGGTGGATCCGGAATGGATACCGCTCGGCACCGCCGACGCGGTCGAAGCACGTGACCAGCTCCGGGGTGAGTTCGGTCATGACCAGAAGATCCGAATCAGCTTCGAGCAGCTGCTCGAACGCCGATTCCGGTTCTGGATTGTCGACGAAGAGGTTGGCGAGCGTGATCGTGACGCGGCGGCCATCTGAGGCCGGACCAACGCCGTGGGGGTCGGTTCGCAGTTTGGGGACGAACGCGAACAGACCGACCACCGAGGTGCCGGTGGCGACGCAGGCCAACACCAGATCATCTGCGATCAACGCCGCCACCGCGATCAGCGCCGCGGCCGTGACCGACCAGGGCATCACGAGTTGCAGCACCGCCACGACGACATTGCCGCACCAACGGGTGGCAGTGGTCGCCACCCCGACCATCGCGACACCGAGTACGACCCAACCAAGTAGTTCCCAGACACCCATTCCCGCCCACCTTGGCACATGACCACGGAGGGTGTGCACCCGACCGCATGTCGAGACGTTTCGCGGCTGCCGCCCAGGGGAAGGCCCTTCGACATGGACATGGGACGCGAATCACACTTCTCCTCTTCGGATGCGCCCATCGACCTCGTCACTATGAGCTGCCGTGACTGTGGCCCGGGACTCGTACGCTTGGACTCGATCACGTTTCGCATCAACGTCGACTCCGGCATCGCCGCAATGGCATTTCGGTGTTCGACGTGCAGCCGACGAGACTCGCGGCGAATTTCCCAGGTCTCGGTCGACAAGCTCCTTGGCGCGGGCGTCGAGCCGGAGTACTGGCGATTTCCTGATGAGATGCGCGACGTTGCCCGCCGACGCGACCCTCAGAGGGCCGTCGTGTCGATGCAGGACGTGGGGCAAGCTGCGACTGATCTGATCGACGAAGTGAGCGCCTTCCTCGCCGAGGCGGGCCCGACCCGAGATCACTGACCGATCCGCGAACGCGACGGTGCCCGCCTTCGATATCGAAGGCGGGCACCGTCGCGTGTGGAGCAGGATGGATCAGAACTTCCCTGGGAACTTCTGCACCGTCGCCGCCGCCAGCACATCGGCCGTCATGCTCATGTGCGCAACGGCCTTGCGGAGCAGGCCCGCAGCCGCCGGATCACCGGCCTTCTGAGCATCGATCACTGCGGTCAGCGTGGTGGCGTGCATCACGATGTCCTGGGTGACCGCGTCGGCCGGCAGGTTCTCGTTGACCTGGTTCAACGTCGTCCCGAAGGTCGTCGCGTAGGCAGTCAACTCCTTCAGCGCCGCTTGCTTCCCGGCCTCGTCGCCCTTGGCCACCGCTTGGGTGTAGGCAACGAACTGCGGGATGTGCTTCTCACTCCGCCACAGACCGTCGAACGCCGTGCCGACCTCTGAGCCGTAGACACTCTCGATCGCCGCAACGAGCGCCGAGGTATTGCTGTCGGTCGGGCCGTTCAGCGCCGCGGCAGCCGCGTCGAACTGGTCCTGACGTCCGGCGAGTGCACCTTCGGTCGCCGCAGCCGCGAGCCATACGTGCTGGCCGAGCAGACCGGTCAATCCGGAGCGCAGCTCGGCGGCGGGCGCAGCTGCGTCACCGTCGAACTTCTCCGGGAACTTCGTCGCGGTCGCAACCGCGAGCACCTTGGCGGTGCCTTCCATGTGCGTGTACGCGTCGTTCAGCGCCTTGAACGCGCCCGGCTGGTCGTTTGCTGCTTGCGCATCGATCACCTTGATCAGGGTCGTGGCGTGCATCACGATGTCCTGGGTGACCGCGTCGGCCGGCAGGTTCTCGTTGACCTGGTTGAGCGTCTCGCCGAAGGTCGTCGCGTACGCGGTGAGTTCGGAGATCGCAGCTTGCTTGCCGGCCTCGTCGTTCTTCGCCGCAGCTTGGGTGTAGGCAACGAACTGCGGGATGTGCTTCTCGCTCCGCCACAACCCGTCGAAGGCCGTGCCGGTCTCCGCACCGTACGCCGAGGTGATCGCGGCGACGAGGTCCGACGTGTTGCTGTCGGTCGGGCCGTTGAGGGCGGCGGCGTACGCATCGAAGCTCTTCGTGTCGCCGCGCAATGCCGCGTTCGTGGCCATCGACGCCAGCGCAACGTGTTCGGTCAGCAGACCGGTCAGGCCGGCGCGCAACGCGGAGGCACCAGTCTGAGATGCGACCGTCGCGGAGGCCGGAGCCGAACTCGACGTCGTGGTCTTCTTCTCGGAACTCTTGGAGGTGGAGCCGCTGCTACAGGCAGTGGCCGCCAGGCTGAGGGCTACGGCCGGAACCAGTGTCCGGACGAGGGTCTTTCGATTCATAACGATGAACTCCTTGTTGGGATGTTTGGGGGGTGTGTTCAGTTGCCAGTGCGTTCGAAGCCGAACGTCACCGGACGGTGATGTCGCCTTGCATCGTTGCGGGGTGGATCTCGCAGAAGTACCGGTACGTGCCGGGTTCTGAGAACGTGTGCTTGAAGCTCTGCCCGGTGCTGAGCTCGCCGGAGGCGAACCGCTGGTCAGGTGCTTCGGTGACGCCGGCGGCACCCTGGGCGACGGTTCCCGACGTCACCGTGTGGGCACCCGGATCCATCTGGACCCATGTCACCGTGGTGCCGGCCGAGACAGCCAACTTCGCGGGCTTGTAGGCGATGAGCTTCAGGTCGACCTGGTTCGCAGATGCCGAGGTGCCCGACGATGTCGATGTCGACGATTTCGATGTCGACGATCCATTGGCAGTTGAGGAGCCGCATGCGGCAACGAGCGTTGCCGCCGCCACGAGCGCCAGGACGGAAGCCCGGCGACGCCAGGACCGGGGGGTGGGAAGTGCTGTTGTGTGCATGGAGAGGGTTCGGTCTCACCTGCACCGCGGATGACGGAATCCGAAGATTCTTTCGCGCGGCCGTCAGCTCAGCCGGAAGCGGGACGTCAGAACGTGCCGCTGAGCGCGACCGGATCCGTTGTCGGCCGAACGCTGCCACCGTCGGGCTCGACGCTGATCGCAACCCGAACTGCATCGCTCGGAACCCGCACGCTTTCGTCCCGCACGGAGGCGCCGAGGACTCCGGCGGAATGCATCGTCGCGTTGTGGGTGGTCTGAGCCCACAGCTGGTAGATGTGGCCGTCGGGTGCCTTGGGGAGGGCGGTCGAGTGGATCGTTCCCGTACCGTCGGCGCGCAGCGTCACCTCGGCCGCAGTCGAGCCGTCGGGAGCGCTGAGCGCCACCCGTTGGATCTGAGTCGAACGCGAGTCGTCGCTCAGGAGGCCCGCGATACCGCCGATGGCGAAAATCAGCATGATCGCCGCAGCAACGGCAGCCAACGGCTTCCAGTACCGAGCCGATCGGCGCGCCGTGAAGTCGGCGATCGAAGTCACCGGCTCGGGATCGGGCGCGGGGTCGGTCGGCCGGCTTGGCTGCGCCTCATCGGCCAGGTCCTGGGCTATCGCGCGGCGCACCGCGTCCCACGAGCCGGCACTCGGTTGCGGCGACGCGTGACCCAACCAACCCACGGCCTGCTCGAGTTCGTGGAGTTCGGCCCGGGCGTCGGCGTCCTCGAGGAGGAAATGCTGGACGCGCTCACGCTCACGCTGGTCGTCGATGGCATCGAGCGCGAACGCCCCCAGGAGCTCACGCAATTCTTCTGGATTCATTCGTTCGTCCACGTGGGCTCCCCGATATCCGCCGCGACCAAGCGGTCGCGCATTCGTTGCAGGCCGCTGCGAATCCGGCTCTTGATCGTTCCCTCGGGCAGCCCGAGTATCGCGGCCACGGTCGTGTAGGGATGGTGGCCGAAGAACGCGAGTTCGATCGCGTCGCGTTCGCCCTCCGGCAAGTCGTCGAGCGCCTCTCGGAGGTGGTGAGCGACCGCGCCGTCCCAGACCTCTGCGGCCACCGGGTCCGGGGCAGTCCGCTCGGGCGGCGCGGTACGCAACTCGACACCCTTTCTCGAAACGTCACTGCGGATGGCGTCGATCGATCGGCCGTTTGCCTCCATGAGCAGGAACGAACGCAACGCACCCCGTGACCCGTCGAACCGCTCGGGAGCCCGCCACAGCCGCAGGAACACTTCCTGCAGAATCTCTTCGGCCAGCGCGTGATTCTGCGTGACTCGGCGAGCGACACCCAGGACCGCACTGGAATGGCGCCGCCAGAGCACTTCGACGGCATCTGGGTTTCGGGCCACGACCGCGTCCATCAGCGCGCGATCGGCCATGGAATCGAATTCGGACGTGCGGGGAGGATCAGCAGTCAAAACGCGCACCAGGGTTTCGTTTCCACCGATCACACGATGGGTTCGGTCTCAAAAGCTGCACGGATGACGAACCCTAGTTATCTCCGGCAGCAATCCGCCGCCGGAACCTTCCGTCCGGCGGGTTTCGCCGACGGGCATCCGGGGTACTCAACCGATCACGGAACAACCCACTCACCCCCAATGCCAAGGAGCACTTCCAATGTCCACCGACGCCAAAATCACGAAGGACCTCGTCCAGACGTGTAAGGACGGTCACGAAGGTTTCGCCAAAGCCGCCGACAAGCTGGCGGAATCCGGAGAGAACGATCTGGCCCAGCAGTTCCGCACCTTCGCCACTGAACGCGAACAGTTCGCGCAGGAGCTCGAGGGACTCGGAGCCCAGTACGGCGACGACGTCGACACGTCGAGTTCGGTCGCCGGGGCCCTGCACCGCGGCTGGATGACCGTCAAGGATGCCTTCTCGGGCTCGGACGCGCACGGCGTTCTCGACGCGGCCGAGCAAGGCGAAGACCACGCCAAGTCGGAGTTCAGCAAGGCCCTCGAAGCGGACATCTCCGCGCCGCTTCGGCTCGTAGTCGAGCGTCAGTACGCGGCGGTACAGTCGGCGCACGACACGGTACGCGATCTGCGCGATTCCCGCGCCGCCTGAGGCTTCCATCACGCGTGCGGACCCTCATCCTCCGGGCCCGCCCCGGAGGATGAAGGTCCCCGTTCCAACGTCGTTCCCAGCCCGCACGACCTCGGGAAATCTCACGACCTCGGCCACCCCCCATGCCTGAAGGGGATTCGATTCATCGCGCCCGCATGCGCCTCGAACCGATGCTGGCCGGCGAAGCCTTGACCTACTTCTGGGCGGCCCGGCTCTACGGTCATGCGCCCCGACCCGGCCAATCGATCGAGGCGGTCCGCGCCCATGGGAAACACCTGTTCATCGACTTCGATCGCTCGCTGACGGTCGACACGCACCTCGGTATGAATGGTTCGTGGCGGGTCACGACGGACGAGGGCGAACTGACTCGATCGGCTCGGAATCCGCGCCTGCGGCTGATCGTCTCCACCGTCCGTGGGCACGCATTGTGCTTCGCCGCGCCCGAGATCCGTAGCTTCCTCCGTACGACCGACGATCCGATGTCGCGGCTCGGCCCCGACCTCACCGCCCCCGCCCCGGATCTGATCGCCGCCGCCGACCGTGCACGCGAACGACCGCCGACCACGCTCCTCACCGATCTCCTCCTCGATCAGTCGGTCGCGTCAGGCGTCGGCAATATCTTCAAGAGCGAGACCTTGTTCGTGAGTCGACTGTTCCCGTTCCTCACGAACGCCGATCTGACGCCCGAGCAGGTCGTCGACCTCCTGGGCGTCGCGGCCGATCTCCTGTCCCGCAATGCTCAGTCCGCGGACCAGCAGCGTTCCACGACCGGATTCACCGCCCCGCCGTCGGACCGCTTTTTCGTCTACCGCCGGTGGCGCCGGCCCTGCCATCGGTGCGGGTATCCCATTGAGCGTGACTACCGGGGGTCACCGCCCCGCAGGACCTATTGGTGTCCGCGGTGTCAGCGCCGGCCCTGAGCGGGCCGGCGCCAATCACCAGCTCGGTCAACCGATCGGGCTGAGCGCACCGAGAGCTTGGACCGTCTCCTTACCCACAGCGCGCGCGTGGTCGAGCGCCGCGTTCACCGACCCGCCGATGAGGTTGGCGGGCGGCTCATCGGCGCTACGCGGATGCGGACGCGTCGGAGCATGACGTTTCGCTTCCACCAAGGCGTCACCCAGGTCCAAGAGTTCGGTCCGCGTGGCAACGTCCCGGAGGTCGGCGAACAGACCGTCCTCTTCTTCCTTGACGTGGTGGCGGACACTCTCGCTCAGCACGGTGACTTTGGCATCGAATCGCTCGTTGCGCTCTGACAGACCGTCGATCTCAAACAGCAGCCACTTCGCGACGTGGTGCTCTTCCAGCGCCTCGAGCACGTCGGAATCGGCGCCCTCGACGTTGGCTCTGACCCATGGGTACAACACCTGCTCTTCGATGGCGGCGTGCACCGACAGCTCCTCGACGATTCGGTCGGCAAGCTTGCGCTTGGTCGCGAACGCTCTCTCGCCGGCCCGATCGAACTGAGTGAACAGCTTCTCGACGGCGCGGTGGTCGGCCTTCAGTATCGCGATCGCGTCGTGCCGCGTCGGTCGCTTCTTGGTCGGGGACTTCTTCTTCGACGGGGATTTTTTGGTTGGTGTCATGACCCGCGTTGTACCCCCTGGAACCCTCGGGTACACATCTCGTGATTGGCCCCCGACGGGATCGCGTGATCACGTTTTGAACTGGATGCCGCCGAAGCACTTGGCGGGAGCGACCGCGCGAATCCGGCTCATCCCCGAGATTTCTCGCAAATGTTTCGACGCTCGGCCCCATGGGAAGAGTCGGCCAGACCATGACCGACCCACCATCGTGGGCTCACCCCGGCCCGCCGGGCATCGGAGGATCCAATGGACGAGAAGCCGACCGAAGGCGCTGAGCCCCACCCCGCTGAGGCGGGCACCGACGAGGAGTCCAACGCGCGCGGCATGGCCGTGAGCGAACTGACGGCCAAAGCCGTCGGCAAGCCGGAACTTGCGGATCACGATCCGGCCGGCCCCGCGCCCGACGAAGGGCCGAACGCCAGAACTGCCGACTGACCACCCGGTAGCCCAGCACCGACGCGGCGAGCCCCGACAATGAGCGACCACTCTCCGACCTCGGTCGGCGGCACGTCCGACGGCGAGCAGCCGGAGGCCGACGAAGCCCCCCAGAGTTCACGGTCGCTGCTGCTGCCCGTCATCGGTGCCGCAGTATTCGTGGGCGCGTCCGTCGCCTTCGCGCAGGCGGCAATCCCACTGCTCGACATCATCGGAGTTGTCGTCTTTGCGGCGGTCATCGCCTGGCTGAACGCGCCGATGCAGGCGCGTATCGCACGGCTCATCGGCCGGGGAGCGGCGATCCTCGTCCTCGTCCTCACCGAGATGATCGCCGTGACGGTTGCCGCCGGGTTGATTTTGAGCGACCTCGAGGACCTGATGGTCTCACTCAGTCGTTCCGCGCATCGTGCCCTTGCAATACAGGGTGCCGCCGATGGCCTCGGCAGTCGGTTTCAACACGCACTGCAACTCGACGAGGGCGTCCGCTCCTGGCTGTCGACCCTTCCGCAACGACTCTTCTTCAATAGTGCGACCACTCCGGCGGCCGGACAACGATTCGTCGACGTCCTGATCGTTGCCGTCCTCACTGCCTTCTTCATGGCGAGCGGACCGGCGATCGTGGCCGCGGTGGTCGCCCGATGGCCGCGAGAGCAGCGCGAGGCGGTCTGGTCGCTCGCTCGGGACGTGGACCGACGCGCGGGCGGGTTCATCCGCCGGGCCATCCTCGTCGGCTTGGCCACTGGTGGCGTCGTCACCGCCATCGCGGCCGTGACCGACCTCCCGTATCCCGCGCTGCTCGGCGCGTGGGCCGCGTTCTGGGTGTCGGTTCCCCGCCTGGGCTGGTGGATCGCCACCGTTCCCCTCATCGGCGTGACCATCAATCTCGACCTTGCACCGCTCGCGGCCGCGTTGATCGGATCGGCCATCGTCGTCACCATCGGCGTGTACGCCCACCGGCATTTCGCCACCACCGCGTTGCGCCCCGGGGTGGCCCTCATCCTCACTGCCGCTGCGGCCGGCGTCGCCACCAGCGGAGCGCTCGCCGCGGTCTTCTTCGTCGTGGTCGCGGTGATTGCGGCGGGGGTTTGGACCTCACCTCATCGCGCCGTCGGGCTCCCGTTCCGAGCCCTTCCGTCCGAAGCTATCTACGAAGTCGGACCCCTGCGCTTCCCCCGAGGGATCTACGGGGTCGTGTGGTCGGCCGCGGTCGTGGCCGGCGTCACGCTCGCGTGGTTCACCGTGGTCCGGGCGTCGGCGGTCGTCGTGTGGATTGCGATTGCGGTCCTCGTCGCCATCGCCATCGACCGACCGGTGGACTTCGTTTCCCGACACCTGCGCGCGCCCCGAACGATCGGCCTCGGCATCGTCTTCGCGATCGCAATTGCGCTCGGTTCCGTGTTGGTCGTGAGCATCGTGTCCCAAGGCCCGTCGGCCGTGGGTCGAGCGCTCGAACGAGTTCCCGCGGTCGTGCGGCAAGGCGAGCATCTGCCAGTGGTGGGCCAGACCATCCGGACCCGCAAGCTGGCATCGTCGGTCTCGACCGAACTCGAACGGCTGCCCGAAAGGATCGCTTCGGGCAGCACGGCCAAGCAGTGGTTCCCGCAGCTCGGAAACGAGGTCATCGGCATTCTCTGGGTGTTCCTGCTCATCAGTGCGTACCTCATCGACGGTCGACGCGTGATCGAGGCGGTCGGACGGCGGGTTCCGGCCCGGTACCGACGCCAGACCAATCGATTCGCCCAGGTCACCTACGGTGCACTCGCCGGTTTCGCGCGCGGTTCGCTGCTCGTTGCGCTGATGTGTGGCACCGTCGTGTTGATACTCGGCGTGTCACTCGGCGTTCCCCTTGCCGCCGTCGCCGCGCTCTGGGCGGTGGTCTGGGATCTCGTTCCACAGATCGGCGGCGTCATTGGCGGGATTCCGCTCCTGCTATTCGCGATCGCGGTGAGTCCCACCGCGTTCTTGATCGCCCTCGCCGTGTACCTCGTCTATCAACTCATCGAGAGCAACCTGATCTTCCCTGCCATCATCGGCGAAAACGTCGAACTCCCCGGCTGGGCCGCGCTCGTCGCCGTGCTCGCGGGTGCCGCGGCCGCCGGCGTCGTCGGTGCGATTGTGCTCACACCGATCGTCGCCGCCACCCGCCTCATCATTCGCGAGTACCGACGCGAGGATTTCCCCGGACGATCGGCACCGACCCTCGGGGCGGCCGAACCCGCTGCGCCGTGATCAGTCGGCCGGTCGGGACCGACCGGCCGACGGTCGATGGACAACCGCCCTACAGGCCGTCGCTCAACGGAAACAGATCCGGGAACACCGCCGTACGGCCTTCCGCCTTCGCCCGAAAGGCCTCGGCCATGTCGTCGGTGTCGAACATCGCGGCGTTCCAGTTCGCGATGAACTCCAGGCCGTCGTCGACCCGGTGGTCGCGCGTGAAGTTCATGGCCTGTTTGGAACCCCACACGGCCATTGGGCTCTTCGTCGCGATCTGAGTGGCGATGTCCAACACCCCGGCGACCAAGGTGTCGTGGTCAGCGAAGATCGCGTTCACAAACCCGGCGGCCTGCGCCTCGGCTGCGGTCCAACGCCGCCCGGTATACGCAAGCTCGCGCACGATGCCTTCGGGCACGAGCTTCGGCATCCGTTGCAGCGTGCCGACATCGGCGGTCATGCCGATGTCGATCTCGGCGATCGAGAAGAACGCCGATTCGGTTGCGTACCGCATGTCGGCCGCGCAGACCAGGTCGACTCCCCCACCGACACACCCGCCCTGGATTGCGGCCAGCACCGGAACTCGCGATCGTTCCAGGGACGTGAACGTCTCCTGCAGCCGCATCGCGGTGCTGCGGAACCGCTCGTTCCCCCGACTCCGGTGACCGCGCCCACCACCCGCGCCGAGCGTGTCGTTGCTCGCAAACACCTCGAGGTCCATCCCCGAGCAGAAATGCGGACCGGTGCTCGACACCACGATCGCCCGCACTGAGCCCGACGCCGAGAACCCGTCGACGATCTCGGGCAGTTCACGCCAGAAGGCCGCGATCATCGAGTTTCGTTTTTCGGGCCGGTTCATCCGAACGTGCGCGACCCGGTCGCTCACCTCGACGTCGAAACACTCGTACCCCACCACGCCCCCTCACACTCGTTCGATGATGATCGCGGGCGCCATCCCGCCGCCGGCGCACATCGTGATCAGACCGAACTGCCCGTCAGTTCGTTCCAGTTCGTCGAGCACGGTACCGATCAGGATTGCACCGGTCGCACCGATGGGGTGACCGAGGGCCATCGCGCCGCCGTTGACGTTCACCTTCTCGCGATCCAGGTCGAGGTCACGCTGGAACTTCTCGGACACGACCGCGAAGGCTTCGTTGATTTCGAACAGGTCGATATCGGAGATCTTGAGACCGGCGCGGGCCAACACCTTGCGCGCCGCCGGCACGGGCGCGTTCAGCATCAACGTCGGGTCGTCGCCCATGTTCGACGTCGCCACCACCCGCGCTCGGGCCCGCAAGCCGTGGGCCTTCGCATAGCTCTCGCTCGCCATCAGGACGGCCGCCGCGCCGTCGACGACCCCCGACGAGTTGCCGGCGTGATGGACGTGCTGGATGTCGAGGTCCGGGTACTTCTGGTTGATCAGTTCCCGGAACGTTGGGTTGTCCTCATGGCGGTAATCGGCGATCGCCGGGAAGCTCGGGGCCAGCGCGGCGAGCGACTCTGCGGTCGTGCCCGGGCGGGGGAACTCCTCATGGTCGAGCGCCACGCTGCCGTCGAGGTTGCGGACGGTGATGAGACTCTTCTCGAATCGACCTTCTTTGATCGCACGATTGGCGCGGGCCTGCGACTCCGCCGCGAGTGCATCGAGCGCCTCCCGTGGGATGCCTTCGAGGGTCGCGATGGCATCGGCGCAGACGCCTTGGTGCGACTGCGGATGGATCGCTTGGAGATGTTCGTTGCCGGCGCCCATCGGGAGCAGACCCTTCTTAGGCGCCGACATCATCTCGGTACCGCCACCGATCACCAGATCTTCCATTCCCGCCATGATCGCGTTGGCGGCGATGTTGTTCGACGTGATGCCCGAGCCACAGAAGCGGTCGAGCGTCACACCGCTCGCCCGTACGTCGTACCCGGCATCGAGCGCCGACATCCGGCCCAGGTCGCCGCTCTGCTGGCTGACCTGTGAACTCGTACCCCACACCACGTCGTCGACGTCGGCCGTGTCGAACCCGTTCCGCTCGACCAACGCCTCCAGCACGGTCCGGCCGAGGTGTTGCGGATGGAGGTGGGCCAACGAGCCCTTCCCCTGCTTCCCAATGCCGCGCGGGGTCCGGCAGGCGTCGATGATCAGTGCGTCAGGCATGACGGTCCTTGGAGGGAAGCGAACCGGGATCGTTCGTGATCGGACAGGGAACCCGACCCTACCGTCGCCACCCGATGCGCAGCTCAAGCGAGCCGCCGCGAGCTGCCACACTGACGCGATGGATGTCACCGAAGCCGTTGCTCGTCGGGCGTCGATTCGACAGTTCCGAGACGACCCGATCCCCGACCAGATGGTGCGAGATCTCCTCACCACCGCGTCCCGAGCGCCGAGCGGCGGCAACGTCCAACCGTGGCGGATCTACGTGGTGAACGGCGAGGCCATGGGGCGCTTTCGGGCGTTCATGCAAGGGAGCGAGATCACCGAGTTGGAGTACGACATCTACCCCGCGAATCTCTGGGAGCCCTATCGGACCAATCGGTTCGCGCTCGGCGAACAGATGTATGCGACCATCGGCATCGCCCGCGACGACAAGGCGGGTCGCCTCGCCCAGTTCGCCCACAACGGCGAGTTCTTCGGTGCCCCCTGCGGCCTGTTCTGTTTCATCGACCGGGGGATGGGCCCACCACAGTGGTCGGACCTCGGCATGTTCCTCCAGACCTTCATGCTGCTCGCCCAGGAGGCCGGCATCGACACATGCGCGCAGGAGTACTGGTCGGTCCACCACCACGCGGTTCGCGAGTTCGTCGGTGCGCCCCCGGAGGAGATGTTGTTCTGCGGCATGGCCGTCGGTCGTGCCGACCGGACCGCGCCGATCAACTCACTGGTCAGCGAGCGCATGCCTGTCGATCAGTGGGCGCGCTTCGTCGAGTAGGCCGGCTCGACTTTCGCGGACCCCGAACCGTTCAGTCGGTCACTGCGCCTCGTTCCGACGGATCGTCTCGGCGCCCTTGTGGTGATCGAGCTTGCCGAATCGGTGGTCGAGGAGGTGCTCCAGTTTGCGCAGCGCACCTCTCCACGCGGCGTTCAACGACGCGGCGTGATGAGTCACACCAACCGGCTTCTGCCCGGCGGGCCGCGCCTCCAACGCACATTTCTTGTCGGCCGGCCCCGCCTTTGCACCGTTGTCATCTCCGAGATGGAGCTCGACCCGGGTCAGACGGTCGCGGAACCGTGCGAGTCTCGCCTCGACGTCGGCAGTGACCTCTTCCCGCAAATGGGGACCGAACTCGATGTTGTGATCAGTGGTGATTTCGATCTGCATGCAGTCATTCCTCCATCAGGCGTCTTCGTCACGCTGGACATGAGCATGCCAGTCGCGAGCCGGGTGGTCGCTCGGTAGGGTGACCGACCATGCGAGAACCCTTCCTTGGTACGGTCGGAACGACGGCGGCGGAGTCAGAAAGTTGGTGGGCCGACCGGCCGAGCCCTCCGGCGGGCGCACCCAACGTCGTCGTCATTGTCCTCGACGACACCGGCTTCGGACACCTCGGCAGCTTCGGCTCCGACATCGACACCCCCCACATGGATCGACTCGCCGGCCACGGCCTGCGGTTCAACAACTTCCACACCACCGCGCTGTGCTCTCCCACTCGGGCGGCGCTCCTGTCGGGCCGGAACCATCACTCCGTCGGCATGCGGTTCCTGTCCAACGTCGACACCGGGTTCTCGAACTGCCGCGGGGTGATCAGCCCCCAGGCCGGCACGATCGCCGAAATCCTCCAGGCCAACGGGTACGCCACCTACGCGCTCGGGAAGTGGCACCTGGCCAACATGGAGGACTGCAGCGCGAGCGGACCCATGACCCACTGGCCGCTCGGACGCGGGTTCGACCGCTTCTACGGCTTCCTCGGCGGCGCAACGGACCAGTACTCCCCCGAGCTGGTCGTCGACAATCGAATCGTCGAGGAGCCCTCAGACCCCGAATACCACCTGTCCGAGGCGATCGTCGACGAGTTGATCGGCATGATCACCTCCCATCGGTCGACCTCGCGCCGACCGTTCTTCGGGTACCTGGCGTTCGGCGCGACGCACTCCCCCCACCAGGTGCCTCAGCCTTACATCGACAAGTACCGCGGCCGCTACGACCGTGGGTGGGACGTTGTCCGAGCGGAGTGGTTCGAGCGTCAGCGCGAGCTCGGCATCGTTCCCCCCGATGCGGAGCTCTCCGCTCGCAACTGGGATCTCACGGCCTGGGACGACCTGACCGCCACCGAGCGGACACTCTTCGCGCGCATGCAGGAGGTGTTCGCCGGCTTCCTCGACCACACCGACGAGCAGATCGGGCGCCTCGTCCACTATCTCGAACGGGTCGGGGAACTCGACAACACCATGATCGTTCTGCTCTCGGACAACGGAGCGAGCCAAGAGGGCGGAACCAACGGAACGCTCAACGAGCTGTCGCACTTCAACGGCATCGAGGTCACCGCCGACGAGATGATCACCGGCCTCGACGACCTCGGCGGCCCGAACCTGTTCAACAACTACCCCAAAGGGTGGGCCCAGGTCGGCAACTGCCCACTGCGGTTCTACAAACAGAACACCTACGAAGGTGGGATTCGCGATCCGCTCATCGTGCATTGGCCGGAGGGGTTCGCGGCCCGCGGTGAGATCCGCCAGCAGTACCACCACGTCATCGACATCCTGCCGACGATTCTCGCGGCGACCGGCATCAGTCCGCCCGAGACGTTGCGCGGCATCGAGCAGTTGCCGCTCGAAGGCACGCCGATGGAGTACTGCTTCGATGCCGCGGACGCGCCGAGCACCCGCACGACCCAGTACTACGAGATGCTCGGTCACCGAGCGATCTATCACGACGGTTGGAAGGCCGTCACCCTGCACTTCCCCCGCGCGCCCTATGCCGAGGAACGCTGGAACCTCTACCACGTGGCCGAGGACTTCGCCGAGATCCACGACCTCGCAGACTCGATGCCCGAGAAGGTCGCGGAGATGGAGGCCCGGTGGTGGGACGAGGCGGCGAAGTACAACGTACTTCCGCTCGACGACCGGACCATCGAGCTGTTCACACTGCGCCGGCCGGGATCCGAGTTGCAACGCAACGAGTTCACGTTCCGACTCGGCGCGGCTCGTATCGACCGGTTCGCGATGCCCGACCTGCGGAACCGTTCGTGGTCGATCACTGCCCAGCTGCCGTTGATCGGATCACTGCGCCCGGAAGGGGTCTTGGTCGCGGGTGGATCTCGTACCGGCGGATACTCCCTGTATCTGCGCAACGGGGCCGCCCACTTCGCGTTCAACCGACTCGCCCAGATCACAACGGTGACGGCATCGATCCCCGACGCGGCCTGGTCCGAGTCCGCGCTCGAGGTTGCGGTCCGTTTCACCAAGACCGGCGAATACGTCGGAACGGTGGCGATCGAGATCAACGGCCGCCGGCTCGGCACCGGCGACATCGAAATGTTGCCGTTCCGTCAGACCCTCTTGGGGCTCCACCTCGGCGCCGACCACGGATCGAGCGTGACCGACGCGTACGCCGCGCCATTTTGCTTTACCGGCGACGAACTCGTGATCCGGTACGCGATGGACGACGACCGGAGCGACCTGACGGCCGCGGCCGCGGCCGAAGCACGCTCGGCACTCGCCGATCAGTGATGCCCGGCGAGCGCGGCGATGCAGAACTCGTAGGTTCGGTCGACCTCACGTCGGGTCGGACGCGAACGGCGGTGCAGGTGGTCCGAGAGCGACCCGACCACTGCGTGGGCGCAGAGCCGCGCGTCGGCCTCCGGTGCCGAGGATCCCAACGCGGCGAACGGCCCTTCCAACAACGGTGCGAGTGCCGCCGCAGTCGACGGCTGGCCCACGCCGGCGCGCTCGCTCACGCTGCCGCCGTTCCACATGACAGCACGGGTCGTCTCCGCCACTGCCTCGTCGCCGGCCTGGGCCAGTACGCCAACCACCCATCGCCGTACTTGAGCTTCCGGGGTGGTCGCCTTCGCCATCTGGTGACGGAGGTAACCCGATAACCGCAAGGTTCCGTCTTCGAGGATCGCGGCGACCAACGCTTCCTTCGACGCGAAGTGTCGGTAGAACGCATCGTTGGAGAGACCGGCGGCGGCCACGATGTCGGCGACACGCGGACTCGACGCGGTGCCACACACCCGCATCACTTCCAGACCGGCATCGAGGAGACGCCGGACCTCCTCCAGGTAACGCTGCTCACGTGCCGCCCCACTCCGTTGGGCGATCGAGCGCGCGACGTCCGACGCGAGCTGCGGTTCACCGGGCGGCATCACGCAACCCGTCCAGATCGAGAATGACGATCTCCCGGCGACCGGTACGGATCAGGTCGCGATTTCGTAACGACGCGAGCCCCCTCGTGACGGCTTCCCGCGAGGCGCCGATCCACCCGGCGAGGTCCTCCTGCGTGAGCGGAATCCCGATCTTCACGCCGTCCTCGACCGTCTCGCCCGCGGTCTCGGCAAGCACCACGAGCCGGAGCGCGACCCGGCCGAGCGT
The DNA here is from genome assembly GCA_031362155.1 of Acidimicrobiia bacterium. Classification (GTDB taxonomy): domain Bacteria; phylum Actinomycetota; class Acidimicrobiia; order IMCC26256; family JAENVU01; genus JAENVU01. The sequence goes on along the minus strand of JANLRZ010000195.1, from coordinate 6,026 downwards.
GTCGCGGGCGCCGAACTCGACCCGAAGCTGGTCGGAGTCGCGGATCCGGTCGATCAGCATTCGCAACAATCCGAGGGCCACCCCCGGTGTGTCGGCGAGGACCCGCCGAAACTCCTCGGCCGGGAACACTTGGGCTTCCACCGGTCCCATCGCGATACCCGTCGCCGACCTCGGCGCTTCGTCAATCGCACTGAGTTCACCCATCAGATCGCCCGGGCCCCGGACTGCCAGCACCGTCGCGTGGCCGTCCTCACTCGTGGCCACGACTTTGAGAAACCCTGAACGAATGACGATGACCTTGGTGCCGACATCACCTTCGAGGAAGAGCGCCTCACCGGCCTGATATCGCTGCACCCGGCCGAGTCGTTCCACCGCGGCCCGAGTGTCCGGGTCCAACTCCGCGAGCCAGCCTCTCTCCACTGAGCGCACGCTACCGGCTCTGGGTCAGATGACGCAGTCCGGACTCTTCAACCGTCACGGACACCACCGAACCGTCGGCGCACACTGTCGACAACAACGCGGTGCCGATCTGCCGGTCAGTCCAGGACAGGGGATCGCCAGATCGGCTCCACGTGAGTCCGGAGGAAGTCCCCAGCCACCTCCGGACAACTTGGTGAGACCAGAACCGTGCGAAGGGAGGCACCATGTCAGGACGAACACGGTCGCAGATCCGCAAACTCGACCTCTTCAAGGGCTGTCGCCGATCGACCATCCGGGCGATCGACGCCCTTGGTTCGGTGAACACGCCCTCCTGACGGCACAACCACGCCTCGCGACGGTGCGCACCATGACCCGGGCCACGGTGATTGTCTTCGATCACCAAGAATTCGACGCCCTGCTCCAGATCGAACCACAACTCCGACCCCGCCTCGAACGCAGTGCCGCGCTCCTCGCCGCGATCTCACGGCCCACCTTCGAGCCCTGGTTTCCGGTGGTCACACCAGGACCCGCCAACTCCATCGCGGCCGCGCTGCGATAGTCGGGCTGCTCTCCGGTTCGCAATTGCGTGTACGAATATCAGAATCGTATTCTGCCGCGAACCAAAGGGGGCCCGATGGCGTGGGATTTCGAGACCGAACCCGAGTTTCAGGCGCAGCTCGACTGGGTCGATCAGTTCGTCCGTGACGAGGTCGAACCACTCGACCTGATCTGGGGCGGGTTGGCGTACACGCCGCTCGACGACACCCGTCGGAAGGTGATCGACCCGCTCAAGGCCGAGGTCCGCCGCCGCGGATTGTGGGCCACCCACCTCGGTCCGGAGTTGGGAGGTCAGGGGTATGGCCAACTCAAGCTCGCGTTACTCAACGAGATCCTCGGGCGTTCCCAGTGGGCGCCCATCGTGTTCGGCTGCCAGGCCCCCGACACCGGCAACGCCGAGATCATCGCCCACTACGGAACGCCCGAACAGAAGGAGCAGTACCTCACTCCCCTGCTCGAGGGTGAGCTCTTCTCCTGCTATTCGATGACCGAGCCCCACGCGGGGGCCGACCCGACGATGTTCACGACGCGTGCCGTCCGCGACGGCGACGAGTGGGTCATCAACGGGTGGAAGTTCTTCTCGTCGAATGCGAAGACGGCGTCATTTCTGATCGTCATGGCCGTGACCGACCCCGACGTCAGCGCGTACCAGGGCATGTCGATGTTCCTCGTCCCTACCGACACGCCCGGAATCAACATCGTGCGCAACGTCGGCCTCGCCGGCGAAGCTCCCGACGAGGGATCGCACGCGCTCATTCACTACGAGGACGTCAGGGTCCCGGTCGAGGGTCTGCTCGGCGGCGAAGGCCAAGCGTTTGCCATCGCCCAGACGCGTCTCGGTGGCGGGCGCATCCACCACGCGATGCGCACCATCGGCATGGCCCAGCGCGCGCTCGACATGATGTGCGAACGGGCGCTCAGCCGCGAGACCCAGGGCAGCCTCCTTGCCGACAAGCAGTTCGTCCAGGGCTACATCGCCGATTCGTACGCGCAACTCGTGCAGTTCCGATTGTTCGTGCTCTACACCGCCTGGTCGATCGACAAACACAACGATTACCGCAAAGTCCGCAAAGACATCGCGACGGCCAAGGTCGTGATGCCCGACGTGCTGCACGACATCGCGTGGCGCGCCATGCAGGTCCACGGCGCGCTCGGCGTAAGCAACGAGATGCCCTTCCTCTCGATGGTGATGGCGGCCGGCGTGATGGGCCTCGCCGATGGACCCACTGAGGTCCACAAGATCACGGTCGCCCGCCAGGTCCTTCGGAACTACCGCGCCAGCGATGATCTCTGGCCGTCCCAGCACATCCCCAAGCTCCGAGACGCCGCGCGCGCGAAGTTCGCCGAGTACCTCGACCACGAGGTCGGCAACCTGTGAACCCCACGATCGACACCGCGCGCGTCGAGGCGTGGATGGACCAAGTCGGTCTTCCCGGCGTCGGTTCGCCGCTCACCTCGAGCTACATCTCCGGGGGTTCGCAGAACGAGATCTACGAACTGCGCCGCGACGGACTCCACTGCGCCATGCGGATCCCGCCCCCGTCCGCGCCCGAGAGCCGCGACGCCGGGATTCTGCGGGAGTGGCGCATCATCGAAGCACTCGACGGGTCCGACGTGCCCCACACCGAGGCCGTCGCCGTCTGCACTGATCCCGAGGTGCTCGGCCGCACCTTCTACCTGATGGGTTTCATCGATGGTTGGTCCCCCATGGGGCTCACCGATGGATGGCCCGCACCATTCGACACCGACCTCGAAGCCCGGCAGGGTCTGGCGTATCAACTCGTCGAGGGCATCGCGTTGTTGGCGAAGGTCGACTGGCGCGCCAAGGGCCTCGAAGACCTCGGTCGCCCCGACGGATTCCACGAGCGCCAGGTCGACCGCTGGACCACGTTCCTCGAGCGGATCAAGGGTCGCGAACTCCCTGGGTTCGACGCTGCCGCGACGTGGCTGCGGGCCCACCAACCACTCGACTACATCCCCGGTCTCATGCACGGCGATTATCAGTTCGCCAACGTCATGTACGAACACGGCGCGCCGGCCCGCCTCGCGGCACTGGTCGACTGGGAAATGGGGACCGTCGGCGACCCGAAGCTCGACCTCGGTTGGACGGTGCAGGGCTGGCCCGAGGACACGAGCGACCCGAGCGTGTCCGACTCCGGCTATGTCGACATGTACGCCATGCCGTCACGCGACGAGGTGGTCGCCCACTACGCCGAGGTTTCCGGCCGCCAAGTCGACGACCTCGACTACTACCTGATCCTCGCCAAGTGGAAGCTCGCGGTGGTACTGGAACAGGGCTTCCAGCGCGCCGGCGACGATCCCAAGCTGAACGCGTTCGGTCCGATCGTGCTCGAACTCATGCAGGGCGCCGCCGATCTCGCCGAGACCACCGACTACCGCGGCTGACCATCGATGCGCGTCGCGATGTGCCGAGAGTACGGCGGCCCGGAGATGGTGCAGGTCGAGGATCTCCCCGCGCCCCCGCTCGGCGCGGGTCAGGTCCGCGTCGAGGTCCACCACGCCGCGATCAACTATCCCGACGTCCTCATCGTGGCCAACGAGTATCAGATCCATCTCCCGTTGCCGTTCGTTCCCGGCAGTGAGTTCGCCGGCATCATCATCGAGATCGCGCCCGACGTGACCACGCGCCGAGTCGGCGATCGGGTCGTCGGCTCGGGCTTCCATGGCGCGTTCGCCGAGGAAGCAGTCGTGGCGGCGAGCGCGGTCCAACCGATCCCGGACGGCATCGCCTTTCCCCAGGCGGCGGCGTTCGGCGTGGCCCACCGCACGGCGTTCCACACACTGCGGTCCGTGGCTCGGCTCCAACCGGGAGACGAGGTGGTCGTCCTCGGTGCCGGCGGCGGCGTCGGGCTCGCCGCGGTCCAAGTCGGAGCGATACTCGGCGCGACCGTCACCGCGGTGGCGTCGAGTCAGGAAAAGCTCGACGTCGCACGCGCAAATGGTGCCACCCACCTCATCAACCACCGAGGCGGTCCGCTGCGAGACGCGTTGCGCGAGGTACTCCCCGGTGGCACCGACGTGGTGGTGGACCCCGTCGGCGGTGAACTCGCCGAACCGGCCCTACGGAGCTTGCGCTGGGGCGGCCGGTTCGTCACCGTGGGCTACGCCGCCGGTTCGATTCCCCGTATCCCTCTGAACCTCGTCCTCCTCAAGGGGATCGCGGTGCTCGGGTTCGAGTTCGGTGGATTTCTCACTCACCACACCGACGAGTTCGTGCGCAACGAAGCCGAACTCGCGGCGCTCTTCGCCGACGGTCGGGTCACACCTCACATCGGTGCGACGTTTGCGCTCGATCGCGTGGCCGATGCGCTCGCGCTCGTGGGATCAGGACGAGCCATCGGCAAGGTCGTGATCGCGATCCGCCAGTGATCAGTCGTCGCTCGCCGGCCGCGGCAGGCGGGCGGGCTTGCGCGGCAAGTGCCGCAGACCCATCCAGGCGAGCGAGGTCACGTGCGCGGCGATGTCTTCGATGTCGCGCTTCTGGTTCTCGGTCCACCACTGACCTACGTAGGTCACCATGCCGATGAGCGCCTGCGCGTAGATCGGCGCGGCTTTCGTGTCGTAGCCGGCGCGCTTGAACTCCGACGCGAACACGTCGCCGACCTGCGCGCCGACCTCGGCCAACAGGCTCGCCATCCCCACCTTCGCGGGTACGTCGCGCGACAACACCGCGAAGCCCTCGGGTTGGTCTTTGACGTAGTTGAGGAACGCCAGCGTGGCACCGCCCAAACGATCGCGGGGCGAGCCGTGGGAAATCGCCGCCGAGATGCTGGAGATCACCGCCTCCATCTCTCGATCGACCACGACCGCGTAGAGCCCTTCCTTCCCGCCGAAGTGCTCATACACAATCGGCTTCGACACCTGGGCTCGTTCCGCGATCTCCTCGACCGAGGCGCCGTCGTACCCGCGCTCGGCAAAGACGGTTCGGCCTACGGAAATCAGCTGGCTGCGGCGTTCGGCAGCGGTCAGTCGTTTGTCGGCCACTTGACAAGGTTACTACGGTCCCGTAACCTACGGAAGCGTAACCACGAGAGCAGCACACCCCGACAGGAGTTCGACCATGGGCACCGCCCTTTCCTCCGACACTATGCGCGCCGCGCCGGTCGCGACCGCGCCGGCCAAGGCTGCGTCACTCGACACCGCCTTGCACCGCGCCCCCGACGAGCGCGTGAACTGGCGCTCGTCGATCCCCTTCTTCCTTGTCCACGTGTTGTGTTTCGCCGTGGTCTTCACCGGGTTCTCCACCACCGCGTTCGTGCTGTTCGCCGCGATGTATTTCGGTCGGGCGTTTTTCGTCACCGCCGCGTACCACCGTTATTTCTCGCACAAGGCCTACCGACTCAACCGGTTCTGGCAGTTCGTGTTCGCGTTCCAAGCCGAAGCGACCGCCCAGAAGGGCGTGCTGTGGTGGGCCGCCAACCACCGGCACCACCACCGCTACTCCGACACCGACCTCGATCTCCACTCACCCCGTAAGGGTTTCTGGTGGAGTCACGTCGGCTGGATTCTGTGCGACAAGTACAAGGACACGAACTACGACGCCATCAAGGATTTCGCCAAGTACCCCGAACTTCGGTGGCTCGACAAGCACGAGGGCCTCATTCCTTGGACCTACGGTGTCGCCGCGTTTCTCATCGGCGGCTGGCCCGGCCTCATCATCGGCTTCTTCTGGTCCACCGTGTTGCTCTGGCACACCACGTTCCTCGTGAACTCGGCCGCGCATGTCTTCGGCCGCCGCCGGTACGAGACCAGTGATACCAGTCGGAATTCGATGATCATCGCGTTGCTCACCGGCGGTGAGGGCTGGCACAACAACCACCACCACTACCAGGCGTCGGCTCGTCAGGGATTCTTCTGGTGGGAGGTCGACATGACCTACTACGGCCTGAAGGCACTCAGCTGGATCGGCATCGTCAAGGACCTCAAGGCCCCACCGGCCCGGGTCCTGCACCCCGAGCCCGCCGTCGAACCCGCCTCCGAACTCGCCGCCTGACCCCCGAACTTGCGTCAATAACCCCACCAATCGG
>JANLRZ010000192.1:0-5226 GCA_031362155.1 Acidimicrobiia bacterium | reverse complement strand
ACGTCGAGCCCCATGGACCACTCGATGCCGATGGAACATGGCGCCCACGACATGACCCAGCCACCCCTCGCCACCCGGCGGGCCGCCGCGACTCCGGCCGAGCGCGCCGCGGCCGACGACCTGTTCGCTCGCACTCGGAGTTCACTCGAACGGTTCGCGGCCGAACCCGACGCGGTCGCGGCCGGATTCACCCCTGCCCCCAAGGCGACCGGGCGAGTCATCCACTACCGCAACCTGGCGCACCGTCGCGACGGGCACGCGCTCGATCCCGACCGCCCCGAGGGGCTCGTCTATGCCCGCAGTCGGTCCGGCGCGCTCGTGCTCCTCGGCGCCGTCTTCACCGTGCAGTCCGGCGGGACCGCGCCGGCACCCGCCGGCGCCATCTTCCGGTGGCACACTCACGACCCCCGGTGCGAGACGTTCCTCGTCCCTGCCGGCGGATGCTCGGACACGTTCCGGATGCTGCACATCTGGACGACCACGGCCGCCGACGTCGTCGACCCCTGGACCCAACCGTTCCGGGCCGCGATCGGTCACCCGTCAGCCCCCTGAGCTCCCCCTGCGGACTCCCGAGCCGTCGCCATTGACATACCGATATCGGTATGTATTATTTCGACATGGCTCGTACCCCGACTACCGCCGACGTATTCAATGCCGTCGGCGACGCGCATCGGCGCACGATCCTCGAAACCCTCGGCGGTCGTGAACTGGACGTCGGCGAGTTGGTGGAGGCCCTCGCGCTCCCCCAGCCGCAGGTGTCGAAACATCTTCGGGTGTTGCGCGAAGTGGGTCTCGTGCACTGCTCACGAGTCGGTCGGCGCCGGGTGTATCGGGTCCACGGCCAGGCGCTTCGCCCCATCCACGAATGGGTCGCCCGCTTCGAACGGCTCTGGAACGACCGGTACGACCGACTCGATGATCTACTCGTCGATCTGCAACAGGAGGACCGTCAATGATCACCACCCGTCACGGCAGCGCGACCGTCACCACGCCGTCCGATCGCGAGATCGTCATCACGCGATCATTCGACGCGCCCATCGATCTGGTCTGGGAGGCAATGACCACGCCCCGGCTCGTCCTCCGGTGGTGGGGGCCGGAGTGGTGTCCGCTCGTTTCGTGCGAGATCGACCTCCGGGTCGGCGGGTCGTGGCGGTATGTCTCGGTCACCGAGGACGGCAGTGAGCTCGGTTGGCACGGCACCTACCGCGAGATCGAGCCGCAGGCCCGCATCGTCTCGACCGAGGTGTTCGAAGGCTTCCCCGACGCGGAGTCGGTGAACACAATGACCCTCACCCACGCCGACGGTGTGACCACGGCGCAGACCGTCGTCCTCCATTCGAGCCGGGAGCACCGCGACGGGAATCTCGAGTCGGGCATGGAAGGCGGGATGCAGGACACCTTCAACCGACTCGAAGACCTGCTCGGCCGGGCCGACACCACCGCCGAACGGTTCCGCCGCATCGCGGGTCGATTCACCGACCGCGCCCTCGAAGTGCCGCCCGACGCTTGGGACAATCCGGCACCGCCCGCCGGCTGGGTCGCGCGCGACGTGGTGGGCCATATGGTCGAGTGGATGCCCGGGCTCCTGGCCTCGGTCGGTGTCGACCTGGCACCCGGACCTTCGGTCGACGACGATCCCGCCGCCGCCTGGATCCATCTCGCGGACTCACTCCAGGCTCACCTCGACGATCCCGAGCGAGCGCAGCGTCAGATCACTCACGAGCATCTCGGGACCGTCACCGTGGAACACGTGATCGGGATGATCATGTTCGGCGACGTTCTGATCCACACGTGGGATCTCGCCCGCGCCACCGGTCTCGACGAGACGCTCGACGCCGCGATCGTCACCGAAATGCTCATCGGGATGGAACCGATGGACGAGATGCTGCGGGCCAGCGGTCAGTACGGACCCCGGGTTGTCGTCGCCGACGACGCCGACGATCAAACGAAACTCATCGCCTTCACCGGCCGGACGCCATGATCGGCGCCGGGCGCGGTCACGACAAGATCGCGCGGGCCCGTTCCACATCGTGGCCCATCTGGCTGACCAGGTCGTCGACCGAATCGAAGCGCTGCTCGCCGCGGAGTCGTTCCACGAACTGCACCGCGACGTTCTGGCCGTAGAGATCACCGTCGAAGTCGAGGAGATAGGCCTCGAGCAACGAGTGCTCCTGGTTCGCATAGAAGGTCGGCCGGCGACCGAGCGAGATCGCGCAGGGCCGCAGCACTCCGTCTCGGCCCCGGAACCGACCCGCGTAGATGCCATCGGCCGGGAGACAGACATCGGGAGTGAGCGCGACATTGGCCGTGGGAAAGCCGAGGTCGCGCCCGCGCCGATCCCCTTCGACCACCACGCCCCGCACCTCGTGGGTCCGACCGAGCAGTTCGGCGGCGCCCGCAACATCGCCGGCCGCGAGCCGGTGGCGGACCCGCGTCGACGAGTACGGCTCGTGCACGAGATCCGATTCGGGGGCAACGAGCCCGAGCCCGATCACCTCGAATCCCAGGTCGGCGCCCATGCGCTGGAGGAGTGCGACGTTGCCGCCGCGGTGATGACCGAAGTGGAAGTCGGCACCGACCACCACGAGGCGAACACCGAGCAGACCGACCAACACCTCGTGCACAAAGTCCTCGGCCGTCTCCTTGCTCCGTCCTTCGTCGAACGGTAGGACGCAGACGACGTCGACGAGGTCAGCTCCCACCAGCAACTCGAGCTTGTGATCGAGACTGGTCAGCAACGAGGGCGCGGTCTCGGGCCGGACGACCTGCGCCGGATGCCGATCGAAGGTGACGCACACTGCATCGAGCCCGCGGGCATCGGCCAGTTCGCGCACGAGTTGGAGCACTTTGCGATGACCAATGTGCACGCCGTCGTAGGCGCCGATCGTGACGACACTGCCATCCGAGATCGGCGGCATGCCATCGCCGACGCGCACGACCCGGGTCCCACTCATCCCGTCATTCTCCCCCACTGGGGATCACGACGCTCGGCTTGAGCCGCAGCCCCTTCCGCTCGTAGACCGCGAGCAGGGTGCCGGCGGCGTCGAGCATGGCGAAGGGGCCGTCGCCGTCGGCGCCGACCGCCGCGCAGTCGAACACTGTGCCGTTCGCAATCGCCGCCTTGGTCACGTCGTCCGCGACGATCGTGGACATACCGCGCAGAGTGTGGGCGGGGCTGATCACGTAGGGCGCCGGATCGGCGATCAGCGCGTCGAGGGGCGTGGCGTCATCGAGCGTGAACGTGCCGACCCGAAGTCGTCGCAGTGTCGCGAGGTGCGCCACCCCACCGAGCGCCATGCCCAGGTCGGCGGCGAGGCTGCGGATGTAGGTACCGCTCGAACAATCGACGAGCACTGTCGCTTCGGGGAACGGACCGGGTGTGAAGTCCTCGATGTCGAAGCGATCAATCCGTACCGGTCGCGGCGGTCGGTCGACTTCCTTGCCCTGCCGGGCGAGTTCGTGGAGGCGTTGCCCGCCGATCTTGATCGCCGACACCATCGGGGGCACCTGCTCGATCTCGCCCATGAATCGTTGCGTCGCGGCGCGCACGGCGGCTTCGTCGAGCTCGGGCATTTCCTGGCGGACGAGTTCCTCCCCCGCGGCATCGAGTGTGCTGGTCGCGACCCCGAACGACACGACTCCGCGGTAGGACTTCGTGGTCTCCTGCAAGAACCGCATCAACCGGGTGACCCGACCGAGACCTACCAGTAGGACGCCGGTGGCATCCGGGTCGAGCGTGCCCGCATGACCGATCCGCCGCTGCCGGGTTGCACCCCGCAACTTGGCGACGACATCGTGGCTGGTCCACCCCGCGGGCTTGTCGACCACGAGCAGGCCGTCGATCACTGCGGGCTCCGGTCGACGATCTCAGAGCGACGCGCGGATCCGACCGACCGTCACGTCGATCGAATCGGTCGACGTGAATCCGGCCGCAAACCGATGGCCGCCACCGCCGTGGTGGGTGGCGATCTGTTCCACGTCGGTGGCGCCCACGGAGCGCAGGCTGACCTTCACCGTTCCGTCGACGTCTTCCTTCAAGACGCAGGCGACGTCGGCCTCGGCGGTGCGACGGATGATGTCGATGAGTCCTTCGACTTGATCCATGGTCACGCCGTGGCGGTCGAGGAGTTCCTGGGTGACCGCCGTCCAGACGAACGACTGCTCGGCGACCAGCGTCGCATTGGCCAACGCCTCGCCCAGAAGCTGCAGGTACGCGAACGAGTGCTCCTCGAACAACGTGCGGCTCAGTTGACTGATCGGAAGATCGAACGCCAACAGCTCGGCGGCGAGCCCGAAGACCGCGGGCGTCGTGCTCTCGTACTGGAAGCGTCCGGTGTCGCACACGAGCGCCGTGTAGAGACAGAACGCGACGTCGCGCGTGAGCGTGAGGCCCATCTTGTCGATCAAGGTGCGGACCACAACCCCACTCGCCGCGGCCTTGGGATCGATCACGTTGATCGTGCCGTAGCGTTCGTTCGATACGTGGTGGTCGACGACGATGAGTTCGGCGGCGGCAACGGCTCGCGACCGGAGGTTCCCCAGCCGGCCGAGTGCTCCGCAATCGAAGGTCACCACCACGCCGAGGTCCTCACCGAGGTCCTCGGGCCGCGTGATCAGGTCGAGGCCCGGGAGTTCGCGGTAGTGCGGTGCGATCACGAACGGATCGGGGAAACACGCCACGCTGGACCGACCGGCCGCGAGCAACGCATGGTGCATCGCGAGCATCGAACCGAGTGCGTCACCGTCGGGCGTGATGTGGCACATCAGGGTGACGCGCTCGGCCGCGTCGATGGTCTTCGCGGCACGGTCGAGCGCGGCTTCGACGTCGCCGACCTCTGGGCTCACGATGCTCACTGCGTGTCCTCGCTTCGATCGAGGAGGCCATCGGTGTCATCGGCACGAATTGGGTCGTCATGAAGCGTGCGCAGGATCGCTTCGATCCGCTCGCCGCTCGCGATCGAATCATCTTCGATGAAGCGCAGCTCGGGCGAATACTTCATGCGCACCTGGCGGCCGATGTGGGTGCGGAGGTGAGGCGCCGCCGATGCGAGCCCGGCGGCTGATTCGTTGGGCTCATCACCACGCCGGAACACCGAATAGAAGACTTCGGCGGTGCGCAGATCGGCCGCGATCTCCACCCCGGTGATGGTGACGAATCCGAGGCGAGGATCCGATAGCCGCTCGAGCTCCTCGGCCAGGCACTCCATCACGACCTCGTTCAAGCGC
>JANLRZ010000176.1:0-3905 GCA_031362155.1 Acidimicrobiia bacterium | reverse complement strand
GTGCCCGCCGCAGCCGCGGCCGCGGTGCGCGCCAGGGGCGGCTTCGACGTTGCGGCGATCGACGAGCGGGAGAAGATCACCGAGCACGACGTTGCCGCGTTCGTCGACATCGTGCAGGAGCGGGTGGGCCAGCCCGAAGGCTCCTGGGTGCACTACGGCCTCACATCGAGTGACGTCGTCGACACCGCCCTCGCGCTGCAACTCACGCGAGCCGCGGATCTGCTCATCACTGCGGCCGAGGAACTCGACCGGGCCATCACCGCGCAGGCGCACGTGTACCGCGATACTCCGATGGTCGGGCGCACGCACGGCATCCACGCCGAACCCACCACCTTCGGGATCAAGCTCGCGCTGTGGGCGCTCCAGGTGCGGCGGGACGTCGAGCGGCTGCGGCGGGCGCGAGCCGGCATCGCGGTCGGCAAACTCTCGGGTGCGGTCGGGACGTATTCCAACGTCGACCCCTATGTGGAGCAGCACGTGTGCGCCGCGCTCGGACTCACGCCCGTGCCGGCCACGCAGGTACTGGCGCGCGACCGCCACGCGGAGTTGCTGTACGCATGCGCATCGGTCGGCGCCACGGTCGAGCAGTGCGCCCTCGAGATCCGGCATCTTCAACGCACCGAAGTCCGGGAGGTCGAAGAGCCGTTCCGGGCCGGGAAGCAGAAAGGTTCCTCGGCCATGCCGCACAAGCGAAACCCGGTGAAGAGCGAGCAGCTCTGTGGCCTCGCCCGGGTGCTGCGGGCCGACCAAATGGCGGGGATGGAGAATATCGCGATCTGGCACGAGCGCGACATATCGCACAGCTCGGGAGAGCGCGTCATCCTTCCCGACGCGTGTCTGCTCGCCTACTACTTGTTGGTCAAGATGCGCTCGATCATCGAGGGGATGGTCGTGTACCCCGAGCGGATGATCGAGAACCTCAACGCCAGTTACGGGCTCGTGTTCAGCCAGCCGGTGTTGCTCGCACTGGTCGAGTCGGGCCGGTCACGCGACGACGCGTACCGCATGGTGCAACGCAACGCGATGATGACCTGGGACGAACGCCGCCCGTTCATCGACGTGTTGCGAGACGATCCCGAGGTCGTCGCCGCGATCTCGCCCGCTGCGCTCGAAGGGGCCTTCGACCTCGCCAAGGCCGTCGCCAACATCGGCCGTACCTTCGACGTACTGGATGGTGTCACCGTATGAAGGTGAACGAGGCGTCGACTCCGGTGCAGCGCCGTCCACCTCGCCGAGTGGGGCCCGAGCGGCCCAGCCCGAAGGGCGGTGAGCGGAAATGATTGCGCTGCCGCACCTGTACTCGGGAAAGGTCCGGGACCTCTACGACGCGGGTGACGATCAGCTCCTCATGGTCGCCTCGGATCGCGTCTCGGTGTTCGACGTCGTGTTGCCCGACACCATCCCCGACAAGGGCCGAGTACTCACCGCGGTGTCGAGTTTCTGGTTCGACCTCACCGCCGACATCCTCCCGAACCACGTGATCTCGGTGAATCCGGCCGACTTCCCGGCCGGGGCGGGGCCCGATGCCGACGGCCGGGCAACGTTGGTGCGGCGCACCCACCCGGTGCCGATGGAGTGCATCGCACGCGGGTACCTCTTCGGTGGCGCGTGGGCGGAGTATCAGGACCGGGGCACCGTGCAGGGTCGGACGATGCCCGTCGGCCTGGCCGAAGCCGAGCAGTTGCCCGAACCGCTGTTCACCCCCACCACGAAGGCCGATACCGGTCACGACCTGCCGATGACCGATGCCGAAGCGATCGATCTCGTGGGGCACGAGACCTTCGACCGGCTGCGCGATGCCGCGCTCGCGGTGTATGCACGCGGGGCCGAACACGCCGCGGCGCGCGGGATCATCCTGGCTGATACGAAGTTCGAGTTTGGCACGACCACCGACGGTGCACTCCTGCTGATCGACGAGGTCATGACGCCCGACTCGTCTCGGTACTGGCCGGCCGATACCTACGCGTCCGGCGGCTCCCCACCGAGCTTCGACAAGCAGTACGTACGGGACTACTACCTGACCCTCGATTGGGATCACACCGCGCCGGCACCGCCGGTCCCGGAGTCGGTGATCGCGGGGACCCGCGCTCGGTACGTCGAGGCGTACGAACGGATCACCGGCCGCGATTTCGCGGACTGGTTCGGAGCGCCGAATACCGACGTCGGCAGGTAAGGTCGAACCGATGCCGCGCTTTACCGCCACCGTTGACATCACCCACCTCCCCGGGATCCTCGATCCTCAGGGTGCGACGATCGATCGGGCGCTGCCTGCGCTCGGATACACGAACGTGAGCCAAGTGAAGGTGGGAAAGACCGTGCGCCTCGTCGTCGAGGCCGACTCCGAGGCCGCCGCCCGCGCCCAGGTCGACGAGATGTGTCACCGCTTGCTGGCCAACCCCGTGATCGAGGCCTTCGACATCTCGCTGAGTGAACACGCGTGAGGGTCGGCGTCGTCCAGTTCCCCGGCACCAACTGCGAGCTGGACGTGGTCGGGGTGATCGAACGTCTCGGCGGCGACGCGGAATTGCTCTTCCACGCCGATGCGACCACGAATGGAGTCGACGCAGTCGTCGTCCCCGGTGGCTTCGCTCACGGTGATTACCTACGCGCCGGCGCGATCGCTCGCTTCTCCCCGGTGATGGATGCCGTCGCCGCTCACGCCGCGGCGGGCGGGCCGGTGGTCGGCATCTGCAATGGGCTCCAGGTCCTGTGCGAAGCCGGACTGCTGCCGGGAGCACTCCAGAAGAACGCGGGGTTGAAGTTCCTCTGCCAGCCCGTGGAGCTCAGGGTCGAAACCGTCACGACGGTACTCACCAATCAGGCGACGGCCGGGCAGATCCTGCGCATCCCGATCAATCATTTCGAAGGCAACTACGTGTGCGATCGGGAAACGCTCGCCGCACTCCGCGCGGAGGACCGAATCGTGGTCCGGTACGTCGAGAACCCCAATGGCGCGCTCGACGATATCGCCGGAATCTGTAACGAAGCGCGCAACGTGGTTGGGCTCATGCCCCACCCCGAGCGGGCCTCTGACACATTGTTGGGCTCGGATGACGGCCTGGTGATGGTGCAATCCCTGTTGGCCAGCGCCGCGGTTTCCGCCTGATCGACAGGAGTCACGATGAGTCTCCGACCCTCTCAAGAAGCGCTGGCGACCGCGCTGCGCACCTACGCCATCCGCGAGGGTGAGTTCACCCTCAATAGCGGCCGGATCTCCCATTGGTATCTCGACGGTCGCCAGGTGAGTTTCCGGGGCGATTGTCTCCAGATCGTCGGCGACGCGATCCTCGATGCGCTCGACGAGGCGGGCATCTCGCCCGGGGATTTCGATGCGGTGGGCGGGCCAGTGGTCGGCGCAATTCCCGTGGCACTCGCAGTGGCGATGGTGACGGGCAAACCCTCGTTCGCGATCAGGAAAGAACCCAAAGACCACGGCACGGGCGGCCGGATTGCCGGCGTGTTGGAGCCGGGTCAGCGGGTGCTGATCGTGGAAGACACCGCGACGACGGGCAAGGCGCTGTTCGAATCCTTGCCCGGCGTCGAGGAAATGGGTTGCCCGATCGTGGCGGTGTCGTTGCTGCTCGATCGCGGCGGCGAACTCGGCCCGCGCCTGGAAGGCGTGGGCATTCCCTACGTTCCGGTGCTTACCGCGCCCGATCTCGGGTATGAGTTCGGCAGCTGATCACGCCCCTCGGCTGATCCCGGCCTTCTTCAACGTTTCGGCGCTGACGCCGAACTCCCGCCAGGTCGCGTAGGTGATTCCCTTGCGTTCGCCGTAACTCTTGGCCACCTTCACGAAGTCGGATTCCAGTGCCGACAGGTCGACCTTCGTGCCCATGGTCGCCAACTCGACGGTGAGATCGCGCCGTTCTTGGAGCATCTCGAGGCGTTTCGTGACCGACGCC
>JANLRZ010000146.1:0-4580 GCA_031362155.1 Acidimicrobiia bacterium | reverse complement strand
GGTCGTGGTGAATGCGGTCCCCGCGGTCTTGGCCGCGGCGCCGGGAGCCACGATGAACGTGGCGTTGGCCGTCGTCCCGGTGAAGCCGGCGGTCTGACCGGAACTCCAGTTGGATCCGATCCGCGCCTCGACGGTGTAGGTGTAGGTCGTGTTGGTCGTGAGACCGGTGTCGTTGCAGGTGAAGACCGCAGCGCCGACGGTGCAGACCGTCGCCGTCGTCGGAGCGGTACGCCGGACGACGTACTGCGTCGGGCTGACGCTGCCGCCTGTGGGCGCGGCCCAAATGATCGACATCGAAGTCGGGCCGGTGCCTGCCGCGGCGGTCGACGTCGGCAACCCTTGCGATCGAGCACTCGAGTACCCCGAGCCGGATCCACTCAGCGACCACCCCGCGAAGGCCGCGGTCGCGCCGAACACCACGAGGGCGACGAAGATGGCAAGGGCTGCCGTACGACGCATCAGCCGTCGACCGTTTCGAAACGTCGTCGGGCGACGAGGAGCAGTCCGAACACCACTGCGCCGAGGCCAATGCCAACGAGTGCGCGCACGCCGTCACCAATACCAGTGAATGCGAAGCCGCCAGTGGTCGACGATTCCGACCCGGGGACCGCGCCGACGATGACACCTTCGGCCGCGAACGTGAGGGGAAAGACTGCGCCTTGGCATGCATTCGGCGCGCTCGCCAGCATTTGCATACGGACCGGCACGATGGCGTTGCCCTGAGCCGGGACGACGATGTCGCCGGAGAATGAATCGGCAATCACATTGCCGGCAAGACACGTCGGGCTGGCGTCACCGACAATGACCGTCGCCGCCTTGACCGCGATCGCGAAGTTCTGAGGGTTGTGCACCGAGACGTCGGCGATGAGGTCGGCGTTCGGATAGAGACCGGAGAAGTTGGCCGACATTGTGAAGTCGTCGGGGCCGGCTGCGCCCGCGCTCGTCCCACCCGGCGCGGCGAAGGCCAACGCGAAGATCAATGGAAGGAGCGCGAGGAGTCGTTTCATGGCAGGAATGGACACGGGGGTCCCGAAGCACATGACGCGCTCCGGGACCCCAGGATGTGTCCCTAGTCTTCAGGTTCAGCTCGCCGCCGTGAACGTGACGGGGATGGTGAAGGTTGCGCCTTGGCAGCCGTTGTCCGACGCGTTGCTCATCGCCACCGACGGCACTGTGAACGACGCGTTGCCGCTCGCCGGAATCACCTGGGTGACCGCGGTCGTGGTGTAGGTCACGCCGGTCGTGACACAGGTCGGGTGACCCGCGTCGGCGGTTGCCGCACCATTGGCGTTCACCGAGGTGATGGTCACCGGGAACGGGTTGGGGTTGTTGACCGTGAGGTACAGGTCGGAACCGGTGATGCCCGGGTAGAGCGCAGCCGTGGTGGTGGCGACGCTCGTGGTCAGGTTCTGCGAGCTGGTTGCCGTCGCAGTACCGGTACCACCACCGCCGACGGTCCAGGCCGCGAACGCAGCGCTGGCACCAAGAACGGCCGTCGCGGTCAAGGCCAGCACCGCAACTTTGCGCTTCCGCTGGCGCTTGGTACGACGGCCGTCGACGTGTTCGATCATTTCAGTCATTCGGGGACTCCCTTGTGGATTGATGGGGCCGGACAATTTCCGGCGGTCGCCAAAGGCAACTCAGCCCCTGGTCAGTCCCATTCGTCGGCACCCGTCGTCCTGAACTGAGCAGATTTTTGAAGAATTCAGTCTCCACACCCTGGGGGGCGTCTGCAGACCACTCGGTCGTGCGACCTTTTTCTACGTTTGGAGCACTTTCGCACCCAGGTGGGTGAGCCGATAGCCGACTTCGAGGCTCTCGGTCAGACCCAGCGCCTTGAGCTTGCGGACCGAGGCCTTGAACTCCATCCGTGGCCACCCGACCGCCTCGGCGAGCTCGGTCGACACGGTCCCCGGCCGATCCGCGATGAGCCGCAACGTTGCCCGCGTCCATGGTCCCCGGGGATCTCGCGCATCGATGCGGTCGAGTCGGTCGGCCACGGCCGCGACTGCCGCCTCGGTGGCGCGTGCCGGTACGGCGTCGGCCTTCTGCCCGACGACGTGGAACTCGATCCGGTAGACGAGGGTGTCGTCGTCGATCGGGCCGGAGTGCGCGGCCCGGGCCCGGGAAGCCTCGCGATCGGCCACGCCCGTCCGCGCGAGATCGGCGTCGGAGATTGCGTGAAACGGAAGGAGTTCGATGGCATCGACCTCGATCACCACTGCGCCGACGGTGTAATGACCGCCGACCTTGACCTGGGGCCGCGTCCACCGCCGAATGGTCAGCGTGACCGCCCCGTCGGCAACCGCCCTGTGCGAATCCCGGGTGAACTGCATCACGGGAACGCTACGACGGGGCCGTCCGGCGCGCTGCTACCCTCGGCGGCCTCGCGGGTGTAGCTCAATGGTAGAGCCCCAGCCTTCCAAGCTGGCCATGCCGGTTCGATCCCGGTCACCCGCTCCACTCTCTTTGCGCAGGTCACACCGCATGGTGCAGACGTTCACCATGGTCTGCACCGCGCGTCGATAGAGCCTCCGTGCCCTCCACGTGCCCTAGCGGGAATGTCGCGCCGCAGATCGCACCTGCACCGATCTAGGTCAGCGGCGTCGGTGGCACCGATCGATCGTCGCGTGCCACGACGTACGGCGCGTGGCCCGGCTCGACCGTCGTGACTTCGAGATCAGCGAAGACCAGGTTGATGACGTGCGCGTTCGTCTCAATGCGGGCCTCGTGAAACGGAACGCCGATCGCTTCGAACCACCGTCGGGCTCGCTCGGAGTTTGGAACTACTTTGCCGCCCGGGTACAGACAGTGCCATTTCACGCCCCAGTGGTAGCCGTCGAGATCCTTCCCGGCTTCGAAATCGACCAGTCGGTCATCGACCGATCGGCGCCACACCTCGGGTGACACGGTCGTCGCGATCTCCGCCTCGACACACAGCTTGAAGAGGAACCGTTCGTACACCGGTGGGATCTCCGTGATCGGATCGGCGACCGAGTAGGTGATGACTTCGTAGTCGCGCATGTAGTCGGTGAATGCGTGAAACACGAGCGCCTGGTCGAACACATCCTCGAGAGCGGCGCCGATGTCCTCTGCGTCCATGACGCCTCCCTCGTGGCTGGCCTGTCCTGCCATCCTTGCAGGAGTGGCTGTAGGCGCTTGTGGGGGATGAGGACACCGGTATCGCCGAGACCTGGATCGGGTGTTGAGTCGCAACGCTCCCATCTACGCCACCGCGCATCCGTGCCTGAAATCTGGCCAGCAACTCGAGTATCTCGACCACTATCGCTGAAGGGAGTTCGCGCCGCGTGCCGCTGCGAGCGCGGCACGAATCGTTCACGCGTCGATTCCGTTTCTACGAGCCTGTGATCGTAAGGGTCTCGACGTCGGTATCGAGCCAGAGTGCGAGTGCCTCACGGATACGCTGATCCGCCTCAGTCCGAGTCCGACCGTAGGTGTGGCAACCGTCAATGCCCTCGATGTGGACGAGCCAAGCGTCGCTCTCCGTGTCGCGCTCGTACAGCGCGGTGTAAGCCGTTGGAGAGGCCATCAGTGAGCCGCGGCGCTGAGCACGGCGCGAGCGGCGGGGTCTTCATGGTCGATCTGGATGAAATGAACCTGGCCGTCGTCGTCGACCGCGTCGATCCGTACGACGGACCAGAGGCCCTCGACACCGGCGATCAGAACAACACCCGGGATCAGGGCAGCCGGCTCGCGCGCTCGATCAACCATCGACCAGTTGCGGCCTTCGTCGTCCTCGGCGTTGAGGTCGGCCCACAAATCGATTCTCGGTGATGTCATGTTCACTCCCCCGATCGCTTCGGGTTGGCAACGACGCGATGCGCCGTCCCGATGATACGACGCACCAGCTCATTGAGATCCCCGTGTACAACGTCGTAGTGCGGAGCAGCCCCGGTATCCCAGAGCTCCAGCCCGGATGCGTAGAGGTCGCCGGCCGAGAACAGCACGACCCAATCGACCCTCGGGAACCGGCGGGCGATGATCGCCTCCCAGCTCAGAACCGGCGTCTCGGCGAGCACGGACACGCCCAAGAACCCGTAGGCCCGGAAGTTGTCACGAGCGGTCTCGAGCAACAGGTCCGGATCGAGGAGCTTCGCCCGAACGATGACTGTCGCTTCGGGCGGCGCGGGCTCCCCGCGCCGGTGCCGCTGCTTCATGGCCTTCCGGCCTCGATGACCTCGTTGAGCGCTCGGGCGATGACGACGTCGCGGTCGCGCGTGGCGTGCTGGTAGCGCAGCGCGGCCGCGGCCGACGCGTGGCCCATGCGGTGCATCAGCTCACGAGTGCTGGCGCCCGTCGCCGCGGTGAGGGTGTTGCAGGTGTGCCGCAGGTCGTGGAAGCGGAGACCCGTCACACCAACCGTCTCGGCCGCGGCCGCCCACTTGGCCCACCAGTTCCGTCGGCGGATCGGTGCGCCCTTCGCGCCGGTGAAGACGCGGGCGTCGTCCTCGGGTCCAACGAACGCCGCCAGATGCCCGCTGAGCTCCGGCACGAGCGCATCAGGGATCACGATTGTGCGTCGACCCGCCTCGGACTTTGGCGGACCGATCAGCAGCACG
>JANLRZ010000152.1:0-31485 GCA_031362155.1 Acidimicrobiia bacterium | reverse complement strand
CCCACCGGGGAGCAGTCGCTCGGTGGCGGCATAGACCACAAAGGGCAACTTCGTGTGGCGCTCGATTCGGTCGAGGTGCTCGCGGAGGATGGGCAGATCGGCCGGCTCGGCCAGGTAGTACACGACGAGAATTGCGGTGGGGCCAGCTGCTTCTTTCACCTCTACTCACCCCCGACCAGCCGTGTTCTGGTCGCTCAGCGTGTCATATCTACCGAGCCGCCGACGCCGGCCAATGGGGTCGAATCGCCTAAACTCCCCGAACCTCACGGTACGTGGCCACCACATCACCCGAAAAAATGCTCAACCCGGGTATTTCTGACGACGACAGCCTATGGATCTCACCGTCGGCGCGATGCTATCTTTGACCGGTTCACACCGATCCGGGGTCGGCCCCGGGCGGCAGCACAAGTCTGGGGAAGCGCGAGTGTCGTCAGTGGGCTGAACCTGTCCGCTCCGACACCAACCGAGGGGTACCACCAGCGATGCCAACCGAGCACGGCACCGAAGCGTCAGGCGGCCTGAGCCGTCGTCAGCTTCTGACGCGCGGTGCGGTCGCCGGAGGCTTGGTGTGGGCCGCGCCCATCATTCGTACCACCGCCGCATACGCCACCACGGCCAACGGCACCGAGCGACCCTGCATCAATTTCTACATGGTGGTGATCAACCCGTCCGGCAACGCGCGCCCGGCACCACCGAACATGAACGGGAAAGAGATTCCTCCCGCGATCCGCCAGTGGTTTACCGACAACCCCGCAGTCCGGGTCGAGTTCCCCACCGCGCGTCCACTGCTCACCGCGGCCAACGACGACGTCTGGGCGGTCCTCCTGCCCGAAGTGACCGGTCCCAACGCGGCCGGACGGCAATGCCGGATGGTGTTGGGATGGGGCGCGAAGGGCAACGACTTCGCCGAGGGCTACGTCGATCCCAATCCGCCACTCGCGATCGAAGTTGGTCGGCGATTGATCTTCCCCTGCCCCGATCGAAAAGGCGACGACGGGAACGACCCGAGCACCGGCGAAGAATCGTTGTCCAGTTCGGGATTCTCGAGCGACGGTTCCACCGGCGGCATCACCTCCGACGGCAAGGCTGGTTCGCTCAGCAGTGATGGCGGCGCGTCCAAGGGCCAAGATCATGGTTCCGGCAGCTGCCTCAACGCGGTGTACCTGATCTTCTGCTGCCCGCGATGACCGAGCGCCTCATCGGCCGCATCGACGATCGCACCGCACGGGTGGTCATCGTCGGTCAGGGCTACGTCGGCCTCCCCGTCGCGATGCGCGCCGTCGAAGTCGGCTTCACAGTCACCGGGTACGAGATCGATCCGCGCCGCGTGGCTGCCCTACGCGACGGCATCTCCTTCGTCGAGGATGTCCCGAACGAACGGCTCGCCGCGGCGATCCGTCAGGGATACACCGCGACCGATTCGGTCGCCGATCTCGCCGGCTTCGACGTTGCGATCATCTCGGTGCCAACCCCCCTGCGCGATGGGGTTCCCGACCTCAACTTCGTCGAGTCGGCCACCCGGTCGCTCGCCGAAGTGCTCCAGCCGGGCGCGCTCGTCGTCCTCGAATCCACCACGTATCCCGGAACCACCGAAGAACTGGTCCGGCCGATCCTCGAAGAATCCGGGCTGAGTGCCGGCACCGACTTTCATCTGGGCTACTCGCCCGAGCGCATCGATCCCGGCAACGAGCGGTGGACCTTCGAGAACACGCCCAAGGTCGTCTCCGGCATCGACGCATCGTCGTGTCGCTCGGTCGAGGCCTTCTACGGAGCGCTCGTCGAGAAAGTGGTTCCGGTGGGTTCGCCCGCCGAGGCCGAACTCGTGAAGCTCCTCGAGAACACGTTCCGCCACGTGAACATTGCGCTCGTCAACGAACTCGCGATGTTCGCGGAGGACCTCGGCGTCGACATCTGGTCCGCCATCGACGCCGCATCGAGCAAACCGTTCGGGTACATGCGGTTCACCCCCGGTCCCGGAGTCGGCGGTCACTGCCTTCCCGTCGATCCCTCGTACCTCTCGTGGCGAGTACGGCGTCGATCCGGCCACCCGTTCCGCTTCGTCGAACTCGCGAATGACGTCAACGAGCACATGCCCGACTACGTGGTCAGCCGCATCGTCGCCCTCCTCAACCGCGAGGGACGCGCGGTCAAGGGCACCAAGATCCTGCTGCTGGGCATTGCCTACAAGGCCGGCACGTCGGACTGGCGAGAATCGCCATCGCTGATGGTCGCAGAACGGCTGGCCGCGCTCGGCGCCGACCTGACCGCGTGCGATCCCTACGTGTCCTCACCCGCGCCGGCCGGCCTGGAGTTCGAACTCGTCGAGTTCGGGCCCGACGCGCTCGCGGCCTGTGAACTCACGGTCTTACTCGTCGACCACCCGGAGTTCGACCCGGCGATCATCTGCGCGAACGCGCCGATCACGTTCGACACCAAAGGCATGCTGCGCGGCCGGACGTTCCGGGGCGAGATTCTCTAGCCCGCGCGCCGACCATCATCGAGCATCCGGATCACGGTCGCGAGCGAGATGCCCGAGCGAACCGGCAGGGCCCGGAGCCGAGCGACCACCTCGTCCAGGTCGCCGTGGGTCGTCTCGGAGGCAACTGACGGCGCCATCTCCCCGAGCACGCTGGCCACGGTCGGCGGCCCGGCAACCAGTACGCTGGCCACGCGGTACCGACCCCATGCAAGCCCGTCAGGCTCCCCCTCGAGATGGTGGCGGGCCGCGGCCACCTCCGCCAACGCGCGACGGTCGGGGTGCAGCGCGGCGGCACCGGTCACGACGGTCGGCTCGTCGGCGGCAAGGATCGTCGAAGGGATGTCCGCACAGCGGAGACCGGCGCGCGCGGCGGCCCGTTCGAACGCCACACGGTTCTTCGGAATGGGAACGACGACGACGGCGTCGCTCCGGCCCACGCTCATCGCCTCCAGCACCATCTCTCCGGGCTGGATGAGGTGGGTCGCAATCTGCGCGAGCACTGCGTCGAGAACCCGCTCCGGACTGCGGCTCCGCAACACCACGTCGGGGCCACGGTGCAAGCGCGAGACCTCCGTCATCGGGCCACGGCTCGGCGCCGACGGCAGGACGACGCCATAGGCAGGTCGGTCCTCGGGATGGTCGATCCGTCCGATCGCTCGGTCGCCGAGCGCGTGTTCCAATGCCGAAGCGACCTGGTCGTCTGCGCCGATCGCCAGCACGCCCGCACCGACATCGACGAGCACCGCATGCTCGTAGTCGGGCCCGGGACCACAGGCGGAACACGCGGGTGCCGGTTGGAGCAATGGTTTGGAAAAGGCCGGCGGAGGCGCGACCTCGCCCGCGGCCACCGCGAGCAGGCCGACATCGATCAGGCCTCGAGCGGCAGCCACCACATCGCGTCGCACCACGGTCGGATCCGCCGAGAACTCGACGGCAAGTTGGTCGGCCACGCGCGCCAACTGGACGCGCTCCTCGCACGCGGCCCACACGCTCGCGGCCGCCAGGTTCAGGGTGTGAATTTCGGTCCCACTGGCGATGACCACACCGTCGGCCATCGCCACGAACTGGCTCGGCTCGGGTGCGTACACCCACGTCGTCGCATCGACGGGCGCGACGCCGCTCATCGGCGCGTCCCCAACCGCGCTACATCGAGGACACCGTCGACGGCCTCGTCGAGATCGCCGCTCACCAGGTGGAATCCGGGTACACCATCCAACAGGGTGGCCAGCGTGGCCAGCGTGCCCGGGGTCCCCAGTGCGAAGGTGTGGCTCGCGACGCCCGCCAGGAGCGCCATGGGATCGAGCGGCGTGATCGTCGTCATCGCGTTCGGCTCGTAGGTGGGCAACACGACGACACCGATGGGAACGTCGGCTGCGGCCGGGACCCCCAGCCGATCGGCCGGAACGAATCCCGACGCACCGAGGTACTGCGCCGCGGCCTCGCCGGGCGACCAGGGAATCGGGGCCAGCGCGGCGGGCGGAACCCCGAGCGAACACGGGCGGGGGTACGGCCGCACGACGCCGCGCGCGGGATCGATCGCCACCACTTCGTCGGTGACATACGCAAAGCCCCGCTGGACCAACCCTGCCACCAACGTCGACTTTCCCGCACCCATGGGTCCGGGAAGCACGACGGCTCGTCCATCGACGACCGCGGCCGCGGCGTGCATGCGCAGCGCGGCGGACGAGTGGGTGATCGCGCGCTGGTTCAACTCGAACATGAGATGCGCGAATGCGATCGTGCGCGCCGGGGTGCGCACGACGATGCCTTCATCGGTCGCGACGAAATAGCATCGGTCATCCTCGGCGCCGGCCGACCCGATCAGTACCGCCTGGGCCGTGCCCCCCACAACGATGAGCGGGGCGAACAGCTCCTCGACCACACCAAGCACCGCGGCGTCGTCGCTGTGGACTGCGACGTTGAGATCGAGCAGCCCGAGACTGGCCGTCCGGCCCCAACCTTCCGCGCCCAGGATCTCGCTCGGCACCCAGGTCCGGTCAACCATCGCCTCGACCGCGCGACCCCCGACGGTCACGGAACCGCTCGTACGGATCGAACGTGAAGTCGGCGTCGACATAGGGATCGACCGGTTCGCCGGTCGGGAGGACATCGGTCGCTTCGGCCTCGCTCTGGTAGGGAGCCGGGGCCGCTTCGTCGAGGTGCGGATCCGGCACGTCGACCCGGCCGGCCAGGGCCTCCTCGATCGAGATGGTGCCTTCGCGCTTCCACTCGGGAAGACACAGCAACACCAAGAAGAACGGCAAGACCTGACATCGCTGGCGGGCCAGGATCCCGAAATTCGAAAACGACGAGAACGCGAAGATGAAGGTGAACATGATCCCGACGCTGTAAGCGACGTACGGAGTACGGCGCATGGCCCTCGGGATCGATCGCAGTCGCCGCCCGGATTTGACCGCCAACACGATGAGGAACACGCCTTCGAGCGACGATCCGAACGACACCGGGCTACTGGCTTCGATCGGCAAGGGTCGGAACAGGACGGTAACGAGGGCGAGCGGTGTGTTCAACGGGTTCGACATGCGCACTGGGGTGAACGTCGAACCCGCTTCGCTGGTTCGACCCTCGGCATCGCTCAGCGTCTGATTGATCGTCTCCTGATCCAGCCGTTCCACACCGAAGAACTGCGCGGTCGAGGCGGCCAGGGTGGTGCCCAGCACCACGAGCATCCCGAACAGGACCATGCGCAGAATCGACGACGTTCCACCGGGACGCGTCGATTTCCCCACCGCCGCAGCAAGGAAGATGCCCGAGAAGATCGTGAGCGAGACGTGTGGTCGCAACAGGGTGACCCCAAAGAGGCCGGCCGCCACCATCGCGACACCAAGAGGAATTTCGCGGGTCATGACGAGCGCGACTCCGTACGACGCGATTCCCAGACAGAAGATCGCCCAGCCTTCTTTGCCGAGGGCGGAAGGCCAGTACAAGAACGACGGGAGGAACAACACCAAGATCGCGTACCGCCGGTGCAAACCGTCAGGAACGGCGCGCGCGAACGCCCGCCACAACAGCAAGAGCCCAACGAACGACATGAACGAGAACACGATCGCACCGCTGTACTCGGAGGCGCCGGTGACGGAATAGATGACACCGGTCATCGTCCGCATGAACTCGGTGCCACTCCACGACCGGATCTGGGAGAAATCGAAGCCGCGGAACATCGGCGCGAAGAACTGTCCCCATTGGTGATAGTCGAGCGCGTCGGAACGGTTGTCGTAAATCAGCGAGACCACGAGCGCGCGCACGAGGGTCCCGATCATCTTGGCCCAGAACGCAGCCATGACGAACGACACCATCCACGGGTCGCGGTCGACTGCCGCGATCCGTCGGGCGATGCGCCACGCGATGTAGGCCAGCACCGGCACCAGGAACACCGGCTCGATCAGGTCGTACCGGCCGCTTCCGAACGCCACGATGATCGTGACGCCGTACAGCACCGCGCCGACACCGATCACGGTCCGCGGCCACCGCGGGACCTTCACCTGCGCGAGCTCGCGCTCGTGGGCAAGCGGAAGCGCGTCTGATGGTGCGTCGGGCTCGATCGGGTCCGGGATCTCGGCGGCTGCGTCGTCGGTCACGGCAGGTCGCCCTTACGGACGCGTGCGTCCCATGCGCGGCGGACCCTCCGGGCGTAGCCACCGTCGTGGCGGTGGGCATACGAGCGATCCACCAGCACCAGGGCACGGAGGTACGCAGCTTTCGCGGTGATTCCGGGCACCGCGGGAACTGCGGCCACCATCTGGCGAGCGTAGCTGCGGCCCGGCCCGGTGTAGGCGGCCAACGCCCGGGTCTCGAACCGACTCTCGGCATAACGTCGGGCCGCCTCGGACTCCGGTGTCGGCGCGAGTTGCAGGCTCGTCCACGCGCCGGCCACCGCCCGGGCCACGACTGCACCCAGCCGCCAACGGTCGGCCACGGCGCGAACCGCGTCAAGGTCAACATCGGTGGTCAGCAAGATCTGGGCGATGTCGCGTTGGGTCACCACCCTGGGCACCGCGTCTCCAAGGACCGCGTGCACGCACGCATGGATGAACCGATGGACGCGTGAGAGCACGGGAACCGCGACGCCGGCCAGCACCACGGATTCGGGGCGCTCGGCAAAGATCGACCCGGTATCGATCGTGAACCCGAACGGGCCGGTGGCCAGGGTCCGGTGCAGGTCGATCTGGGTTCCGTCGCGCAGCGTGAGGCAGGTGCCTTTGCCAAAGCGACGATCGAACCCGGGTCGGATTTCGGATGATCGTCGGTACGCACCCAGCGCCATGATCCCGGCGACGGCATGGTCGTAATCAGCTGACGGCACCAGCACATCCACGTCGCCGAACGCGCGCCACGCCGGATTCGGATAGTCGAGATGCGCGACCGCCGGCCCCTTCAGAATCCGGAACGACACGTTGCGTTGGCCCAGCACCTCCGCGACCTCGAGCGTTGCCCGCTCGAGGACGACGCAGTCCCGCATCGCGGCCTCATGACCGCGGTCGAGTTGCGCGAACTGGTCCTGGGCACCGAGGACATCGGCGTCGGCGGCCACCGACGCCAGCAACGCGACCGCCCGGTCATCGACGGCGTCACTCCAAAGCTGCTCCCAGGCCGGGCCTTGCGGAAGTCGATCGATCACGGTCCCGCCAGGAAGCCCAACACCACACCACTGGCCCAGCGAGTTCACGGTTCACACTTCACGACGTCGAGCGCGCGGAGACGCCCGACCGTCGCTACGACGTCGGAGTGGATCTCCGAAGATTCGACGCCACCGCGCCGGGCGACCTCATCGACGAGATCCTCCAGATGCCGCGGTTCGTCGAGTACCCCCCACACCAACTGCGCCGACCCGCCGAGCGTGATCGGTCGGCCCCCGGTTCGCGATGCGAGCACCACCCCGAACTCGGCCTCACGGATGAGGAGGTCCGGCGCACGGACGAACACCGGGCGGGAATCGTGCTCGGAGTCGCACGGCGCCGATGACATAGGCGCGGCTCTAGACCCAGGGGTCGTCGATGTCCGGCGGGGTCTCCGGACGCGGTGGCGCGGCCGGCGCCGGCGCACTCGAAGGAGCCACCGGCGGACGAGGGAGCGCCGGCGCGGCCGACCGAGGCTTGCGACTTCCCTTCCACGGGATCAGTTTCTTCATGATCGAAACCTCACCCGGGTGCGCGTAGCCGTACCCATAGCCGTAGTAGCCGTAATAGCCGTAGTAGCCCGCGCGGGCACCGTGCTCGGCCCCCACGATGACCACACCGATCACGGTGGCTTCCAGGCGACGGAGCAAGTCGGCCGAGGCGACGATGCCGCTCCGACGGGTCCAGCCCGAACGGGCCAACAGCACCGTGGCGTCGACTCCCAACGCAATGTCCGCGGCGTCGTTCGCCAGAAGGATCGGCGGCGAGTCAACGATCACGATGTCGGCGAGATGCTCCGCGGCACCAGCCGCCGCCTTGGCGACCGCGATCGCGTGGCCGGGATCGGATTTCGTGGGCGCGCTGGCAGCGAGTCTTACGCCGGGCACGTCGGTGTCCTGCAAGACGGCTTCGAGATCTTCGGGGGTACAGGTGAGATCGAGGTCACCGAGGTTCGGGTTCCGCGGCCGATCGAGGTATCGGGTCTGGGTCGGCCGGCGGAAGTCGGCATCGATGACGATGACCGAGACGCCGGTCTCGGCGAACGCCGCAGCGAGGTTGACCACGGAGATCGACTTTCCCTCCGCCGGGCCCGGTGAGGTCACGAGGAGCGTGCGCAACGGTCGACCCCGGCCGGTTCCGCCCCGACCGTGGCTACTGCCGTTCCCGTTCCCGTTGCCGTTGCCGTTGCCATTCGCCGCGGTCGGCAACGCCACGTTGCGCGGGTGACGCTGCCACATGGCGAGCAACGACGTTCGGAACGATCGGTAGGCCTCGGCGGTGAGCGACGCGGGGTCCGCCGAGGTCGCGACGACAAACCGATCCGCCCGGTTCATCTTTACCACCGGAATCTCTGCGATCACGGGCATCCGCGCGGCACCCTCGGTTCCGGCGACGTCACGAATCCGCGCGCCGAGCAGCTCCATGGCCACCAGGAGTGCGAGTGCGAGGAAGAAACCGATTGCGCCGCCGACGAGCTGGCGCTGACCGCCGCTGAGCGCGCTCCCACCCGCGATGCGCAAGAAGGTCTCGCCTTCTTCGGTTGCGGCGTCGAACGTGCCGAGATCGAGCGGGACCGGGCCCGTCCGTTGGGTCGAAACCAACTCACTACTGACTTCGTCGATATCGGCCTGAAGCGTCGTGCGCCGCTGCACCAAACCATTCCGCACGACCGGATCCAGGGTCGCGTTAATCTGGGTGTCGAGGGTGAACGCTCTGGTGTTGAGGTCCGACAAGTCGGTCGTCAGCGCGCCGACCTTCTTGTCGAGGTCGACCTTCGCGATCCGTTGCAACTCATCGAGGAGCGCTTTCGCGAAAGTGTTTGCGACGATGGGCGCCGTCTTCTTGTCGCCCGTTGCGATCACCCCGAGCGCACCCGTGGCGGGGTCGGGGACCGCGGCAATCGAGACGTACCGCACCGGATTCTTCACGATGATCGTGATTGCTCCCTTGGGAACCGCCGGATCATCCGGTCTGGCCTGTCGCCGCTTCGGGCCGCTGTTCGCACCTTCCGAACCCGACTCGCTGTCGGACGTGGACTTGTCGACGACGCTTCCGAGGGGAACCGCGTCAAGTTCTTTCATCGCCGCGGCCGGTACCCGGCCCCGAAGGGTCATGAGCGCGAGCCGGTCGTATCCGAACCGCTTGCCGAGACCCGAAGTCGAGTCGGGGCTCGTGACCAGCAGGTGGGTCGCCCGGAACTGGTACTTCGGCTGCGTCGCGATCGCAACCGACAGGTCACTCGGCCGCGTCACGAATGCGACCAACGTGCCGATCAACGCACCGACGACCAAAATCCACCAGCGGCGCCGGAGGACCCGGAGATAATCGAGTGGTCTCATAACTGGGCGAAGCCCCCCACGGCTGCTGGCATCGGTAACGAGAATCGGCGTGCGGCACCGAAGGTGCACACGAAGGTCACGCAGTGTAGCCGTGACCTCGGGCGCGGAGCCATAGGTTCACAGCACCACATCAGGTGAATTCATTGTCAAAAGGCCCTGAAATCTCCCGCATTTTGGGGAAGCTTCCAAGACGACAGCGTGCGTTCGACCGACCACACTCCGCACCCGTCACCGGCGGCGCGAGGTGACGGTCGGACCACGATCGTGCTGTACCCTCCGGCGGCTCCCAGCGTCGGACCGTGTTCATCTCCCGGTGATCGCGGCTCCGGAACGGACACCCCACTGATGCTCACGCAGGACCTCCGTCGCCGCAGTGCTCCCCCGACCCGCCGAGACCAAATCGTGGGCGCGATCGGCACGATCACGATCGGGCTGATCGCGATCGTCCTTCCCCTCGTCATCGCCCGGCACTTCGGCGCGTTCGGCATCCCCCGCTCGGACGACTGGTCCTACCTCGTCACGATGTTCCGCGTGGTCGATTCGGGTCGGCTGTCGTTCAACCACTGGGTGTCGATGACACTGGTCGGACAACTGGCACTCGCCGCGCCCGTCGCGACCCTGGCGCGGCGCGACATCGGCGCCCTCCAGCTCTTCACGGTCCTGCTCGGCGCGGGCGGGCTGGCCTCGGTCGCATTCACGATGCCTCGACACGCCGTGCGGCGGGGCGCCGCCTGGCTCCTCGCGGCCACGATCGCGAGTGGACCACTCTGGGGGCCGCTCGCAGTCAGCTTCATGACCGACATCCCGACCTTCGCCTTCTCTGCGTTGGGGATGCTGCTCGCGTGCCGGGCGCTCAGCCGCCGCCCAATCTCAATGGCCATGCTCATCGCGAGCTTCGTGGCCGCATTCGTCGCCTTCACGATTCGCCAATACGCCATCGTCGGAATCGTGGCCGCTGCCGCGACCGGGATCTGGTGGTACCTCACGCACTGGTCGCGCCGATCGGCGGTGCGACTCACGCTGATCGCCACCGGTCTGCTCGCAACGGCAACCGCGCTCCTCGCGTGGTGGAGTGGCATTCCTGACGGACACGCCCTGACGCCGGCGGTACCGACGCTGCACTCACTCGGGGTCGCGGTACTCAAACTCGCCGGGTTCGTTCGCCTGGCCGGGCTCCTGCTGATCCCGGTGCTGGTCTACGTCGGGCCCGGGCGCATCCTCGCTCGGAGTTGGCGGCGCCATCGCGACCTGACCACGATCGTGCTGGTGCCAGCCACGTTGGCGCTGATCGCCACGGCACTGCGGGTGCCCAACGATGCGTTCGTCGGGAATTACTTCATGCCCGATGGCGCGTTGTCCGACATCGTGATCATCGGCGCGCGCCCCGACGTCCTCCCGGGCCCCGCCTGGTCCATCCTCGTCGGCCTCGGAACCGCCGCAGGGCTGGTCCTGGTGGCGGCAGCCATTCCCGCGCTCGCCACCGCCGGAGGCCGGCTCCGATCCCGCAACTTCTCGCTCGAGGAACCCGTCACGATCTACCTGACGCTCACGGTCATCGGGTACCTGGTCGCCTTCACCCTGGCCATCGCGACCGGGCTCCAGGCCTACGACCGTTACATCCTCCCGGTGCTCCCGGCCATGGGGTTCCTCCTCCTCGGACTCGACCGCCGACCCGAGAATCCGCCGATCGACGCGCCGGCATCGGACCCGAGCCATGACCGCCCGGTCGGTCGCCGTCGGCTCGCCGCCACTGGAGCGAGCCTTGCGCTCCTCGCCTCGCTCGGTCTCGCCTACACGATTGATTCGGCATCGTTCGACGGTGCCCGGTGGCGCGTCGCGGAGGCGGCCACCGCACGCGGGTGGTCTGCTCGCCAGGTCAACGGCGGATTCGAATGGCTCAACTATCACCGGGGCGACAAGATCGAGCGCGGTGCGGGCGCCGCGGCCTGCGTGACCGTGCACGTCAACCCGTCTCGCCCACCTCGCGAGGTCGTGGCGGTGGTCAGGTCGTCCGCCCCCACCCGGCCCGATGCGCTGCTCGTAGCGTTCCGCACCCCGGCACCGTGTCGGAAGGCGCGCCGATGATCCGGTTCCCGGGATCGGCCCCGGTCATCGAGTCCGGATCTCCGGGTTCCGGAAGGGGTCTACGATGCTCGACCTTCCGCCGCGTCGACGGGGAGAGATTCGGGTGCCGGGGCTGACCAAACAAGCGATGAAGTGGTCGGCATTGGCCGCCGACCGCCTCCGACCCCCGCCCGCGGGTGTCGTCGTGCTGATCTACCACCGGATCGGCACCGATTCCGGTTTGGACGTCGACCTTCCCGTTCCCGACTTTGCCGAGCAGGCCGAACTCCTCGCCGCCGGCGGACGGGTGCGTTCGATCGACGAAGCACTCGACCAACTCTCCGATCCGACTCCGCCCGCGGAGCACCCGATCGTGATCACCTTCGACGACGGGACCGCCGACTTTGCCGATCAGGCAATGCCCGTGCTCGCCCGTTTCGGGCTGCCCGCGACCTTGTATGTCGCGACCGACTTCGTCGATCGACAGATTCCTTTTCCGAACCACGGGACACCGCTTTCGTGGAACGCGTTGCGCGACGTGAGTTCGACGGGGCTCGTGACCGTCGGGTCCCACACCCATACCCACGCGCTCCTCGATCGGCTCGATCCCGGAGCCATCGCGTCCGAACTCGACCAAGCCGACGACCTCATCGAGGCCCACCTCGGGAATCGTCCGACCCACTTCGCGTACCCCAAGGCGGTCGCCGGATCATCGCCCGCCGACACCGCGGTGCGCGAGCGCTACCGGTCGGCGGCGCTCGCCGGCACGCGTGCGAACGAGTACGGCACCACCGATCCTCATCGCTTGGCGCGAACACCGGTCCAGTGCAGCGACGGCATGCGATTCTTCACTGCCAAACTGCGCGGCGGTATGCGGTTCGAGGATTCCGTTCGGGTCACGCTCAATAAATGGCGGTATCGGGACGCCACGGCATGAGCCGGCGCCTGGTGCACGTCACGACCGCCGACATGAGTCTCGAACTGCTCCTCGGCCCTCAGCTGAGCGCGTTCGTGACGGCGGGCTACGACGTGATCGGCGCGTCGGCGCCAGGCCCCTACGTCGACGCGATCACCGCGCGGGGCGTGCGCCACGTGGCGCTGCGCCACGCGACCCGGTCGATGGCGCCCCACCACGACATCGCCGCGATCGCAGAGCTCCGAACGCTGTTCAAGCAGTTGCGTCCCGACATCGTGCACACCCACAATCCGAAACCCGGCGTCTACGGGCGGCTCGCCGCTCGAGCCGCCCGCGTGCCCGCGGTCGTCAATACCGTCCACGGCCTCTACGCCATGCCCGACGACCGGTGGACCAAGCGCGCGGTCGTGTATTCGCTCGAGTGGTTGGCCGCGCACGCGTCCGACGCCGAGCTGGTCCAGAACGCCGAGGATCTGCCGACGCTCCGATCGATCGGTGTTCCCGAGTCCAAGTTGACCCTGCTCGGCAACGGCATCGACCTCAGTCGGTTCGGACAGCTTGACGCCGGCGAGCATCGAGCCCGATTGCGGGCCGAATGGGGCGTCGGACCTGGCGACATCGTGTGCGGTGCCGTCGGTCGGCTCGTCTGGGAGAAGGGCTACCGAGAGCTCTTCACCGCCGCTCGCGCCCTCCGGGATCACCAACCCCGCATCCACTTCGTCATCGTCGGTGGTCTCGACGCGGCCAAATCCGACCAGCTCAGCAATGCCGACCTCGACCGCATCCAGTCCGAGTCCGACATTCGCTTCCTGGGCATGCGCGACGACGTCGAGCACCTCTACCACGCCATGGATCTCTATGTCCTCGCCTCGTACCGAGAGGGGTTTCCCCGATCCGCGATGGAGGCGGCGGCCAGCGGGCTTCCGATCATCGCCACCGACATTCGCGGGTGCCGCCAAGTGGTCGATCACGGTGCGACCGGACGCCTGGTACCGCCCGCCGATCCCGTGGCCCTCACCGCGGCGATCCAAGCGCTCGCCGACGACCCCGAGGCCCGCGCCACG
Source organism: Acidimicrobiia bacterium (assembly GCA_031362155.1). Classification (GTDB taxonomy): domain Bacteria; phylum Actinomycetota; class Acidimicrobiia; order IMCC26256; family JAENVU01; genus JAENVU01. The sequence continues at coordinate 17,989 of JANLRZ010000152.1, read as the reverse complement.
TTGGCCGCCGGAGCCCGCGCGAAGGCAGTTGCCGAGTTCGACGACCGCCGGAGCATCGAGATCACGCTCGCGACCTACGACCGATTGCTTGCCGCGCGCGCGGGGATGTCATGACCACGATCCGGCCCGCGACCGACGCCGACCTCGACGCGGTCGCGTCGCTTCACGCCGCGCGGATCGCGGAGGGTTTCCTCAGTTCGCTCGGCCCGCGGTTCCTTCGCCGCCTGTATCGACGGGTGCTGCGCTCGCCCGGCTGTTTCGTTCTGGTGGCCACCAACGACGCCGGCACCATCCACGGATTCGTTGCGGCCGTCGACGATCTGACGGAGTTGTACAAGCGCTTCATCGTGCGTGACGGTCTCGTGGCCGGAATCACCGCTGCGCCGCGGCTCGTCGGAGCCGTGCCGCGCGTCGTCGAGACGCTGCGGTATCCATCCACCACCACCACACTCCCCGCAGCCGAGATCCTCGCGGTCGCGGTTGCCGAATCGGCGACCGGCGCGGGAATCGGCCGAACCCTCGTTCACGCGGCGACCGCCGAATACCTCGCGCGAGCGGTCCCCGCGGCGAAGGTGGTGACCACCGCCGACAACGCCTCGGCGCTGGCGATGTACCGGGCCTGCGGGTTTGCGACCGCGTCCCGGGTCGAGGTCCATCCGGGCCGCGAGTCGGAGGTCTTGGTGTGGACGGCCTTCTAGCGCTCGCCGTCGGCATCGCGGCCGCCGTGACGTTGACCCCGATGGTCCGCCACCTGGCACTCCGATTCGACATCGTCGACCGGCCCGGCGAGCTCAAGCCACAGCAGCGGCCCGTCGCGTACCTCGGCGGGGTGGCGGTCTACCTCGCGGCCGCGACCGGCATCATCGTGAGCGGTCGGCCCCTGATCCTGCTCCCGATCACTGGGGCATTGCTGCTCGGACTGGCCGACGACCTCCGCCCGCTCGCGGTACCGGTTCGCGTCTCGGTCGAGATTGGTGTGGCCGTCGGCGCGGCCGCGACACTCCCGGGGCCCGCGCTGGCGCGCGTGGCATCGGCCGTGCTCGTGCTCGGCCTGCTCAACGCGATCAATCTGCTCGACGGCCAAGACGGCCTCGCGGCGGGCGTCGGGATCGTGTGCGCCGTGGGCTTCGCGGTCCTCGGCGGCGCGGCCGCGCCGATCGGGTTGGGATTGGCAGGCGCCCTGGCCGGCTTCCTGCTCTTCAACCGACCGCCGGCCACGATCTACTTGGGCGATTCGGGCGCCTACTTCGTCGGTGCCACGCTCGCGGTCCTCCCGGCCCTCACCGAATCAGCGCCGTACCGATGGGCCCATTGGTGGGCGGTCCCGCTGCTCGTCGCGCTTCCCGTCGCCGACACCGCGATCGCGATCGTGCGGCGGATCCGATCGCACCGGCCGATTCTGAGCGGTGACCGAAGCCACGTGTACGACCAACTCGTCGATCGGGGGTTCACCATCGGCCAGTCGACGAGCCTGGGCGTTGCGCTCCAAGCGATGCTCACCGGGTTGGGCATCGTCGCAGCCGGGTCCACGCCCGCCGTGTCGCTCACCCTCACCCTCGCGGCCACCGCCGCGATTGGGTTCGCCGCCGTCCGCGCGGGATTCCTGAACCCGGCCGACCCCACGGACTAACGAGCCGTATCAACGCGTGAGTCAGGACGCTCCGGGCGTTCCGGCGGGGCGGGCCGGACGGGCCGTCCGGCGCCGACGGCGGGCGCGGCGCCCGAGGCGTTTGGACACTCGGAGCCAACCACCGACGCCGATGGCAACCGGCAGCATCGGCACCAGCCAGACCACCGCGTCTCGGCCGGTATCCGCGAAGCCCACCACGCGGCTTGCATAGGCCACCACGACGAAGTGGGCACCCACGACGCTGAGCGCGAACACCCGGAGGGACACCGCTTTGGACAACGGTTGCCATCGGCGTCGGGTCAGGGCCCGGCCGAGGGGCTCCGCGACGAACAGCCCCAGCGCGGCCGCCGCGCCGACGATGGACCCCGGCCGGCCCCGACCCTCGAATCCGGCGACCCACATGTACAGACCGATCGCTGCACAGATACCGCCCCCGCCCATACGGCTGGTGCGGCCGGGCCACCCGGTGACCGCCAACGGAACGGCGGCTCCGATGAGCGGACGAACCCGTTCGGTGTCCGGCACGGTCCAGTACAGGCCGGCGACGGTCAACAACCACAGGAACGGTGCGACGCCCACCCGACCCGCTCGTCGATCGAAATCCGCTGCCAGTGGTCCGCCGACGGCAACCGTGCCGATGACCAAGGGGCGGACCCAGCCCGGCCCGGGAAAGGGCGTTGCGAAGCCGACGACGACGGCACCCGGAAGCGCCAGGAGGATGCCGATCACCTTGGGGTTGGGTGTTCGTTCCGCGAGTTCCCCGGCCACGAAGAGCACGACCAGCCCCCAGAGCAGCTTGGAGGGAACCTCGTCGGCGCCCTCGTAGCCCCAGAACCCGCCGAGGACCACGACCGAGGCGATGACCCATGCCGGTCCGGTGAGACCCAGCACCCCCATCGAGGGCCGCCTCAACCGTTGCACCGCCCATCCGGCTCCGAGCACGACGGCGCTCAGCAGCACGGCCAGCCAGAACCCGTCTTTGAATCCTTGGAACCCGATCAGAGTGTCGAACCCGCTCATTTCGGTCTTCCACCCCGTCGCCGTGGGTCACGAGCACCAGTCCCGGCGCGATATCCCCAAAATTTGCCACGTTCGGTGAAAGTTGCGCTTGCTTCAACCACGAAATGCGTCCACAATGGCGCCCTTGTTGTTGACGGCTGGGGGGCCGGTGCACGAGGCGGAGCGAGCGTACACGTGGCGTGATCACCGATTCGGGTGCGATTTCTGATGTCGGTGTCTGGAGTGCTGCGAGCGCCTGTGGAGAAGATCCGAACGAGCAAGCGGCTGGCCCGCATGAGCGCCGACTGTCTCATCTGGATCGTCGCGCTGTACCTGGCGTCGCTGCTCCGCCTTGATTTCAACGTCAGCCGAGTCCAGTCGTTCCGGCTGGCGCTGCTCTTCATCCCTGCGGTCGCACTCCAGATCGCGACCGGTTGGTGGACCGGGCTCTATCGCGGCTGGTGGATCAACGGCTCCTTCGAAGAGGTTGCAGCCCTGGCTCGGGCCACGGTGATCTCCACGCTCGGGCTCGCGGCGATCGACCTCCTCGCTCCCGGTGACCCTCGACCGGCTCCGATCAGTGCGGTCATCGGCGCGGGGATCATCGCGTTCGTCGGCATGGGCGGTGCTCGCTACGTCGCCCGCCAGCTGCTCGAACAGCGTCGGCGAGCCCTCGCGCACGACCGTGAGCGGGCCATCATCTTCGGTGCCGGCGACGGTGGCGAACGCACCATCCGGGCCATGCTGTTCGACGACGACAGCCCGTACGTTCCCGTCGCCCTCATCGACGACGACCCCCGGAAACGCAACCTGACCATCCGAGGCATCCGAGTCCTCGGCGATCGCGGCGACCTCGAGCGCATCGCCGACCAATTCGGCGCCAAAGTCGTCATCATGGCCGTCCCCACCGGCGACGGCGCGCTGGTCCGCCAACTCTCCCGCGAGGCGGCGAAGGCCGGCCTCACCGTCAAGGTTGTGCCCTCGGTCCGAGAACTGCTCGGCGGTGAGGTGAGCGTCGGCGACCTCCGGGAACCCACCGAAGCCGACCTGCTGGGACGCCACAAGGTCGAGACCGACCTCCAGAGCGTCTCGGACTACATCCGAGGCCGGACCGTCGTCGTCACCGGCGCCGGTGGGTCCATCGGTTCGGAACTGTGTCGGCAGCTGTCGACCTTCTCTCCGGGCCGGCTGGTCATGATCGACCGTGACGAGTCCGGGCTGCACGGGGTGCAGTTGTCACTCGAAGGCCGCGCCCTGCTCGACTCTGATTCACTCGTCCTGCTCGATATCCGGGACCGCGTTCGGGTGGCCCGGCTGTTCGGGGAGATCAAGCCGGACGTCGTGTTCCACGCGGCTGCGCTCAAGCACCTACCGCTGTTGCAAGCTCACCCGTCGGAAGCGCTCAAGAGCAACGTCTGGGGCACGCTGAGCGTCTTGGACGCGGCCGCCGGCGCCGGTGTCTCGCACTTCGTCAACATCTCGACCGACAAGGCGGCCAACGCCGCGAGCGTGCTCGGGTACTCCAAGCGAATCGCCGAAGCACTCACGTCCTCGTTCGGCCAACGTCATACGGGCCGATACCTGAGCGTTCGGTTCGGGAACGTCTTGGGGAGTCGGGGCTCGGTCCTCACGGCGTTTCGCGCCCAACTCGACCGCGGCGGCCCGCTCACGGTGACCCACCCCGAGGTCACCCGGTACTTCATGACCATCGAAGAGGCCGTCCAGCTGGTCATCCAGGCCGGTGCCATCGGCGGCGACGGTCACGCCTTGGTCCTCGACATGGGTGAGCCGGTGAAGATCTACGACGTCGCCCGGCAGCTCGCGAGCGCCCGGAACGCCGATATCGCCATCGAGTTCACGGGCCTGCGCCCCGGAGAGAAGCTGCACGAGGATCTCTTCTGCGCGTCGGAGAACCCGACCCGCAGCGCCCACGAACTCATCCGCTACGTCGACGTCCCCACCCTCGAGCCCGACCGGGTACGGGACCTCGACCCCACCGGCACCCACGCCGAGGTGCTCGAGATTCTCACCACCCTCGTCGACGACATCGACGCTCGCACCCAGCTGGCGCCCATCGAGGAACTCACCGTCGACCTGACCAGCGCGGAACTCGAAGGCAAGGCCGCCGGCCGCTGACCGCACGCGCTGACCGCACGCGCTGACCGCACGCCCTGATCGAGGCGGCGCCGGTTCAGGCCCGCGTCAAGATTTCGGGTCCGTCCGCAGTGACGGCGACGGTGTGTTCGAAATGCGCGGCCCGGCTGCCATCGAGGGTCACGACGGTCCAGCCGTCGTCGAGCACCTCGGTGTCGGCACTCCCGACGGCAACCATCGGTTCGATCGCCACGACCAGGCCCTCCTTGATCCGGTGTCGGCGACCACCCGAGCTTCGGAAGTTCGGCACTTCCGGCGCTTCGTGCATCGCGGTACCGATACCGTGACCCACGTACTCCCGCACGACGGAGAACCCAGCGGATTCCACCGTGGTCTCCACCGCGCCGCCAACATCGGCCAGGGTGCTGCCAAGCCGGAGATCACTGATGGCTGCCGACAACGAGGCTCGGGTCACCTCGATCAGCCGGGCCGACTCGTCATCGATCTCGCCGACGGGGACGGTGATGGCGGCGTCGGCATGCCAGCCATCGATGATGGCGCCGCAGTCGAGGGAGACGATGTCGCCGGCTTCGAGCACGGTGTCATCGGGGATGCCGTGGACCACCACCGAGTTCGGCGACGTGCAGATCACCGCCGGGAAGCCGTGATAGCCGAGGAAGTTCGATTGCGCGCCGCGGCGGCGCAGCACGTCGCGGGCCACCTGATCGATCTCGGCGGTGCTGATCCCGGGCCGAACCACGGCTGCGCACGCTTCGTGCATCTCGGCCACCACCCGGCCGGCGCGTCGCATGATTTCGATCTGGGACCGAGATTTCCGGGCGGGCACTGATCAGCTGCTGAAACGGGTGGCGATCGCCGCCAACAACCACGCCTGGACGTCGTCTTCGCTGCCCAGGCCGTCGACCCGCTCGAGAATGGAACGCTCTCGGTAGAACTGCACCAACGGCTTGGTCTCGGTGTCGTACAGCTCGAGCCGGCGGCGAATCGACTCTTCGGTGTCGTCCTCACGACCACGTGCTCGCATGCGTTCGACGACGATGTCGGTCGGAACATCCAGGTCGATCACGATGTCGATCGGGTTGCGCTCGAGGATGCGATCCAGCTCCAGCGCCTGCGCTTTGGTGCGGGGAAAGCCGTCGAGCACGAAACCCGGCTCGACTTCCAACGGATTCCCGAATCGTTCGTCCACGACGGCGACGACCAACTCATCCGGTACCAGCTCGCCGCGATCCATGAACCCCTTGGCTTCGAGTCCCGCGGCGACACCGGCTGCGGCGGAGTCACGAAACATCTCCCCGGTCGACAGGTGCCGAATACCGAAGTGGGCCGCGAGCCGTTCGCCCTGCGTGCCTTTGCCCGAGCCCTGCTTGCCAAGCAAGACCATGCGTGGTCCGCGTCGTTGGCTCATGTATGCCTCAGGAGAGGAAACCGTCGTAGTTGCGCATCATGAGTTGGCTGTCGATCTGCTTCATGGTCTCGAGCGCCACACCCACGGTGATGAGCAGAGCCGTGCCTCCGAATGGGAACTGGGAGATGTCCCAGAGCTTGAAGACCAGTAGCGGCACGAGGGCGATCGTCATCAGAAAGATCGAGCCCGGCAGGGTGATCCGGTTCAGCACCTTGGCCAGATACTTCTCGGTCGGCGGACCCGGGCGAATCCCGGGAATGAAGCCACCCTGCTTGCGGATGATGTCGGCCTGTTGCTGGGGGTTGAACGCAATCGCCGTATAGAAGTACGAGAAGAACAAGATCATTGTGGCGAAGAGAAAGATGTAGATCCAGGTCGTGTTGCCGAGCAGGTTGTCGTTCGCGAAGTTCTGCAACCCTTTCCAGTTGGTCGCGGATGCGATCAGTGCCGGGAACGCCAGGATCGAGCTCGCGAAGATCACCGGGATCACCCCGGACTGGTTCACCTTCAACGGGATGTAGGTGCTCTGCCCGCCGTACATTCGGCGGCCGACCACCCGTTTCGCGAACTGGACGGGTATTCGACGTTGCCCCGACTCGACGTAGACGATCCCTACGATCATCCCGACACCGACCAGACAGACGACGATGCCCTTGAAGGCCCCGGCCTCGGCAAACATCTGGCCGCCCTGCGACGGCATCGCCGACACGACCGAAGCGAAGATAAGGATCGACATCCCGTTGCCGATACCCCGTTGGGTGATCAGCTCACCCAGCCACATGACGAGCGCGGTCCCGGCCACCCACGTCATCACGATCAGCGCCGCCCGGTAGGCGTTGTAATCGGGAATCATGTCCTTGCCCTGGAAGCCGGCGGAGCCGAGCAGTCCCTGCTTGCCTTCGTGGAGTGCAATCACCAGGCCGGACGATTGCACCAGCGCCAACCCGACGGTGACGTAGCGAGTCCACTGCGTGATCTTCTTCTGCCCGGTCTGGCCTTCTTGCTGCCACTGCTCGAGCTTCGGGATCACGACGCCCAGCAACTGCATGATGATCGAGGCCGTGATGTACGGCATGATCCCGAGGAAGAAGATCGACACGCTCGTGATCGCCCCGCCCGAGAACAGGTCGAGGAAACCGACGACCCCGGAGTTGGTGGTCGCGGATTGCAGCGCCTTGATCTGGGCGAAGTCCACGTAGGGCACGGGGACGTGGGTTCCGAGCCGATAGACCAACACGATGAAGATCGTGAAGAAGATCTTGTTGCGCAGGTCGGCCACCCGGAACATGTTCCGCAGACGGGACAGCATGGGTGTGACGACCTCCTCGAAACGACGACCGGAACCGGTGAGGGCAGGCTATCGGTTGGTGAGCGCGTTGCCCTTCGCGGGCGGACGACGGTCCCCCCACGGCGCGGGAACGATTTCTACGCTACCCCCCGCAGCCTCGATCGCTTGCTTCGCCGAAGCGGAAAACGCATGCGCCTTGACCGTGAGGCTCTTGGCGAGTTCGCCCCGCCCGAGCACTTTGACCAGGCCGCGTTTGGCGACCAGACCGTGCTCGCGCAGCGTGTCCGGCGACACCTCGGCGCCGGCTTCGAAGCCCTCGAGGGTGTCGAGGTTGACGACGTGATATTCGACCCGGAACGGGTTGTTGAAGCCCTTGGCTTTCGGGATCCGCCGGTGGAGGGGCGTCTGGCCTCCCTCGAAACCGGGCTTGATCGTGTCACGGGCGCCCTGGCCCTTGGTGCCACGGCCGGCGGTCTTGCCACCCTTGCCACCGATACCACGGGCGACGCGCTTTTTCGACCGGCGTGAACCGGGCGCCGGCTTCAAGTCATGGATCTTCATCCGGAGATCTCCTCGACGCTCACGAGGTGGGGAACCTTCGCGATCATGCCGCGCACGATCGGGTTGTCCTCGTGGTCACGGCTGCTACTGATGCCGCGCAGACCCAGCGCCCGGAGGGTGCCTCGCTGCTTCGGCTTGGTTCCGATCGACGATCGGACCTGAGTGACTTTCAACTTCATCACGCGACCTCGGTGATCTCGGTCTTCTTCGCATTGCGCTCGCGGTACGCGCGCAGCATGCCCACGGTGCTGACTTCTTCCGGCGACTTCCCGCGCATCTTCGCGATCACGTCGGGGCGACGCAGGCCCTGGAGCCCGGCGATGGTTGCCCGCGAGACGTTGATGGCGTTCGACGACCCCAGCGACTTTGCGAGCACGTCGTGCACACCGGCCGCTTCGAGGATGGCTCGGGCCGCGCCACCGGCAATGACACCAGTACCCGGTGCCGCCGGCTTCAGGAGCACCCGTGCGGAGTCGTGACGACCGATGATCTCGTGGGTAATCGAAGACCCGGCGAGGGCCACCGCGAAGGTGTTCTTCTTCGCTTCTTCCATGCCCTTCTGAATCGCGGCCGGCACTTCCTTGGCCTTGCCGTAGCCCAGGCCCACGTTGCCGTTGCCGTCTCCGACCACGACGAGCGCGGTGAAGGAGAACCGTCGACCACCCTTGACCACCTTGGCCACTCGGTTGATCGCGATCACGCGCTCTTCGAACTGGGAATCGTTCGCCATACCTAGAACTCCAAACCGGCGCTGCGCGCGCCGTCGGCCACTGCCGCAACTCGGCCGTGGTACTTGAATCCGCCCCGGTCGAACACGACCGTGCTCACACCAGCCGACTTCGCACGATCGGCCGCTCGCTCGCCAACCGCGCGCGCCGCCGCGACGGTGCCCGTCCCGGACCCGCGCACACTGGCTTCCATCGTCGACGCGCTCGCGAGCGTGAGGCCCGTGACATCGTCGATGACTTGGGCATAGATGTGCTTGTTGGAGCGGAACACCGCCAGGCGCGGACGCTGGGCGGTACCACTGACCTTCTTCCGCACCCGGAGGTGGCGGCGGCGCCTGCCTTTGGTGATGGTCTTCATGTCGTCCCTACTTCGCGGACTTCCCGGCCTTGCGCAGCACGCGCTCGCCGGCGTATCGAATTCCCTTGCCCTTGTAGGGCTCGGGCTTGCGGATCTTGCGAATGTCGGCCGCAACCTGACCGACGAGTTGCTTGTCGATCCCGGACACGATGATCCGGTTCGGGGCGGGGACCTCGAAGGTCACACCCTCGGGAGCCTCGACCGGCACCGAGTGTGAAAATCCGACCTGCAACTCGAGCTTGGACGGGCCCTGCGCCTGGGCGCGGTAGCCGACGCCGACGATCTCGAGTTCCTTGGAGAAGCCTTCGGACACGCCGACCACCATGTTCGCCACGAGCGACCGCGTCATGCCGTGAAGCGCGCGGTGGCGCCGCTCGTCGTCGGGCCGCGTCACCAAGAGCTGGTCGCCGTCGCGGCCGATCACGAGATCCGCGGGCATGCTCCAGGTGAGCTGACCCTTTGGACCCTTGACCGACACGTTCGAACCGTCGATGGAGACGTCGACGCCCGACGGCACGGGAATGGGGTTCTTACCGATGCGAGACATCGCTCACCACACCTGACACAGGACTTCGCCGCCGACTCGGCGCTTGCGCGCTTCACGATCGGTGAGGAGTCCCTGGTTGGTCGAGAGCACCGCGATCCCCATCCCCCCGAGCACGCGAGGCACTCGGTTCGCAGCCATGTAGACCCGCAGGCCCGGCTTCGAGACACGCTTGATCCCGGAAATGGTGCGCTTCCGCTCCGGCGTGTACTTCATGGTGATCGTGAGCTTGTTGCCCGGACGGTTCGGGTCGTCCGCCACGGCAAAGCCTTCGATGTAGCCCTCGCGCACGAGAATGGCGGCGAGCGCTTCCTTCAACTTCGACGACGGCATCTCGGTGAAATCGTGCATCGCGATGTTCGCGTTGCGGATTCGCGTGAGCATGTCGGCGATCGGGTCAGTCATTGTCATTGGCTCACCTCCCTACCACGATGCCTTGGTCATACCCGGAACCTCGCCCGCGTGCGTGAGTTCACGCAAGCAGATCCGGCACAGGCCGAACTTCTTGTACACCGAGCGCGGCCGGCCACACCGACGGCAGCGTGTGTAACCGCGCACCTTGAATTTCGGTGTCCCTTGCTGCTTGTTGATCAGTGCCTTCTTAGCCATGCCTTACCCCTGAGCCTCACGGCGGAACGGGAACCCGAACGCGCGAAGTAACGCGCGCCCTTCGTCGTCGGAACGGGCGGTGGTGCAGATGGTGATGTCCATCCCTCGCACCGTGTCGATCTTGTCGTAATCGATCTCGGGAAAGATCAGTTGCTCGGTCACGCCGAACGTGTAGTTCCCGCGGCCGTCGAACGACGCGGGGTTGAGGCCCCGGAAGTCGCGGATACGCGGGATCGCCACACTGACGAGCCGGTCGTAGAACTCCCACATACGGTCGCCCCGCAAGGTGGCCTTGGCGCCGATCGCGTTGCCCTCGCGGAGCTTGAACGTTGCGATCGACTTCTTCGCCCGGGTGATCGCCGGCTTCTGCCCCGTGATCAGGGTGAGGTCGGCGACCGCTCCATCGAGAAGCGACGACTGCTGCGTGGCCTGACCGACGCCCATGTTGAGCACGATCTTCGTGAAGCTCGGGACCTCCATGATGTTGCCGAGGCCGAGTTCGGTACGCAGTTGCTCACGGACTTCGGTGAGATACCGGGTCTTGAGCCGAGGTGTGGTGGTCGCGGGCGCCACTACAGATCCTTTCCGCACTTGCGGCAGACGCGCACCTTCGAGTCGCCATCGAAGCGATACCCGATCCGGGTGTGCTTGCCGCAGGACGTACACACGATGGCCACGTTCGAGACGTGCACCGGCATGTCCTTGTCGATGATGCCGCCCTGCATGGTCGCCTTCGTTGCGCGCTGGTGACGCTTCGCCACGTTGACGCCGTCGACGATGACCCGGTCGCGGTCGACGAGCACGCGAGTGACTTCGCCGATCTTGCCGACGTCTTTGCCGGCGATCACCTGGACTTGGTCGCCCTTCTTGATCTTCATCTAGAGCACCTCCGGGGCGAGCGAGACGATCCGCATGAACTTGCGGTCCCGGAGTTCACGACCCACGGGGCCGAAGATGCGGGTGCCACGCGGCTGCATCTGATCGTTGATCAACACCGCCGCGTTCTCGTCGAACCGGATGTAGCTGCCATCCGGGCGACGCCGCTCCTTCTTGGTTCGGACGACGACGCACTTGACGACATCGCCCTTCTTGACGGCCGCACCGGGCGTCGCGTCCTTGACCGTGGCCACGAACACATCGCCGATACCCGCATACCGCCGACGAGTACCGCCGAGCACCTTGATGCACAGCACCTCGCGGGCGCCTGAGTTGTCGGCCACCTTGAGGCGGCTCTCCTGCTGAATCACCGAGCACGCTCCAGCACTTCCACGACGCGCCAGCGCTTCTGCCGGGACATCGGCCGGGTCTCGGCCACTCGCACCCGGTCGCCCTCGCGGACCTCGTTGTTCTCGTCGTGCGCGTAGAGCTTCGTCGTGCGCTGCAGCGTCTTGCGGTACCGGCGGTGCTGCACACGGTCGATCACCGCGACGACGACGGTCTTGTCCATCTTCGTGGACACGACCAAGCCCTCACGGACCTTGCGTCGGTTGCGATCGCTCGCGGCGTCGGCAGGGGTCTCCATGGACGGTTCGGTCATCGTTGCTCCCCTTCGGCAGCTTCGGCTGCCGCGATTTCGCGCTCGCGCAGCAAGGTGTTCAACCGAGCCACGTCACGGCGCACCTCGCCGAGGCGAGCCGAGTTGTCGAGTTGTCCGGTCGCGAGCTGAAAGCGCAGGTTGAAGTGTTCTTCCTTCGCTTCCGCGAGCCGCTGAATCAACTCGCCGTCGTTCAGTTCTCGCAGTTCGTTCGCAGATGTCGTCATCGTCATCAGGCCTCGTCGAGTCGCAGGACAAAGCGGGTCTTGATCGGCAGCTTGTGCATCGCGAGCCGCATGGCCTCGCGCGCCAACTCTTCGGGAACTCCGGAGAGTTCGAACATGACACGGCCGGGCTTGACCACCGCGACCCAGCTCTCCGGGTTGCCCTTGCCCGAACCCATCCGGGTCTCGGCCGGCTTCTGGGTGATCGGCTTGTCCGGGAACACCGTGATCCACACCTTGCCGCCACGCTTGATGTGACGGGTCATGGCGATACGGGCGGCCTCGATCTGGCGGTTGGTGATCCAACCCGGCTCGAGGGCCTGGATGCCGTAGTCGCCGAAGGTGACTTTCGTGCCGCCCTTGGCGACACCCGACATACGGCCGCGCTGCACCTTGCGGTGGCGGACCTTCCTGGGCATCAACATGGTCGCACTCGCTCCCATTGCGGAACGGACGGGTATGACGTGGTCGCTCGTCGCTCAGCCAGCATGGTTAGTCCTCGTCCCCGTGGAACTTGGGCGCTTCGTGGTGCTGGCGGGTCCGACGCTCGATCTCTTCCTCTTCGGCGAGGAGGCGCTCGAGTTCCGGATCGGCTTCCTTGACGAGCGGCGCGGCATCGACGATCTCGGCGTCACCGACCGCGGCTTCGTCGACCGGCACCGCTTCATCGGTCGGACGACGGCGTCCGCCGCCGGCGCTGACAACACGACGGCCGGTCGGCCCGGCGGTGTCACCCACGGCCATGGCCGCTTCCTTGGCGATCTTGTCTTCCGCGACGGTCTTGTACGGAAGGATCTCGCCCTTGTAGATCCAGACCTTGACGCCGATGCGACCGAAGGTGGTACGCGCTTCGGCGAGGCCGTAATCGATGTCGGCACGCAACGTGTGCAGTGGAACCCGACCTTCGCGGTACCACTCCTTGCGGCTCATCTCGGCGCCGCCGAGTCGGCCACCACACTGCACTCGGATACCGAGCGCGCCGGCCTTCATTGCGGTCTGGACCGCACGCTTCATCGCCCGGCGAAAGCTCACCCGGCCGGTGAGTTGGTCGGCGACACCCTGGGCGATCAGCGTGGCGTCGAGCTCAGGCTGCTTGATCTCCTGGATGTTGAAGTGGATCTTCGGGTTACCGGTGATCTTGAGCAGCCCGGCGCGGAGACGGTCGGCCTCGGCACCGCGGCGACCGATCACGATGCCCGGACGGGCCGTGTACACGTCGACGCGCAGGCGATCACGGGTGCGCTCGATCTCGACCCGGCTCACCATGGCGCGCAGCAGCTCGGTGCGGAGGTAGTCGCGGATCTTCCAGTCCTCGACCAGGAGGTCCTTGTACTCCTCGTCTTCGGCAAACCACCGCGACTTCCAGTCGGTGGTCACGCCGAGGCGGAACCCGTACGGGTTGACCTTCTGACCCATTACTGCACTCCCTTCGACGAGTCATCCGACTCGTCGGTGTCCGCATCGGCGCCCTCGGGCGCGTCCTGGGCAACGTCGTCGGCTGTCGCCTCGGCGGCAGCATCCTCGCTGGCCTCGGCGGCCGGCGTCTCGGTCTCGGCGACCTCGACCGCATCGGTCTCGACGACCTCATCGTGATCGTGATCGTGATCGTGATCGTGATCGTGATCGTGATCGTGGTCGTGGTCGTGGTCCGATGCCGCGGCGGTGCTCGCCGCGACCCGACGACCGCGACTGAGGCGACGGCGACGCTCGGCCGCAGCACCCGTTCCTGACGCTTCTTCGCGGACGGCCCGCAGACGCAAGTCATCGTCGGAGTAGCGCTCGACCACGATCGTGATGTGGCTCGTGCGCTTCAAGATTCGAGTCCCCCGACCACGCGCACGCGGCCGAAACCGCTTGCCGGTCGGACCTTCGTCGGCCCAGGTCGCGGCGATGAAGAGTTCGTCGCTCGGGATGTGGTCGTTGTGCTCGGCGTTGGCAACGGCCGAATCGAGCAACTTGCCGATCTCGGCCGATGCGCCTCGCTGGCTGAAGCGCAGCAACTCGCGCGCTTCGGTCACGTCGAGACCACGGATCTGGTTGAGCACCATGCGCACCTTGGTCGGCGACGCTTGGTTGTTGCGCAGGACAGCACGGGTCATGACTACCGCCGTCCCTGCTTCTCTTGGCCGGCGTGGTACCTGAACGTACGGGTCGGCGCGAACTCACCGAGCTTGTGACCGACCATCGCCTCGGTGCAGTACACCGGGACGTGCTTGCGGCCATCGTGCACCGCGAACGTGTGGCCCACGAACTCCGGAGTGATGGTGGAACGACGAGACCAGGTTTTGATGACCTTGCGGTCTCCGGCCTCGTTCATGCGCTCGACCTTCACCCGCAGGTGCTCATCGACGAACGGACCCTTTTTGAGGCTGCGAGGCATCGCGCCTACCTCCGGCTGCCGCGAGTGCGGCGACGACGAACGATCATCTGGTCTGAAGCCTTGCCCTTCTTGCGAGTACGGCCTTCCGGCTTGCCCCATGGCGACACCGGGTGGCGCCCACCGGAGCTCTTTCCTTCTCCACCACCGAGCGGGTGGTCCACCGGGTTCATGGCCACACCACGAACATGGGGACGCTTGCCCTTCCAGCGGTTCCGGCCGGCTTTCCCGATCGAGATCAGGGCCGCCTCGGAGTTGCCGACCGAACCGACGGTCGCCCGACAGTCGATCGGGATCCGCCGCATTTCGGTCGACGGAAGTCGCACGGTGGCGTACAGGCCTTCCTTCGCGACGAGCTGGATCGCGGCGCCTGCGCCCCGACCCATCTTGCCGCCGGCGCCCGGCTTGAGTTCCACGTTGTGGACCACGGTGCCGACCGGGATGTAACGAAGGGGCAACGCGTTGCCCGGACGAATCTCGGCGCCTTGCCCGCTCTGGAGCATGTCGCCGACGTTGATGCCCGACGGGGCGAGGATGTAGCGCTTCTCACCATCGCGGTAGTGCAGCAGCGCAATGCGTGCGTTGCGGTTCGGGTCGTATTCGATCGCGGCGACCTTGGCCGGCACGCCGTCCTTGTTCCGACGGAAGTCGATGACGCGGTACTGCCGCTTGTGTCCGCCACCCCGGTGGCGAGACGTCATCCGGCCGTAGCTGTTGCGTCCACCGGTGCGCGGCTTCGGCTTGAGGAGCGACTTCTCCGGCGTCGTCTTCGTGATCTCCGCGAAGTCCGATGCCGACTGGAAACGCCGACCGGGCGATGTGGGCTTCCGTTTACGAATCGCCATCGTCAGCTCCCGAAGATTTCGATGGACTCGCCGGCGGCGAGCGAGACGAGGGCTCGCTTCTGGTTGGACCGCTGACCCCAGGTACCGGTGCGGCGGTTCCGTTTGCGCTTGCCGGCGCGATTGAGTGTGTTGACGTTGATGACCTTCACGCCGAAGATTTCCTCGACGGCCTGCTTGATCTGGATCTTGTTGGCCCCGGGCGCGACCTCGAACGTATACACGTTCGCGTCGAGTCCGGCGTAGGACTTCTCCGACACGATCGGCCGGATGATGACGTCGCGGGGATTGGCGAGACTGCTCATGCTGCCTCCTCCTCGGCGGATGCGGCGGCACCGGTGGTGAACCGGCTCACGATGGCCTCGAGCGTCGGCGCCGAGAAGACGAGCCAGTCGTTGACGAGCACGTCGTAGGGGTTGAGTTCATCCGGCAGGATGATCTGCACCCGCTCGCCGAGGTTGCGGAACGACTTCCAGGCGGCTTCTTCGGTGCGGTCGAGCACGATGAGCACCCGCGGCGCCCGCTCACCCTCGGGCCGGAAGCCCAACGCGCTGAGCGCGGCGATCGCGTCCTTGGTCTTGGGCTGCGCGAAATTCCATGCGTCGAGCACCATGACCTTGTCTTCGCGGGCCCGATCCGAGAGTGCGCTGATCAGGGCGAGGCGAACCATCTTCTTCGGGGTGCGCTGCTTGTACGAACGCGGCTTCGGTCCGTGAGCAACACCACCACCACGCCAGTGCGGCGCGCGGATCGAACCTTGACGGGCACGACCGGTGCCCTTCTGGCGCCACGGCTTGGCGCCACCGCCACGCACTTCGGCACGGGTCTTGGTGCTGTGCGTTCCCGCACGCGCCGCCGCCAGCTGCGCCGTCACGACCTGGTGCAGCACTGCCATGTTGGGCTCGATGCCGAACACGGAGTCGGGGAGTTCCACGGAGCCGGCGTCGCCACCGGACTGGGTCTTCATCGTCAACGTGCTCATTTGGTGCCCGCCTTCACTGCGTTGCGCACGAACACGAGCCCGCCGTTGGGACCCGGGACCGAACCCCGCACGAGGATCAGGTTGCGCTCGCCGTCGCCCTCGACGACTTCGAGGTTCAGCGTCGTCGTCTTCACGTTGCCGGTCTGACCGGCCATCTTCATTCCCTTGAAGACTCGAGCCGGGGTTGCGCACGCTCCGATCGAGCCGGGGGCGCGGTGCTTCTTGTGGTTACCGTGCGACGCCCCTTGGCCCTTGAAGTTGTGACGCTTCATGACGCCGGCGAAGCCCTTCCCCTTGGACACACCGGTCACGTCCACCAGGTCGCCCTTGGTGAAGATGTCGGCGATGATCTCCTGTCCGACGGCGAAGTCGGCCAGATCATCGACTCGGAGTTCCACCAGGTGCTTCGACGGAGCGACGCCCGCCGTCGCGAGGTGTCCGAGTTCCGGCCTGGTCAGCCGGCCCTCTTTGGTCTCTCCGAACGCAAGCTGCACCGCGGCATAGCCATCGCGTTCGGGTGTCTTGAGCTGCACCACATGGCACGGACCGGCCTGGATGACGGTCACGGGAATAACCCGATTCTCCTCATCCCAGACCTGGGTCATGCCGAGCTTGCGCCCGAGGATTCCCTTGGAAGCCATCGTTTCGCCTTCTTCTGGTCGGTCGGCAACTGCCGACCGGCACGCGAACGCTCCGTCGGGATGATTCCCGGCGGAGCGTTGGTTCGGTTGTGCCGTACGGTTCCTCAGCGCGTTGGCCGAGGCCTCTACGGACGTCGATTGACGAGCCCGTGGAATCTAGTGGTTCTGGAGGGTCGGATGCCATTTGCAAGCATCCGACCCGACCGAAACCTGCTTAGACCCCTTGGATCTTGATCTCGATGTCGACTCCCGCCGGCAGATCGAGCCGCTGGAGGGATTCGACGGTCTTGCTCGCCGGCTCGACGATGTCGAGCAGACGCTTGTGGATCCGCATTTCGAAGTGCTCACGCGAGTCCTTGTCGACGTGCGGACCCCGCACGACGCAGTACCGGTGGATCTCGGTCGGCAATGGGACCGGTCCCCGCACGCGGGCCCCGGTACGAACGACCGTCTCGACGATCTTCTTCGTCGACTGATCGATGATCTCGTGGTCGTACGCCTTGAGCCGGATCCTGATCTTCTGCGCCATGGTGATCCCGACTACTTGAGAATCTTGGTGACGCGACCGGCGCCGACGGTGCGGCCACCTTCACGAATGGCGAACCGGAGTCCGTCCTCCATGGCGATCGGCTTCTGGAGCTGCACCACCATCTCGGTGTTGTCGCCAGGCATGACCATCTCGGTGCCCTCGGGCAGGTTGATGGTGCCGGTGACGTCGGTAGTCCGGAAGTAGAACTGCGGGTGGTAGTTGGCGAAGAACGGCGTGTGCCGGCCGCCTTCTTCCTTCGTGAGCACGTAGACCTGCGCCTCGAAGTCGGTGTGCGGGGTGATCGATCCCGGCTTGGCCAGGACCTGACCGCGCTCGACGTCTTCCTTCTTCGTTCCCCGCAGCAAGGCACCGATGTTGTCTCCGGCGCGACCCTCGTCGAGGATCTTGCGGAACATCTCGACGCCGGTGCAGGTGGTCTTCTGGAGGTCACGCAGACCGACGATCTCGATTTCGTCGCCGGTGTGGACCACACCCTGCTCGACCTTGCCGGTCACCACGGTGCCACGACCGGTGATGGTGAACACGTCTTCGATCGGCATGAGGAACGGCTTGTCGAGTTCACGCACCGGCTCGGTGATGAACGAGTCGACCGCCGCCAT
>JANLRZ010000050.1:0-14027 GCA_031362155.1 Acidimicrobiia bacterium | reverse complement strand
CACGTGATCGTGGCGCCGTACGTGACCAACGAATCCGGCGATCTCTCCACCGTGATGGTCAAGCGCACCGAGTTCACCCCCGAGGAGATTCAACGTTTCCAGACCGGTATCACCAAGGTTCCGAAGAACGAGATCTCGTGGGCGCCGGGCCTGCCTCCCGGCCCGGGACTGGTGCCTCAACTCATCGAAGGGTCACAAGCGCAAGCCGACAAGGCTGCCGCGACCTATCCCAAAGCAATCCACGCCATCAACGACGACGGACCGTTCTTCTGGCACTTCTCGAGCTTCTCGAAGGTCATCAGCGACTTCTTCACTCCGATCTCGGCGACCGATCCCGAAGACTCGATCGGCGAACGCGTGCTGGTGCTCCTGCTCGCGATCTCGGTGCTCTACGCGGCGGTGTTCCTGCTGCTCCCGTTCCTCTTCGTACGCAAGGAGTGGAAGGTATTGCCACGCAAGGGGATTTCCGCGGTGTACTTCGCGGCCCTCGGCCTCGGGTTCATGCTGTTCGAAATCTCGATGATCCAGCGGCTGGTGCTCTTCCTCGGGTATCCCACCTATTCGCTGACGGTCACGCTCGCCTCGATCCTCGTGTTCACGGGCCTCGGCGCGCTCCTCAGCCAACGGCTCGCGCATCGAGGCCGGACGGTGCTTCCTATCGTCTTCGCAGTGCTGTGCGGGTTGGCCGCCTTCTACCAGTGGGGGCTCGGCGGGATCATCGACTCGCTGCTCTCCGAGGACCTGTTCGTCCGCGTGCTGGTCGCCTTGGCGCTACTCGCACCGCTCGGGCTCTGCCTCGGCATGTTCATGCCGCTCGGCCTGCGGGTGGTCGGCGGGCTCAGCGATCACGCCGACGAGTACGTCGCGTGGGCATGGGCGATCAACGGCTTCTTCTCCGTGATCGGCTCGGTGCTCACGACGATGCTCGCGATGTCGTTCGGCTTCCGCGCTGTGCAGATGCTCGCCCTCGGCGTGTACGCGATAGCGGTGCTCGCGTTCTTCCGGCTGGCCGGCCGCGGCACCGCGCCCACCCAGTCCGTCCCGATTGGCAGCTGACGGTCCGGAGCAGACCACCAAGCGCCAAACGCTGCCGCTCGGGTCGGATCAGTCGCGGAAGTTGGTGAACTGCAACGGCAGGTCGAAGTCGTGATCCTTGAGGGCGGCGATCACCGATTGCAGGTCGTCACGCTTCTTGCCCGTCACCCGTAACTGCTCGCCCTGGATCTGGTGCTGCACGCCCTTCAGGGACAGTCCCTTGATGAACTTGCCGACCTCACGGGCCTTGTCGTCGGTGATGCCCATGCGCAAGGTCACGGTCTGTCGCACCGTGCCCTTCGTGGCCTCCTCGACGGTGCCCCACCCGAGGGCCTTGAGCGACACCTGGCGCTTGACCATCTTCTCCTCGAGCATCTGGCGCAGAGCCTGGAGGCGAGCCTCGGACTCGGTGTGGATTTCGATGGTCTTCTCTTTGAGCTCGATCGAGCTGTCGGTGCCCTTGAAGTCGAATCGCTGCGAGAGTTCCCGCGCGGCTTGATCCACGCCGTTGCGGACCTCTTGCATGTCGACCTCGGACACCACGTCAAAACTGGGCATGGCGAGCGAATCTCCCGTGGAAAAGTGATGTGGACGGCTTGCTACTGTACGCCCGGGTCCGTACCCGAGAGGCCAAAGGGATCTGGCTGTAAACCAGATGCGCAAGCTACGGGGGTTCGAATCCCTCCGGGCCCACCCAATCATTTCTGCGTCGCGTCCGCGCCGCGGCGAGTGCCGGACCACCCGCGTCGCTCGTTCCTCGCTCTCGGGGCTGTCCCGAGCACCGCGTATTTCTGCGTCGCGTCCGCGCCGCGGCGAGCGGCCTGCGATCCAGTCGCTCCCGGGGCTCTCCGGTCGCCGCACCAGTGTGCTCTGCCCGCGTCGCTCGTTCCTCGCTCAGAGTGCGACGTCGAAACAGTGGACCGTTTCGGAGAACCCGTTGAGCTGGAGCGGCTCGCGAGCCTCGAATCGGATCAGCTTGCCGATGCAGAGCCCGCTTTACTACTCATACAGCAGTCACCATGTTTCGCACATCAATGGTGCCGACTCGTGAAAGGGTGGTGGCAGTCGATGGGACTTTCTACGACGAACGTCTTCGCGGTCGTTGTTGCCGGATTGGTCATCGTCGGGTGTGGCGAATCCGGGGCCACCCAAGGAAAAGGCTGGCCCGCGCGAGTCGCGACGCCTGCCGAGACCGTTGTGGTTCCCAAGGTCGACGTGTCGGGGTTCGTTGACGCGTACGACGCCGCGCCGATCTACGACAGAATCGACTTGCAGCCACCGCGGGCGATTGAAGACGTCCTGGCCTTTCAATGTGAGGGCTACATCGACGGAACGGTCGTGGGCGCGAAGAGCCTAAGTTCGCGCGTGTCTCTCTCACAGGGGAACCCGAACGAACCGCCTGACTTCTGGCTCGATCAGCTGGCGGTCGGTCTGATCGTGAAGGTCGACAACTCGACCACCGCCGGCCGAGCCGGACCTAGTTCCGAAACGGTCGTGGCGCTTCCCTTCTGGGCCGGGAAGCTGCGCGAGAATGGAGACGAAAGGCAGTTCAAGCGGCTAAGTGTTGTGCTGGACTCGCCACCCGTCGGTGCCCGGATCGGAGTCTTCGTTCGGCCGGACGGCGCGACGGGAACCATCGAACCGTGTCTCGGCGGGTACGGCGTGGTCCTCGCCCAGCCCGACGGTACCGGTATGGCGACGGCGACGCTCGTCGGAGAATCAGCCGACGGAGCGGTCGACGGGTACTCGTCAATGGACCAGTTGCGTCACGGAGTCGAGAGCACGCTGGCCGCGAAGTAATCGCAGGTCCTGGCCGGGCGAGCAGCCCTCACAGCATGCGCTGCATGACGACGACGTCGAGCCAGCGTCCGAGTTTGCGCCCGACCTCCTTCTCGGTGCCGACGATCTCGAAGCCGCACTGCCGATGGAGCCGGATCGAGGCGTCGTGGCCGCCGACGACTCGCGCGATCATCGAGTGGTAGCCGTACTGCTGGGCGAGGCGTACGAGTTCGGAGAGCAACTGGTTGCCGATTCCGCGCCCCCGCTGATCGTCGCGGATGTAGACCGAGTCCTCCACCGTGGTGAAGTACGCAGGGCGTTCTTTATACGGTGAAAGTGATCCAAAACCCACAACGATCCCGTCGTCGTCGGTCGCGACGATCGCCGGGTGTCCGCCGCTGTGGTCACCAATCCAGGCGACCTGGTCCTCGAGCGAACGGGGGACGAGGTCGAACGTGACGGTCGAGCCCGCGACTTCGACGTTGTAGATCGCTCGGATGGCCTCGGCATCGGCCGCGTTTGCTGGTCGAACAGTGATCGGCACGCCCGGACGGTATCCGACGGCGCTCGGGTTGCTAATCTCCTTGGGCTCCGGTCCACCTTGGTGGGCGGGAGCGGTTCGCCCCCTTAGCTCAGTTGGTAGAGCACTTCCATGGTAAGGAAGGGGTCTACGGTTCAAATCCGTAAGGGGGCTCCGACATCACGAGGCGGTGATCGATGATCACCGGCTCCAACGTCGACCCGCAGGCATCAGAATGGTGTCGCGCCCGGCGGGATAGCTCAGCTGGTCAGAGCGCACGGCTCATAATCGTGAGGTCGAGGGTTCGATCCCCTCTCCCGCTACACCGAAACAGCGATCAGGGCCGATGACGGTCCGGTCGCCGATGAAAGAAGAGATCCAATGGCATCCGACAAGCGGCCCAAAGTGACCCTCGCCTGCGAAGAGTGCAAGCGTCGGAACTACATCACCAAGAAGAACAAGAACAACGACCGTGAGCGGATCGAGATGAAGAAATACTGCCGCTTCGACCGTCGCCACACGGTGCACAAAGAGACCCGCTAGCTCCTGGGCTCCTCGCTCGGGCCCGTATCACCAGCTGAGCCCGCGCCCGGACGTAACCTCGTCGGGCGTGTGAAGGTCCAATCCTTCCCTGGAGCGCTGATGGTGGACGAGACCGAACTGATCCAGGCGGCCCGATCCGGCGACCGTGAGGCCTTCGACGACTTGGTCCGCCGCACCTACGTCGATCTCTTCACCCTGGCAGTCCGCTTGACCGGCAATGAAGAGGATGCCCGCGACGTGGTGCAGGACGCGTATGTGCGAGCGTGGAAGGGCATCGGCACCTTTCGTGGCGACGCACAACTGAGCACCTGGCTCTACCGCATCACCGCCAACTGTGCCTCGACGCACCTTTCCCGCCGCCGCCGACTGCGCACGGAACCGCTGGTCGCGGCATATGAACCGGTCGAGTTGCGCCACGAAGCCCAGCCCGCAGCCATGGCCGAGACCGCACTCGATCTCGAACGGATCGCCGCGGCCGTCGACGAGCTTCCGGCGAAACTCCGCTCGGTCGTGGTGCTGCGTGACGTCTACGGCCTCCCGCACGACGCCATTGCCGATGAGCTCGGGATCTCGGTCTCGGCGGCGAAGGTGCGACTCCATCGGGCCCGGAAACGACTGCGGGACACCGTGTTCGACGAAGGACGGTCGGCCCGTGCGGTATGAGGATGTGGCTGAACTGATTCCCGGCCTGGTCGACGGCACGATCCAGCTCGACGAGCGGACCCGGCAGTTCATCGAGTCCGACCTGCGTTGCCAGGCCGAGCTGGCGCGATACCGCAAACTCCTCCGCGGCCTCGGGGCGCTCCGCAGCACCTATCTGGAGCCGGCCCCCGGGAGCCTGGCCCAGACGCTGAATGCGCTGGCCATCGAAGGTGAGCGTCGAGTCGCTCGATCGATCCTGACCGGCCGGCGGTTGGCCGTGGCCGGCGCGGCCCTCGGCGGTGCCGCAGTGGCCGGCGCGGCGACCGCCGCGGTGATGGCCGCGCGTACCCGCCGCCGCCTCGTCACCGGGTGAGCCGCGGTGAAGGACTGCGGCCCGGAGCGGTGCCACGAGGTTCCCGGCATCCGGCATGAGATTCGACGAGCCCCTCGGCTAGGCTCGTCGGCCCGGCCCCCGCGCGCCCGGAGGGCAGTAGCTCAATTGGAAGAGCTCCGGTCTCCAAAACCGGCGGTTGGGGGTTCGAGTCCCTCCTGCCCTGCTCCGAGAAGACCAGCCCGGGACACAGTCCCAGGAAGGCCGATGCGGTGAACCAACAAAATCGACAGATGCGGCGAATGGCCGAGAAGACCGGCAGCGACAAGCCGCGCGCGCCCGAACGGCGTACGCCGACACCGACCCAGGCGAAAGACCGCACGAGCCCGAGTCAGTTCTTCAGTGAAGTGCGGGGCGAACTGCGCAAGGTCGCCTGGCCGGGCCGTTCCGAAGTCATCAACTCCACGATCATCGTCCTCATCGCCGTCGTGGTGATGACGTCGCTCATCTTCGGCTCGGACTATCTCTGGGCTAAAGCCGTCCTCTTCCTCTACGACTGAGCCATGACTACAGACGATTTCACTCCGGATCCTTTCGCGTCCGCGGACGCTGACACCGCGACCGAACCGGCCCCCGAAGGGGCGGTATCGGTGGTGTCCGAAGTCGACGACGCCGCCGCCGGCGACGGGGAGCCGATCGACGCGGAGTCGACCGAGCCCGAGGAAACGATCGAGATCACCGCGGCGGAGGACATCGCGCTTCCCGCCCACGGTGAGATCGAGGAGGTCGACCTCGACGAGGACGACGAGGACCATGTCGCCGAGATCAGCCCGTACGACCGTCCGGGTCGCTGGTTCGTGGTGCACACCTACGCCGGGTACGAGAACAAGGTGAAACAGAACCTCGCGAGCCGCGTTCGGTCGATGAACGTCGAGGAGCAGATCTTCGAGGTCGTCATCCCGATGGAAGACGTCATCGAGTTCAAGAACGGCCGCAAGGTCGTGGTCCAGAAAAAGGTCTGGCCCGGCTATCTGCTCATTCGTATCGCGCTCGACGACGAGTCGTGGTACGTGGTGCGCAACACACCGGGAGTCACTGGATTCGTGGGCAGTGGTGCCAAGCCGACCCCGTTGACCCGTCGCGAAGTCGAAGAGTGGCTGGGCAAGGGCGAGCAGGTCGAGGGCAACGCACCGGAGAAGAAGGTGCGCCCCCGGCTCGAGTACGAGATGGGCGAGCAGGTTCGGGTCACCTCCGGCCCGTTCGCCGATTTCAACGGTGCCATCAGCGAGATCGACGTCGACCGCTCGAAGCTCAAGGTGCTGGTCAACATCTTCGGCCGGGAGACCCCGGTCGAACTCGAGTTCGGCCAAGTAGCCAAGCTCTAGGCGGACCGACCAAACTGGCACGTCCCCCCGGCACCCGGGTGAGATTTTCCAAAGCAACAACGCGACTTCCGAGCACCGTGCACGGAGCTTGCGGAGTGCACACAACGCAGTGAACGGAGTCATAAAGATGGCGAAGAAGAAGCTCGCCGCAGTGGTCAAGATCCAGATTCCCGCCAGTGGGGCAACCCCGGCGCCGCCCGTGGGTACCGCCCTCGGACCGCACGGAATCAACATCATGGACTTCTGCAAGGCGTACAACGCCGCGACCGAGAACCAGCGGGGTTCGATCATCCCGGCTGAGATCTCGATCTACGAGGACCGTACGTTCACGTTCATCACCAAGACCCCGCCGACGCCGTTCTTGCTGCGTCAGGCCGCGGGGATCGAAAAGGGTTCGGGCACCACGCCGATCGTCAAGGCCGGCAAGGTGACCAAGGCCCAGGTGCAGGCCATCGCCGAGCAGAAGATGCCGGATCTGAACGCGATCGATCTCGAAGGCGCCATGGCCCAGGTCGAGGGCACGGCGCGGTCGATGGGCCTCGACGTCGTCTGATCGCACACGCACTGCCCTCCTGATCGAAGACCTCGCGATCAGGGAACGGGAACCAGCCGAGGGAGCTCGAAGGAGCGGATGCAATGAAGCACGGCAAGAAGTACACCGACGCGACCAAGCGGTACGACCGGGATCGGCTCTACGACCCGGTCGAGGCGCTGGATTTGGTGAAGAACCTCGCCCCGGCGAAGTTCGACGAGACCGTCGAGGCCGCATTCCGGCTCGGCGTCGACCCCCGGAAGGCCGAGCAGATGCTGCGCGGCACGGTGTCGTTGCCCCAGGGAACGGGCAAGACCGTTCGGGTCGTCGTGTTCGCCCAGGGTGACGCCGCTCGCGCGGCCGAAGAGGCCGGCGCCGACGTTGTGGGTGCCGAGGATCTCGTCGCTCGGGTCGAGGCCGGGTTCATGGACTTCGACATCGCGATCGCGACTCCCGATCTGATGGGTCAGGTCGGAAAGCTCGGTCGGTCGCTCGGACCGCGTGGTCTCATGCCGAACCCGAAGACCGGCACGGTCACTCCCGATGTCGCCAAGGCCGTGGCGGAGTTCAAAGCCGGCAAGGTCGAGTACCGCACCGACCGGTACGGCAACGTGCACGTGCCGCTCGGCAAGGCGAGCTTCACCAAAGACGCGCTCGTTTCGAACTACCAGGCCGTGCTCGATGAGATCCTGCGGGCGAAGCCGGCCTCGGCGAAGGGCCGTTACCTCAAGGGCATCAGTGTGTCGTCCACGATGGGTCCTGGCGTTCGGGTCGATCCGAGCCGCACCAAGCTCGATGAGGCGGGTTCGACCGGCAGCGAGTAAGTTTCCGCCCTTCCAAGATTTTCTGCCGCAGACCTTCGGTCGCCCTCCGGGGCGGTAATGGGTACTTGCCCACCGAACGAGGCGAAACCTGGCTGGCCCCCTCGGGTCCGTTCGGTGTCGTCGGCGGCGCCGTTCTACCGAGTGAGAGGACGCCAGGCACATGGCCAGACCTGAGAAGGTGGCAGTCGTCGACGAGATTCGCGGGAAGCTCGCGGACGCCGACGCCGCTGTACTGACCGAATACCGCGGGCTCAAGGTGCACGAACTCGCCGCGCTGCGCGCCGCGCTGCGGCCGGCCGGCGCCGAGTTCAAGATCTTCAAGAACACCCTGGCCCGCCGGGCGGCGGAAGAGGCCGGCTTGGCCGACCTCGTTCCCATGCTGGAGGGTCCCACGGCGATCACGTTCGTCAAGGGCGATGCGGTCGTCGCGGCGAAGGCGCTGCGTGACTTCGGGAAGGCGAACGCCGCGCTCATCGTCAAGGGCGGGCTGCTGGGCACCAAGGTCCTCGTTCCCCGTGACATCTCGGCCCTGGCCGAGGTCGCGCCGCGTGAAGAACTCCTCGCCCGACTCGCCGGCGGGTTCCAGGCCCCGATGGTCAAGGCGGCTGGTTTGTTCCAGGCCTTCACCCGCAACATGGCCTACGGCATCAAGGCACTGATCGACCAGCGCGTCGAGGGTGGCGAGGCGCTTCCTGCCGATGAGCCCGAGGCCACGACCGAAGCCAGCACCGAGGCGCCGGCCGAGGCCGCCGCCGAGGAGACCCCGGCCGAGGAGACCCCGGCCGAGGGCGCGCCCGAATCCGACACCGAAACCCCCGACACCGAAACCCCCGACGTCGAAATCCCCGACGCCGAAACTCCCGACACCGAAACCCCCGACGTCGAAATCCCCGACGCCGAAACTCCCGACACCGAAACCCCCGACGATGCGGCGCCCGCCGCGTCCGCCGACTGATCTCGAGCAGAGAAAAAACCAAGGAGCATCGAAATGGCGATGAGCACCGAAGAACTTCTGGACCACTTCAAGAACATGACGGTCCTGGAGCTCAATGACTTCCTGAAGGCCTTCGAAGAGGAGTTCGGCGTGACCGCCGCAGCTCCGGTGGCCGTGGCTGCCGCAGCCGCACCGGCTGCGGGTGGCGGCGAGGCAGCCGAGGAGAAGGACGAGTTCGACGTCATCCTCGCCGCGGCCGGCGACAAGAAGATCCAGGTCATCAAGGAAGTTCGTTCGCTGACCAGCCTCGGGCTGAAAGAAGCGAAGGAGCTCGTCGACTCGGCGCCGAAGCCGGTCCTCGAAAAGGCCACGAAGGAAGACGCGGAGAAGGCAAAGGCGGCCCTCGAGGGCGCCGGCGCCACCGTCGAACTCAAGTAGTCGCCCCGCAGGGGTGGCGGCCTGTCCAGTTCGTGCCAATCCTTGACCTTGCCGGGGTGGGTTTGTATCCTGCCCCGGTCCGAGGCGGCACCCCAATGGGGTGACCGCCTGGGTTGGCCTGCGCTTGCAGGAGTGCGCGCCCGGGGTATACCATCCCGGAAGCCGTGTTGATTCGCCCGTACCACCCCTGCAATTCCCTGGTGCTGGCACGCGCGCGCCCGCACACGTCCCTCAACTTCGAGGAGTTGCGTTGACTCGTCTCGCGTCCCGGGAACGATTCTCCTTCGGTCAGCTACGTGAAGTGCTGGCCCTACCCGACCTCATCGCGGTACAGCGTGAGTCCTTCCAGTGGTTCCTGGATCAAGGAATCGCCGAAGTCCTCCGTGACATCTCGCCGATCGAGGACTTCACCGGTCAGCTCAAGCTCGAGCTGTCCGATCACGTCTTCGACCCGCCGAAGCACTCCGAAGACGAGTGCCGCGAGCGGGACATGACCTTCGCTCGTCCGCTGTTCGTGACCGCACGGTTCATGAACGCGGGCACCGGTGAGATCAAGGAGCAGACCGTGTTCATGGGGGACTTCCCCATGATGACGGCGCGCGGCACCTTCATCATCAACGGCACCGAGCGGATCGTCGTGAGCCAGCTCGTGCGGTCGCCGGGCGTGTACTTCGCGGTCACTCCCGACAAGACCTCGCCGGAGAAGGACATCGTCAGCGCCAAGATGATCCCGGGCCGGGGCGCATGGCTCGAGTTCGAGGTCGACAAGAAGGGCGTCGTCTACGTCCGCATCGACCGGAAGCGCAAGCAGCCGGTCACGATCCTGTTGAAGGCCCTCGGCTTCGGCGAGACCGAAGAAGAACTGCTCAACCTGATCCTCGACCCGCAGGGTCGCCCCTACGACTCGATGCGCAACACGCTCGACAAGGACAACACCGAGTCGGCCGATGCCGCGTTCATCGACATCTACCGCAAGCTGCGCCCGGGCGAGCCGCCCACGCCTGACAGCGCCCGCAGCCTCATCGAGAACCTCTTCTTCAACCCCAAGCGCTACGACATGGCCAAGGTCGGTCGGCACAAGGTCTCGAAGAAGCTCGTCGACGAATACGCGAAGGTCGCGAAGACGCTGAAGCGCCTCGACATCCCGGTCCCCAACGCCGACCCGGACAAGGGTGTTGTCGAGTACACGATGTCGCGCGCCGACATCCTCTCGACCGTCAGCTACCTCGTGAAGCTGCACGCCAACGACCAGCCGAACGATTACTTCCCCGACGACATCGACCACTTCGGCAACCGCCGGGTGCGCTCGGTCGGTGAGCTGATCATGAACCAGGTCCGCGTCGGCCTCTCCCGCATGGAGCGGGTCGTGCGCGAGCGGATGACGACTCAGGACGTCGAGGCGATCACGCCCCAGACCCTGATCAACATCCGCCCGGTCGTCGCTGCGATCAAGGAGTTCTTCGGCTCCAGCCAGCTCAGCCAGTTCATGGACCAGACCAACCCGCTCGCGGGCCTGACGCACAAGCGGCGTCTCTCGGCCCTCGGCCCGGGTGGTCTGTCGCGTGAGCGTGCGGGCTTCGAAGTCCGAGACGTGCACCCGAGCCACTACGGCCGGATGTGTCCGATCGAGACGCCGGAAGGTCCGAACATCGGTCTGATCGGCTACCTCTCCTGCTACGCGCGGATCAACCGGTTCGGCTTCATCGAGACCCCGTACCGGCTGGTCAAGAACGGTGTGGTCACCGACACGATCCACTACCTCGCGGCCGACGACGAGGACCGCCACATCATCGCCCAGGCGAACGCGGTCATCGACGACAACGGCAAGTTCACGACCGACAAGGTGCTCGTACGCGCCGGTCGGGGTGAGGTCGCCTACGTCGACCCGCACGAGGTCCACTACATGGACGTCTCGCCGAAACAGATGGTCTCCATCGCGACGGCGCTGATCCCGTTCCTCGAGCACGACGATGCCAACCGTGCCTTGATGGGCGCCAACATGCAGCGCCAGGCCGTGCCGACGCTGCGTCCCGAGGCTCCCTACATCGGTACCGGTGTCGAGGCCCGTGCCGCGCACGACGCCGGCGAGTTGTTCGTCGCCGAGGGTGACGGTGTCGTCACCGACGTGTCGGGTTCCTCGATCACGGTGTCGTACAACCACGTCGCCAAGCCGGTGACCTACCGCCTCTCGAAGTTCCGTCGCTCGAACCAGGGCACGTGCATCAACCAGAAGGCGTTGGTCTCGACCGGTGACCAGGTCGTCGAAGGCGACGTGCTCGCCGACGGACCGTCGACCCACCAGGGTGAACTCGCACTGGGCAAGAACCTGCTCGTGGCGTTCGTGCCGTGGAAGGGTCACAACTTCGAGGACGCGATCGTGTTGTCGGAGCGGCTCGTCCGTGACGACGTGCTCACCTCGATCCACATCGAAGAGCACGAGATCGACGCCCGCGACACCAAGCTCGGCGCCGAGGAGATCACGCGGGACATCCCGAACCTCTCCGAGGACATCCTGAAGGACCTCGACGAGCGCGGCATCATCCGCGTCGGTGCCGAGGTCGGCCCCGGCGATGTGCTCGTCGGCAAGGTCACGCCGAAGGGTGAGACCGAGCTCACGCCCGAAGAGCGCCTCCTGCGCGCCATTTTCGGTGAGAAGGCGCGCGAGGTTCGTGACACGTCGCTGAAGGTTCCCCACGGCGAGACCGGCAAGGTCATCGACGTCCGGGTGTTCAGCCGCGACGACGGCGACGAGCTGCCGCCGGGTGTGAATCAGCTGGTCCGGGTGTATGTCGGCCAGAAGCGCAAGATCAGCGAGGGCGACAAGCTCGCCGGACGCCACGGCAACAAGGGTGTCATCTCGAAGATCCTCCCGGTCGAGGACATGCCTCACCTTGCCGACGGGACGCCCGTCGACATCGTGCTCAACCCGCTCGGTGTTCCCAGCCGTATGAACGTCGGCCAGGTGCTCGAAAGCCACCTCGGCTACGCGGCCCGGCACGGCTGGGAAGGCCAGCGCGTGGCGCCGGTCAGCCCCCGCAAGACCCGTCCGATCACCGAGCCCGCGGTGTGGGTGAACACGCCGGTGTTCGACGGTGCGCAGTGGGACGAAGTCGACGCGGCCGGCAAGCAGGGAACGATCCAGAACCTGTTCGCCAACCTGAACCCCGACGGTGCCGACGGTCAGCGACTCGTCAACACCGACGGCAAGGCCACGCTCTACGACGGCCGTACGGGTGAGCCCTACGACAGCCCGGTGACCGTCGGGTACATGTACATCCTGAAGCTGAGCCACCTCGTCGACGACAAGATCCACGCTCGTTCGACGGGCCCGTACTCGATGATCACCCAGCAGCCGCTGGGTGGGAAGGCGCAGTTCGGTGGTCAGCGCTTCGGGGAGATGGAGGTGTGGGCCCTCGAGGCCTACGGCGCGAGCTATGCCCTCCAGGAGATTCTCACCATCAAGTCCGACGACGTGCTCGGCCGAGTCAAGGTCTACGAGGCGATCGTCAAGGGCGAGAACATCCCCGAACCCGGCATCCCCGAGAGCTTCAAGGTGCTCATCAAGGAGATGCAGGCATTGTGTCTGGACGTGAAGGTCATCGACGAGGACGGCGCGGAGATCGTGATCCGAGAACTCGACGAGGACGCCTTCCGGACCACCGAAGCGTTGGGGATCGACCTCAGCCGGCCCGAACGGGGCACGGACGAAGAGGACGAAGCTCGCCGCAACGCCAGCATGCCCTGATCACGACCACCCTGAACTCCGAACGCCCCCGCACGCAGTAACCCGAGAAGCACAGAGAAGAGGCAACAGGTGCTCGACGTCAACGACTCCGCACGGCTCTCCATCTCACTCGCGACCGCCGACCAGATTCGTACCTGGTCCAACGGCGAGGTCAAGAAGCCCGAGACGATCAACTACCGCACGCTCAAGCCCGAGAAGGACGGCTTGTTCTGCGAGAAGATCTTCGGTCCGACCAAGGACTGGGAGTGCTACTGCGGCAAGTACAAGCGCGTGCGCTTCAAGGGGATCATCTGCGAGCGGTGTGGCGTCGAGGTCACCCGCTCGAAGGTTCGTCGCGAGCGGATGGGCCACATCGAGTTGGCCGCGCCGGTCACCCACATCTGGTACTTCAAGGGTGTCCCGAGCCGGTTGGGGTACTTGCTCGACATCGCGCCGAAGAGCCTCGAGAAGGTCATCTACTTCGCCGCGCACCTGATCACCTGGGTCGACGTCGAGAAGCTCCACACCGACCTGCCCGAGATCGAAGCCGAGATCAAGGCCGAGATGGGCGACGAGGAGAAGCGCCGCGACCTCGAGATCGAGAAGCGGTTCCAGGAACTCGAAGCCGACCTCGCGACGAGTGAGGGCGAAGGCGGCCGCAAGGCCGACATGGACAAGCTCCGCAAGGGCTCCGACAAGGAGATCGAGGAGATCCGTGAGCGCGCGCAGTTCGACCTCGACTTCCTGAAGTCGGTCTACGACGCGATGCGCACGATGAAGCCGAAGCAGCTCATCGACGACGAGCGGGTCTGGCGTGAGATCCGGGCCCGGTGGTCGGACTACTTCGCCGGCGGCATGGGCGCGGAGGCGGTCGAAGACCTCATCTCGCGTCTGGACCTCTCAGCCGAAGAGGTCGAGCTGAAAGAAGTCATCCTCACCGCCAAGGGTCAGCGTAAGGCGAAGGCCATCAAGCGCCTGAAGGTGATCTCGGCGTTCAACCGCAAGAACGACGCGGGCCGCCAGATCAACTCGCCGATGGGCATGGTGCTGCGCGCCGTCCCGGTCATCCCGCCCGACCTGCGCCCGATGGTGCAGCTCGACGGTGGCCGGTTCGCGACCTCGGACCTCAACGACCTCTACCGCCGGGTCATCAACCGGAACAACCGGTTGAAGCGACTCCTCGACCTCGGTGCTCCCGAGATCATCATCAACAACGAGAAGCGGATGCTCCAGGAGGCCGTCGACGCGTTGTTCGACAACGGTCGCCGTGGGCGTCCGGTCACGGGCCCGGGCAACCGCGCGCTCAAGAGCCTCTCGGACATGTTGAAGGGCAAGCAGGG